>CANRDW010000018.1 GCA_947629505.1 uncultured Clostridia bacterium
GCATAATGTGCTTATGATTGGCCCACCGGGCAGTGGAAAGAGCATGCTTGCAAAGTGCTTTTCTGGAATCTTGCCAAATCTTACTTTTGAAGAGGCGCTTGAAGTGACAAAAATTCACTCTGTTGCGGGAGAACTTGATCTTAAAAAGGGCATCATCACGCAAAGGCCGTTCAGAACACCTCATCACACCGCAACAACAATCAGCCTCACAGGTGGCGGACTTCACAGCAAGCCGGGTGAGATAAGTTTGGCGCACAACGGCGTGCTTTATTTGGATGAATTTCCAGAATATTCCAGACACTTAATTGAAACCTTGCGCCAGCCACTTGAAGACGGCTCAATCACAGTTGCAAGGGCGCTTCAAACAATCACTTATCCATCCAACTTCACGCTTATTGCCAGCATGAATCCATGTCCATGCGGAAACTATGGCTCTAAAGACAGAGAATGCAAGTGTTCACCTGTTCAAATTCACAAATATTTGTCTAAAATTTCTGGCCCAATCATGGACAGAATTGACATTCAGGTTGAGTGTGACAATGTGACTTACAAACAACTCAACAATGACGAAAAAGAAGAAAGTTCAAGTGAAATCAAAAAACGTGTTGACAAAGCGCGCGAGATTCAACTAGAACGCTTTAAAGGAACAAACACCTATTGCAACGCAAAAATGAGTGTGCCGGTTATGAAAAAATTTTGCAAACTTTCACCAGAGTGTCAAACGCTTATGGAAAGCGCCTTCAACAATCTTAAACTTTCCGCGCGTGCACACGATCGAATTTTGAAAGTTGCAAGAACAATTGCTGACCTTGAAGGGTGCGAGGACATCAAGCCACAGCACATCGCTGAGGCAATCTCTTACAGGGGCTTGGACAGAAAATATTGGTCGATTTAAGGAGTTTAAATTGGTTAGCGAATTAGAAAAATTTTTAGTTTACATGTCAATGCATGAAATTTCAAACAAAAAACAAGAGGAAATTTTGGAAACGGTCAAACCTATTTCTCTTGACAAGGTTCTTGAGAATATGGACGGAATTTTATCGACTGAAGAAGTTGTTAAACTTGCCGAAGGTTTTGACGAGAAAGAACTTGTTTCAAGCATTGAAAACATGAAAAACAACGGCATACAAATTCTCACATATGAAAGTGAAGATTATCCAGAGAATTTGATTGATCTTCCAGACAGGCCGCTTTTACTTTATGCAAAAGGCGATTTGTCGCTTTTGAAAGAAGAGTGTTTTTCAATTGTTGGCACAAGGATGCCATCTTCATATGGAAAAATTGTCACTGAGCGCTTTGCCAAAGAACTTGCTGAAAGCGGCTTTGTGATTGTCAGCGGACTTTGTTATGGCGTTGACCAAATTTCTCACAGAGCAACGCTTGATGCGGGCGGAAAGACGATTGCAGTTGTTGCAAGTGGCTTTGGGAAAGTCTATCCTCAGGCAAATTTCGCTTTATCTCAAGAAATTGCTGAAAAGGGGCTTTTGCTGAGTGAATATCCGCCATCTTTCTCGGCGAAGAAATACACTTTTCCAAGACGCAATCGAATTATTGCGGGGCTTTCTAAAGGTGTGTTGATAACGGAAGCGGCTTTCAAAAGCGGAACAACTCACACAAAAGAATTTGCGCTTGAATATGGCAGAGATGTGTTTGCAGTGCCGGGCAACATAACAAGCGAAAAAAGTCAACTTACAAATCATATAATAAAAACTGCACAGGGTGAATGTGTGCTTGAGCCAAAGGACATTTTAGAGTTTTATGGCATGCAATCCAAAGCAAAAGAAAAGAAAGTTGAAACTTTGTCTTTTGACGAGAAAACTATTGTTGATTTGCTTGAGGGTGAGCCACGAGATTTTGACTTTTTGGCAAAAAAAAGCAATATTCCTGTGAATATTTTAAACAGTTGTTTGACAACTTTGGAAATTCGTGGTTTAATAAGAAAGTTGCCTGCACAAATGTATTCATTAGTTTAAAAGGAGTTTTATTTTGAAACTTGTAGTTATTGAAGCCCCAGCAAAAAGGGAAACATTAAAAAAATATCTTGGAAACGGCTATGAAGTTTTTGCGACAAAAGGACATATTCGTGATTTGCCTGCAAAATCATTTTCGATTGACCTTAACAACAATTATGAGCCGCATTATGAAATAAATCCAGACAAGAAACAACTCATCTCTGACCTTAAAAAGAAAGCCAGCGCTGCGGACGAAGTTTTAATCGCAACCGACCCAGATAGAGAGGGTGAGGCGATTTCTTGGCACGTTGCATATGTTTTGGGACTTGATCCAAACAAAAAATGCCGAATTGAATTCAATGAAATTTCAAAAAAGGCGGTTTTAAAGGCGCTTGAGCAACCAAGGGCAATTGACCTTAATCTTGTCAATGCTCAGCAAGCAAGGCGCGTTTTGGACAGAATTGTGGGCTATAAACTTTCTCCAATTCTTTCAAGAAAAATCTCGCCAAAACTCAGCGCAGGAAGAGTGCAATCTGTTGCACTTAAACTTGTCGTTGACAGAGAAGTTGAAATTGAAAACTTTAAGCCAGAAGAATATTGGATTGTTTCTGCTCTTCATGAGAAAAACAACATAAAGTTTAAATCAACTCTCACAAATTATAAGAACAAAAAAATCAAACTTTCCTCCAAAGAGGATGTTGACAAAGCCCTTAGTGAAATAAACGGCAAAGATTTTGTCGTTGAAAACATCAAACGCACAAAAACGAAATCTCATGCTCCAGCGCCATTTACCACATCCACAATGCAACAAGATGCGCTCAACAAACTTGGCATGAGCCTTAAAAAGACAACTATGTGCGCACAAGAACTGTATGAGGGCGTTGAAGTTAAGGGTGAGGGCAAAATCGCACTTATCACTTACATCAGAACAGACTCCACTCGTGTTTCCGTTGATGCTCAAAATGCCTGCCTTGAGTTTATTGCACAAAAATATGGCAAGGATTATGTCCCAGAAAAGCCAAATTATTATGCGAGCAAACAAAACGCACAAGATGCGCACGAAGCGATCAGACCTATTTCTTTGCAAGTGACACCAGAGATGGTGAAAGACAGTTTGACAAAGGACAATTACAGACTTTACAAACTCATCTACGAGCGCTTTGTTGCAAGCCAAATGAAAGAGGCGGAATATTCCAACGTGAATGTTTCGATAAACGCCGGCGACTACAATTTCAAATCTGTGGGCAAGACTTTGGAATTCGCGGGCTTCACAGCAGTTTACAAAGAATATTCAGATGAAGAGAAAGACGAAAAAGACGGTTCAAAACTTCCAAAATTGGACGAAAATGAAATTTTGAAAGTGACAGATATAAAACAAGAGCAGAAATTCACAAAGCCACCAGCACGCTTTACAGAAGCAAGCCTTGTCAAAGCCATGGAAGAAAAGGGGATTGGCAGACCTGCAACATATGCCGCCACAATCACACTTTTGACGGCAAGAAACTACTGCTCTAAAGACGGCAAATATCTTGTGCCAACCGAACTTGGCAGAAAGATAACTGTTTATCTTGAAAAGTTTTTCAGCGGCGTCATCAACGTGAAATTCACCGCTCATATGGAAAGCCGTTTGGACGATATTGCCGAAAATAAAGACGATTGGCACAGCGTTGTTGACAGTTTCTGGAACGGCTTTAAAGGGCTTTTGCAGAATGCCGATTCAAGCGGTGTTTCGCTTAAAGCAGAGCCTGTTGAAACAGATGTCATCTGTGATAAATGTGGCCACAAAATGCTTTTAAGAGAGGGGCGTTTTGGCAAATTTCTGGGCTGCTCAAACTTTCCAAAATGCAAAAATGTCATGCCATATGAACATGACGAGAAAAAGCCTGTCAGCGTTTGTCCAAACTGCGGAAAGAATGTTTATGCAGTTAAAAGCAAACGCGGAAAAACCTTCTATGCGTGTGAGGACAGAGCGGGTTGCAACTTTATGAGTTGGGATATTCCAACAGGCAAACTTTGTCCTAAATGCGGCAAACACATGATAAGAAAAGGCAAAATTGAAAAATGTTCTGCCTGCGATTATAAGGTGGATGCGAATGTTTGAAAACTTGTCGAATAGAAAAACAATTAAAATAATTGGATGTGGGCTTGCTGGGGCGGAAACTGCCTTTATTTTGGCAAACAACGGCTTTAACGTCCACATTTTCGACAACGGGCAAAATTTGCCAGACAAGCCTTTTGACTATTATGACGAATATCAAACTTTCTTAACAGACAATATGCTTGACGAACTTGAATATTTAAACAGTCCGCTTGTTTCACTTGCCAAAAAATATGGCTATGAAAACTTTGGCTTTTTGTATAGCTATGAATTTATGAAAAAGGTGAGAAGCGAACTTGAAAATCATCCGCACATACATATTTTCAATGCTCAGATTGACGAGATAAATAAAACAGAGCCGACAATTATTGCCACAGGTCACAACACAAGCAAAGAGTTGACTGTGACTGTTGAAAAAATGGTTGGACAGATGCATATGTGCTTTTATCAGCCGCAACTTGTTGCGATTGATGAATCAAGCCTTGATAAAAACAAAATAAACTTTATAAATCAGCGCGACTGTTATGTCAATCTTTCAGAGAGCGAATATAAAAATGTTGTAAGCAAAATTTTGCAATTCAACAAAGAATATGACAAGATAGATGGCGAAAAACAAATCACCGTTGAAAGCCTTGCTGAGATGAGTGAACTTGCACTTAGAAATTCCATTTTCAGACCGCATTTTTCACAGGACAAGCCTTATGCAAGTTTGAAAATGTCATATATGCTTGGAAAAAATGTCTTTCTATTAGACGATTTTGTTTCTGCACTTTCAGATGAAGAGCAAGAAGAGATTTTAAACTGCATAGATGCACTAAAAGGCTGCAAAATTTTGAGATTCTCATCTGTCAGACGCACAACTTATCTTCTTGCGCCATCTTGTTTAAACAAACAGATGCAGTTGAAAACAAATCCAAACATATTTGTTTGTGGCGGTTTTGCGGGGACTGCCGGCAGTTTTGAAACGCTTTTGATGGCAAATTATTGCGCTTACAATGTGATTTGCCACTTTTTCAGGCGCTATGGTGTGGAATTATTGGCGGAAAAAACTTGTATTGCCACTATTTTGCAAAATTTACTTGAAAAAAGTGTTGTAAAGTTTAGGTTAATCACTTTGAAATATGATATAATTAAACTAGAAGATTTAGAAAGATTAAAAACAGAAGTCGAAAATCAAAGAAACTCATCTAAATCACAAATCGAAAAATTTAAGGAGAAATTTTATGGAAACTATTTTTAGAGGCACAACAATTTGCGCAGTTAAACGTGACGGAAAGATTGCTGTTGCCGGAGATGGACAAGTGACAATGCAAAATTCCATCATCTTTAAAAACAACGCTAAAAAAGTGAGAAGAATCTACAACAACAGCGTTGTTGTGGGCTTTGCCGGAAGTGTGGCAGATGCTTTTTCGTTGAGTGAAAGATTTGAGGGCATGCTGAATAAATTTGCCGGGAATCTTATGCGAAGCGCTGTTGAACTTGCACAAACTTGGCGTGAGGACAAGGCTTCGCGTCAACTTGAAGCAATGATGATTGTTGCGGACAAAAATCAGGTTTTAATTCTTGACGGCGCGGGCAATGTGATTGAGCCACAAGACGGAATTTGTGCAATTGGCTCGGGCGGGAACTACGCACTTGCTGCGGCAAGGGCACTTGTGCAGAACACAGAATTTTCCGCAAGCGAAATTGCATTTAAAGCACTTAAAATTGCAAGTGAAATTTGCGTTTTCACAAATGACAACATCATTGTGGAAGAACTTTAAAGGGGGATTTTATGAATTACACACCAAAACAGATTGTAACCGAACTTGACAAATATATTGTTGGACAAACAAAGGCTAAAAAAGCGGTTGCGGTTGCACTTAGAAACAGATACAGAAGAAGCCGCCTTTCACCAGAAATGCGCAGTGAAATCACGCCAAAAAACATTGTTATGAGCGGGCCAACAGGGGTTGGTAAAACCGAAATCGCAAGACGCCTTGCCAAACTTGTCGGAGCGCCTTTTGTGAAAGTCGAAGCCACAAAATACACTGAAGTTGGCTATGTTGGGCGTGATGTTGAAAGCATGGTGCGTGACCTTGTGGAAGTTGCTGTGCGAATGGTTAAGGACAACAAAAAACATGAGGTTGAAGCAAAGGTTATGCCTATTGTTGAAAACAGGCTTGTTGACGCACTCTTCCAAAACAGACGCGTGACAACAGTGGATGTCAATCGTGACGCACTTTTCGAGGAACTTCACTCTGGAAAGTGCGAAGATGAGATTGTGGAAGTTGTTGTTTTAGACACTCCAAAGCCAATTATGGCGCTTGGCGGAAGCGAAATCACTCTCGGCTCTATGTTTGATGGGCTTAATCCTCCAAAACACAAGAAAAAGAAGATGACCGTGAAGCACGCCAGAGATGTGCTTTTACAGGAAGAAAGTGAAAAGATAATTGACATGGACAATGTCAATGAAGAAGCAATCGCTTTGGCAGAAGAACAGGGCATCATCTTCATCGATGAAATCGACAAAATTATTGGAAAAAGTCAAGCGACAAACAGCGCAGATGTTTCCCGCGAGGGTGTTCAAAGAGATATTTTGCCAATCGTTGAAGGCAGCACTGTTCCAACAAAATATGGCAATGTGAAAACTGATTTCATTTTGTTTATCGCTGCGGGGGCATTTCACGTTTCAAAAATGGAAGATATGATTCCAGAACTTCAGGGGCGTTTTCCAATCCGCGTTGAACTTGAAAGTTTGACAAAGGATGACTTTAAAAAGATTTTAACAACTCCTAAAAACGCCATAACCGTTCAATATTCAAATCTTTTGAAAGTTGACAACATAAATCTTGTGTTTAAGGATGATGCACTTGACGAAATCGCTGAAATGGCAGCAAGAGAAAATGAAACAAGCGAGGATTTAGGCGCAAGACGACTTCACACAATCATGGAAGCACTTTTGGAAGATGTTTCTTTCAATGCAACGGGTGAACATCCAATGCTTGACATCTTGATTGACAAAAATTATGTTTTAAGCGTGTTTAAAGATAGACAATCTAAATACGACCTTAAAAAATATGTTTTATAATACATTTTGTGGTGTTATGTCACAAAAATATTGCATAACACCACAATATATTGATAAAAGGAAGAATATGTGGACGGATAGAACAAAGATATTGATAGGAGAAAATGGGCTGAAAACGCTTGAAAAAGCGAATGTCGCTGTGATTGGCGTTGGCGGAGTTGGAGGATATGTTGCCTCAATGCTCGCACGCTGTGGCGTTGGCAAACTCACAATTGTTGACTTTGACATCGTTGACGAAACAAACATAAATCGCCAAATTGTCGCAAATGTCAACACTGTTGGCAAAGTTAAAGTTGATGTTTTGAAAGAAATGCTTTTGTCAATCAATCCAAAAATTCAGATAGATGCCGTCCGAAAACGCATTTCAAAGGACAATTTAAAAGAGATTATTTCTTTGAAATTCGACTATGTGGTCGATTGTATCGACTCCGTTGCTGACAAAGTGGAACTTATCTGTTTTTGCAAGCAAAACGGCTTTAACATAATCTCTGCAATGGGTGCTGGAAACAGGATTGACATTCCAAACTTTCAAATTGTCGATATTTACAAAACTTGCAATGATGGGCTTGCCAAAGTGATGCGAAAAAAACTGAGAGAGCGCGGCGTTGAATCTTTGGATGTTGCAACATCAAGCCAAATGCCGCTAAAACACTCACAAAGCGCTGTTGGAAGCATCGCTTATCAGCCGGCAATGTGCGGAATGGTTGTGTCAGCGTTTGTGATTGGCAAACTTTTAAAAGGAGTGTAATATGGAAATTATCACAGAAAAAAACTTTAAAGAAAAAACGGCAAAAGGTGTGGTTTTGGTTGATTTCTTCGCAAATTGGTGTGGGCCATGCAGAATGATGGCGCCAATTTTGGAAGAACTTTCAAAAGAAATCACAGGGGCTTCGTTTTACAAAGTGGATGTGGATGAGGACGAAAAACTTGCCTGCAGTTTCGGGATTTTAAGCATTCCAACCATGATTTTGTTTGTTGACGGCAAAAAAGTGGACAAACATATTGGGCTTATGTCAAAATCTGACCTTAAAGATATGATAGAAAAACATATCTAATTTTCTTTTTAAGTATTGACAACGCTTTTTTTTGGTGTTAAAATATAAGTGAAATTTTATTAAAAGGAAAGGATTATGGAAAGAAAGATTTACTTAGACAACGCATCTACAACTTATGTTTCAAACGAAGTTTTAAACGAGATGATTCCTTGCTTTAACACAATCTATGGCAACGCCGGCAGCCTCCATAGTTTTGGACGCGATGCCGTTGCAATCATCGACCGCGCAAGAGACAGAGTTAAAGATGCCATCAATGCCAGCAAGGCAAATGAAATTTATTTCACAAGCGGCGGCACTGAAGCAGACAATTGGGCAATCTTAGGGGTTGCTCACGCCAATGCAAACAAAGGAAAACACATCATCTCAAGCCAAATCGAACATCATGCTGTGCTTCATGCGTGCGAACAACTTGAAAAAGAGGGCTATGAAGTCACATATCTTCCTGTTGACGGAAATGGGCTTGTAAGTATGCCAGATCTTCTGCATGCAATCAGAAAAGACACAACTTTGATTTCAATTATGACTGTCAACAACGAAGTTGGCACAATTCAAAACATAAAGGCAATTGCAAAAATTGCTCATGATTATGGCATTTATTTCCACACAGACGCTGTTCAGGCAATTGGACACGTGAAAATAGACGTTCAAGACATGGAAATCGATTTGATGTCAATGTCATCTCACAAAATCCATGGGCCAAAGGGCGTTGGAGCGCTTTACATCAAAAATGGCGTGAGAATTGACAACATCACATTTGGCGGCCAAGATCAAGAACGCGGCAAGCGTGCTGGGACTGAGAATGTTCCGGGAATTGCTGGTTTTGGAAAAGCAATCGAAATTGCAGTCAGAAATCAACTTGTAAACAACAGAAAACTCAAAAATATTCGCGATTATTTCCTTGAAAAACTTAAAGAAAAAGTTGAATTCTTCCAAGTAAACGGCCATCCACATCAAAAAAGCAATGCAATCGTAAACATTTCATTCTATGGTGTTGAGGGCGAATCAATTATGATGCTTCTTGACCTTGCAGGAATTTGCGTTTCAACGGCATCGGCTTGCACATCAAAATCACTTCTTCCATCACACGTTTTGCAAGCAATGGGCGTTCCAGACGAAATTGCACAAGGCTCAATCCGTATTTCTTTCGGAACAAACATTTCAAAATCTGACGTAGATTATGTTGTAGATGAAATTCAAAAAGTTGTTGCTAAACTTAGGGCAATATCACCAATTCAACCAGGGAGGTTAAACTAATGTATAGTAAAACAGTTATTGACAGATTTCAAAATCCACGCAACGCTGGCGGAATGCATGGCGCAAATGCAATCGGACAAGTTGGAAACGCTGCTTGTGGCGACATTATGAAGATGTATCTTAAAATCAATGATAATGGCATCATTGAAAATGCAAAATTCAAAACTTTTGGATGCTGCGCAGCAATTGCATCAACTGACATGGCTTGCGACCTTATCAAAGGCAAAACAATTGATGAAGCACTTAAAGTGACAAACAAAGATGTTTTGAAACTTTTAGGGGAACTTCCACCACATAAAATTCACTGCTCACTTATGGCAGAAGAAAGCATCCGTGCAGCAATTGAAGATTATTACAAACGCCGTGAAAAAGAAATCAAAAAAGGTTCAAAGAAAAAAGATTAAAAAAAGTCCTTGTTAAATCAAGGATTTTTTTATGCAGTATTTTAAAAAGATAAAATAGAAAAATTTATAACAACAACAAATTTTTCATCAAAAAACATCAAAATCATAAAAAAAGCGGATTTGTTACATAATACCATATTTTGTAAGTGTTATGCACCGCCCGCCACTATATTTAGCCTAACTATTCGTAAAACCTGTCTTTTACGAATAGATATAAATATGCAAATAGCGACAAAAAATTGTCGCCCAAAGCCTATATGCGTCCATCCATTTTATAATTTTTCCAGAAATCTTCTCTAAATTCTGGAAAATAATCCCCTAAGATTGCTTTGCGTGTGTTTTCAGCAAGTCGAATGAGAAATCTAAGATTGTGAATTGACAAAAGTTCAGCGCCAAGCATTTCGCCTGCATTGATAAGATGTCTTATATAGCCCCTAGTGTAATGTTTGCAAGCGTAGCAGTCGCAATCGTCCTCAATTGGCGTGAAATCGTCTTTATATCGGCTGTTTTTAACGACCATTTTGCCGTATTTTGTGAAAGCAGTGCCGTTTCTTGCGATTCTTGTTGGCAAAACACAGTCCATCATGTCAATTCCACGTGCAAAGCCTTCGATCAAGCAGTCTGGACTGCCTACACCCATCAAATAACGTGGCATATCGTGTGGCATAATTGGATTTAAAAAGTCGAGCATATCATACATAGTGCTTTTTTCTTCGCCAACAGAAAGTCCCCCAATTGCAATTCCGCATTTGGCGTATTTTGAGCAGTAATCCACGCATTTTGCACGCAAATCCTTGTATAAATTGCCCTGTATAATAGGAAAAAGAATGTGATTTCCGCCCTGATGAGCCTTTGCACATCTTTCCAGCCATATTTTAGATAGTTCTGCTGCTTTTTCAGCCTCAGCGTAACTTGCACCCGCCTCTGTGCATTGGTCAAGCGCCATATGAATGTCACTGTCCAAAGAACGCTGAATTTCCATGCAAAGTTCTGGCGTCATCATAAACTTCTCACCGCTTAAATGTGAGCGAAATTCCACGCCCTCTTCAGAAACTTTGCGCAAATCAGAAAGAGAAAACACCTGGAATCCGCCACTATCAGTGAGAATAGGTTTGTCCCAATTCATAAATTTATGCAGCCCGCCAGCCTTTTCAACAATGTCATGCCCCGGCCTTAAAAAAAGATGATAGGTGTTTGAAAGAATGATTTGTGCGGACATATCATTCAAATCTTCAGGTCTAAGCCCTTTGACAGTCGCTTGTGTGCCAACAGGCATAAAAACAGGCGTTAAAATATCACCACGTGGAGTGTGAAAAACTCCCGCTCTTGCGCCTGTTTTAGGACATTCTTTTATTATTTCATAACTAAAATTTTCTTTCATTTATCACCTTTATGGAAGTTCAATGTGTTTAAAGTTTTTTCTTGTAGATTTTTTGTATAAAATAAGGTTGTTGCCAATCACTTGCACAACTTCTGCTTCAAGTTTTTCAGCAAGGTCATCAGCAACCTCTCGAGATGAAAGGTCGATGTTCTTTAAAACCTTGATTTTAACAAGTTCACGCGCTTCTAAAAGCAAGTTTACGCTAGTCACAACATTGTCACTTATGCCCTCTTTGCCAATTTGCATAACAGGCTCAAGTGCGTTGCCAAGCCCCCTTAAAAACGCCCTTTGTTTTGTTGTTATCATATTCACTCCTTTTCAATATGTTGTTGTATTATGCTGTAAATTTGCTTGCATATTACACAATATGTTGTTATTCGATATATTCAAATGTTATGTCTTTGATTGTCACGCTGTCGCCTTCTTTAAGCCCCTTTTCTTTGAGCATATCGATGATTCCCATCTCTTTTAAGCGAGTTTGGAAATATGCAAAAGAAAGTTGGTCTGAAAGCACAACCCCGCGCACGAGATTGTCGATTCTTCCGCCGGAAACGACAAATCCGCCATCGTCCGTTTTGGTTATGTTGATTGTTGAGTTGTCCTTCTTGTCAAAATCACTCTCTTCAACTGCCAGCGCTGGCTTTTTTGGAATTTTCTTCAAGTTTTCTAAAATTTTCTTTTTAAGTTCATCAATCCCCGTGCGTGAATATGACGAAATGCAGAAATATTCTTTTATTTTTGTTGCTTTAACAAAGTTTGCAATCTTATTTTGCAATTCTTCTTCGCTTAGTAGGTCGCATTTTGAAAAGACAACTATTTGCTTTGTTTTTGGAAGTTCGCTGCTGTATTTAGCAAGTTCCTGATTGATAATCTCAAAATCATTCACAGCACTTCTGCCCTCGCTTTCAGAAATATCAACTAGATGCACAATAAGACGCACACGCTCCACGTGTTTGAGAAAATAATGCCCAAGTCCAAGCCCTTCACTTGCACCCTTAATCAGCCCTGGGATGTCCGCAACAACAAAAGTTTCGCCCATAACTTCGCACACGCCAAGATTTGGATAGATCGTTGTGAATGGATAGTTTGCAATCTTTGGATTTGCGTTTGAAATCACCGACAAAAGCGTGGATTTACCGACATTAGGAAAGCCCACAAGCCCGACATCTGCAATCGTTTTCAGTTCCAAAATAACCTCTTTTAAACTTGTCACTTCGCCGGTCTGTGAAAATGATGGCGCTTGTTTGATGGAAGATTTATAGTAAGCGTTGCCGTGTCCGCCTGCTCCACCCCTTAGCGCAACAAATTCTTGTCCATTTTCATTTAAGTCTGCAATTATTTTGTTTGTCTGTGGATTTATCAAAACAGTTCCCGTTGGCACTAAAATTAACTCAATTTTGCCGTTATGCCCCGTTTGATTTTTTTGATGCCCGTCCTCGCCATCCCCAGCAACAAACTTCTTTTTATAGCGAAATGGAAGCAGAGTGTTCATCTCATCCGTGGCTTTGAAGATGATATCTCCGCCCTTGCCACCGTCACCGCCGTCTGGCCCGCCATTAGCCGTGAGTTTTGTGCGCAAAAAAGAAGTGGAGCCCTTTCCACCATTTCCAGCCTTTATTGAAATTTTAACTCTGTCTAAAAACATTTCTCTCCTTTTATACTCTTGAATGCGGGCATTCTTTGTTGAACAAACATTTTTCGCAGTCCGGCTTTATAGCCTTGCAGATATATCGTCCAAAAAGAACCATTTGATAGTGAAGTTTTGACCATTTGTTTTTTGGGAAAAACTTGCAAAGTTTTTGTTCACACTTGTTCGGATCGTCAGTTTTGACAATTCCAAGTCTGTTTGAAACGCGCAGGACATGCGTGTCCACAGCAAAATTATCTCCACCAAACGCAACCGCCATAACAACGTTTGCTGTTTTTCTGCCAACCCCTGCAAGCGTGAGAAGTTGGTCAAAATTGGCTGGCACTTCGCCGCCAAAACGATTTAAAATATCTTTGCTTGCTGAAATAATCGACTTAGCTTTGTTGTGATAAAATCCACATGAATGAATCTTTTCCTCCAAAAGATTTTGTGGCATGTTTGCAAAATCTTCTGGCTTGTTGAAATCTTTAAACAACTCTCTCGTCACCATGTTGACACGCTTGTCTGTGCATTGTGCCGACAAAATAACCGCCACTAAAAGTTCGAATGGCGTTTTGTGTTCAAGTTCGCATTTTGGATTTTCAATCATCAAATCCAAAGAGTTCATAATCTGCAAAGCGTCCATATTTTTCCTTATTTCATAAGTGGGAAAAGCACAACATCGCGAATATTTGCGCAGTCAAAAGCAAACTGCAAAAATCTGTCAATTCCAAAGCCAAGGCCTGAAATTGGAGGCATGCCGTGTTCCATTGAAAGCAAAAAGTCCTCATCAACGTCCATAGTTTCGTCATCCCCAGCAGCCTTTTCTTTAAGTTGGTCCTCAAGAGTTTTGCGTTGAATAATTGGGTCAACAAGTTCACTGTAGGCATTGACAAGTTCCTGTCCGCCCGCAACAATTTGGAAAACATCAACAATGCGCTCATCTTTGTCATTTCGTCTTGCAAGTGGCTTTAAAGAGGCAGGATAGTTGTAAAGAATGGTTGGATTTACAATCCCCGCACGAATTTTGCGCTTGTAAATATAATCAATGAGTGTGCGCACACTCTTGCACTCGTCAAGTTCGCCATATGTGAAGAGTTTTCTGTCAACTACAATCTTTTTCAGTTCGTCCAAGTCTTCAATATCAAGAAAATCACAGCCCAAAAGTTCGCGCATTTTTGCGACATAGTCAATTCTTGGCCACTCAGCAGAAAAGTCAATCTCTTGCCCTTGATAAGTGACAACTGTTGTGCCAAAGCACTCTTTCAAAAGATTTGTGAGCATTTTTTTGAAAAATTCGATGTTGTCCTCAAAATTCCAATAAGAAGCATACCACTCAACCTGTGTAAATTCTTGAAGATGCGCTGGGTCCATGCCCTCATTTCGAAAGTCTTTGCCAAGTTCAAAAACACGATCAATTCCCGCAGCGATGCACTCTTTCAATGCACATTCAAATGCAATTCTAAGGTTGCACTCCAAATCTAATGCGTTGTGATGTGTGAAAAATGGCTTTGCACTTGCCCCTGAAACGCTTGTCTGCAAAATTGGGGTTTCAACTTCGATAAAGCCGTTATCTTCCAAAAATCTTCTAATAAAAGATGTCACCTTGCTGCGAGTCAAGAAAATTTTTCGGCTTTCTTCGTTTGAGATGAGGTCGAGATAACGCTGTCTATATTTAATTTCTGTGTCAACAACTCCGTGGAATTTTTCTGGAAGTGGACGAATTGTTTTTGAAAGCAAAGTGATTTTCTCTGCCTTAACCGTGATTTCGCCCGTTTGAGTGGCATACACTTCCCCCTCAACGCCGATAAAGTCGCCAATATCAATCATTTTTTTGTAGAAGTTGTAGTCCTCTTCAGAAAACTCGTTTCTGCCAACAGAGATTTGGATTTTGTCATAGATATCTCTTATTTGGCAAAAGCCGAACTTGCCCATAATTCTGCGAAAAATAATACGCCCAGCAATTTTCACATGCTGACCGAGTTTTTCTCTTGCCTCATGAATTGTGCAAGTTCTGTCGAACTTATCTTTAAAAGGGATTTCACCCATCTTCTTCAATTCATCAATTTTTTGACGCCTAACATCAATTTCGTTGCTTAATTCTTCCATAGCAGCCTCCGCATAAATTTATTTTCTCTTTAATATAACATATAAAAGGGCTTCAAGTCAAATAAAAAAAATATTTTCTTGTTTTATTTGGAAATAATCAATTGAATATGTTATGATACTATCAGAAGATTAATCTTCGAAGGAGTTTTTATGATTAAAATTATCACAGACAGCACTGCTTACACACCGCGTGAATACGCACAAGAACACGATATATCCATCATTCCTCTTCACTATCTATACAAAAATCAAGAATTCGTGGAGGGAATGCCGGGAGAATTTGACCAATTTTTCAAAGATTTCACAGAAAGCAAAGTCTTTCCAAAAACAAGCCAACCATCTGTGGAACTTTTTATTGACGAATACAACAAAGCAATCGACAAAGGCGACGAAGTTTTGGTTTTCACAATTTCCAGCACTGTTTCCGGCTGCAACAACGCCGCAAATCTTGCAAAAAATCAATGTAAAGCCCCTGAAAAAGTGACTGTGTTTGACAGTATGGCTCTTGCACAGACAATCTTGGGCTACATTATGGAAGCGGTTGAAATGCGTGATGCTGGCAAAAGCGTGAATGAAATTGTTGAGCGTCTGACCATGCTGAGAGAAAACAGCATAATCACCTTTGTTCCAGACACATTGGAATACATTTACAAAGGCGGAAGAATTGGCAAAGTCACCGCAACACTTGGCACAATTTTAAAAATTAAACCTATCATCATTTTCAAAAAAGGCATTCTTTCAAACAAGAACAGTTTTGGGCTTCAAAAGGCAATCAAAGATATGATCGCTTCCATTCCACAAAAACTCAAACGCCTTTTCATTTTGCATATTGCAAGCACAAAATTGTTTGAAAATTTCAGACAACAAGTTATGGATTATATTAAAAAGCGCCCAGATTTTGGCAAGTTTGACATTTTTGAGGGTGAAGTTGGGCCTGTTGTTGCAACCCATGCAGGGCCTGCAGTCGGCTTAGCATGGACAGCTGAGGTGTAAAATGAAAAAAACAGCACTCATCCTTGGCGCTTCAAGTGACATCGGAAAAGAGATTGCAAAGAAACTGTCTAAAGACGGTTTTTCTTTGGCATTATCTTACAACACAAACAAAATCGAAGAGAGTGAATTTTCTGGAAGCAAAACCTACAAACTCGATGTTTTAAAAGATGACTTGTCCAAATTTTTTGACAAAGTTGAAAAAGAAAATCAATATGTTGACACTTTTGTCTATTGCTGTGGAGTCGCACAAAAGCGCGCCCTTTTATTTGATGTGCCAGACGAAGAAATCGACAAGTTGATTCAAACAAATCTGACAGGTGCGATAAAATGCGTCAAATATTTCACCAAAAACACCTTAAACAAGCGCCCTGCAAACATTGTGCTTGTAGGCTCGTTTGTTGAAAAAAATGGCTGCTCTTGTGAAAGCGTTTACACCGCAACAAAAAGCGGTCTTTCAGGCTTATGCCGTTCACTTGCAACCGAACTTGGAAATTTGGATATGCGAATCAATGTCGTTGCTCCGGGCTTTATCGACACAAAAATGAACAACAATCTCACCGCAGAGGAAAAGGAAGAAATCGCAAACATGACTCCACTTTCAAGACTTGGAACAGCCCAAGATGTGGCAAACGCAGTGTCTTTTCTTGTAAGCGACAAAGCCTCTTACATAACCGGTCAGACCCTTTTTGTTGATGGCGGACTTATTTTAGAATAAAACAATATATGGTGTATTATGTGTTGCATACTACACCATATTTTTTGTTATTCAACTTTTTCTGCTTCTTTTTTATAAAACATTTTCAAAAATGGAACACTCCATTTTGGTGCTTTAACGCAGATGATTTTATATTTCTTTTCTTTTTCCATAGCATAGTCTATGAATGCTTTTTCAAAAATGTTCATCAGCAAAGCTGACCGGCAATTGCCCCATCGCTGCACGCTGTTACAATCTGTCTGAGATTTTTCTTGCGAATGTCCCCCACTGCAAAAACACCATAACGGGATGTTCGCATATTTTCGTCTGTTATGATAAAGCCTTGTTCGTCTTTTTTAAGGTCATAAATGTCAGTTTTTGCCTTTCGGCCAAGTGAAATAAACACTCCGTCACATTCAAGCGTTTTCATTTTGCCACTTTGAGTGTATTCAACACCCCTCACATTTTCATCTCCAATCACTTTCACAAGTTTTGTGTCAGAAATTATTTTAATCTTTTTGTTGGTGTTGGCTTTTGAAATCAACTCCATATCGCCTTCGTCCAAAATTGTTACTTCACTGCAAACTTCCGCCAAAACCTTTGCCGCTTTAAGCCCTGAGCCGTCTTTGCTTATCACACAAACAGGCTTGTTTTTATAGAAGTTAGCGTCACACACTGCGCAATAACTCACGCCTTTGCCTAAAAAGTCATTTTCATTCACGCCCGCCTCAATATATGTCATGCCGCACGCAATTATCACGCTTTTTGCGACATATGTGTCCTTTTTGCCGACAAGAATTTTGTCAAATTCGCTAAGTTTGGTGCTTGTGATTTCATCATAGATCACTTCAACGCCAAGCGCATCAATTTGCTTAGAAAAAAGTTGCGACAATGTTATGCCGTCAATATCTGCTTGAGATGGAAAGTTGTTGATTCGTTGCAGTTCCAACACTTCGCCGCCAAGCGAAAATTTTTCAATTATTGCAATGTTTTTGTTGCGGCGTTTGGCATAAATTGCTGCGCTCATGCCGCCAACACCACCGCCTATTATCAGACAATCATAAGTTTTCATGATTTTATTATATCAATCTCGCACAAAAAATGCAAACAAAAAAAGGGCAATTTTTTGCCCCTTTTGTTTTAGTTGTTGTCAGCCGCTTTAACTTTTGCAGCCTTGCCGGTGCGTGTTCTTACATAGTAAAGTTTTGCTCTCTTTGGTTTACCTTTTCTAACAACCTCAATAGATGCAATCTTTGGTGAATGAAGTGGGAATGTTTTTTCAACGCCAACGCCGTAAGAGATTTTTCTTACAGTGAAAGTTTCTCTGATTCCGCCATTCTTTCTTGCAATAACAACGCCTTCAAATGCTTGAAGTCTTTCCTTGTCGCCTTCTTTGATTTTGACATTAACCCTAACGGTGTCACCGATGGCGAATTCTGGAATAGTTTCCTTCATGCCTTCTCTTTCAAGTTGTTCAATGATGTTTGCCATGACTTATCTCCTTTTTTCAGATTTTCGACATGATGCTCATAAAGCGTTTTGCCCAGCGGAACACCCGAAGTCTTTGTAAGTATAACATATCTCTGTCACAAAATACAAGTGTTTTGACAAAATTTTTCAGAAAATTTTAAAAAGCATTTTCGATATGATTGATTTTATCGCCAACAACCTCCACAACGTCAAATCGGCAATTGGCATCATTTTGATGCGTAAACATCAAATACATCTGCGCCGTGCCACGAATTTGATATTGTTTATGCTCGTCCACCGCCTCAGAAGGTCTGCCAAATGCATAAGTTTCGCGGCTTTTCACTTCCACAAAAACAATGTAATCCTTCTCCTTTGCAATGATATCAATCTCGCCTATTTTGGTTGTGAAATTCGTCTTTAAAATCTTGTAACCTTTGCGTTTAAGAAAATCCACGGCAAGAACTTCACCGCGCGTGCCTTTAACTTTATTTTCAACCTTTCTTAAATCCTTATCATATTCAGTCAAGTGTCATCCTCCCAAGCCTACCTTTGCGGAAATCGTCAACAATGGCGTGTGCAGTGCGTTCTAAATCGACTTCACCGCCACTTAAAACATACTTTCTTGCAAGGGCGATTTCTTCAAGTGTTTTCGCACCATTATAGCGTTTTTCAAGTGCATTTGGATAGGTCTTTTCAATAAGTTTTAAAAGTTCGATTGCCAAATCAACAAAGTCCAAAATCTCATCACGAACGCTGCCCACAAAGGCAAGTTTTTTTGCAACATCTTGGTTTTCGATGTTTGGATAAAGCGTCCCCGGAGTGTCATAAATCTCAACTCCGCCGCCAACAGAAAGCCACTGACCGCGTTTTGTCACGCCGGCTTTGTCGCCCGTGACTGTCTTTGCCTTTTTGCAAAGATTGTTGACCAAAGTGCTTTTGCCACAATTTGGGATGCCCACAACCATTGTGCGAATGGTTGCGTTTATGTTTTTTGCCTTATATTTTTCAATCTTCTTCGATGCAAGTTTTCTTATCTTGCCTAAGATAAGGTCACTTTTGCCTGAAAGAGTGCTGTTAAACAAAACATAATCGCAATTTTCGCCCGTAAACTGTGGCAAAAGCGCTTGAATTTTGTTTGTGTCCGCCATGTCAATCTTGTTGAAAACATAAAGGACAGGCTTGTTTTCTGTCAACTTGTTAAGGCTTGGATTGATTGAAGAAATTGGAATGCGTGCGTCAAGAATATAAGTGACAACATCAACCTTTTTTAGATTTTCACTTATATCTTTAAGCGCTTTATGCATATGTCCCGGAAACCAATTTATCTTCATAATACTCCCATATATTGTGTAGTATGCATTGCATAATACACTTTATTTTGTGTCTAGCAAGTCTTTTCTAAGTGTTTTTGTGCGTTCAAGCCGCATTTCCTTGCGCCACTTTTCAACCTCTGCATGATTGCCCGACACAAGAATCTCGGGCACTTTAAGCCCCATAAACTCTTGCGGCCTTGTGTATTGTGGCTCTTCCAAAAGTCCGTTTGAAAAACTTTCGCTTGTCAAACTGTCCTTTGAAATCACTCCGTCAACAAAGCGCGCAACTGTGTCGATGATGACCATTGTCGGAAGTTCTCCGCCCGTCAGCACATAATCCCCTATGGAGATTTGCTGGATTGGGAAAAGTTCAAAGATGCGTTCGTCCACGCCTTCATAGTGTCCGCACACAAAAATCAGATGTTTGCATTTTGATAGTTTTTGTGCAACCGGCATGGACAATTTTTGGCCGATTGGCGATGGAAATATGATTTTGCTGCCCCTTTTATACACCGATTTTATGGCGTCATAAAGTGGCTGCACCATCATAAGCATCCCGGCGCTTCCGCCAAATGGATAGTCATCACATTTTTTGTGCTTATCCTTTGAAAAATCGCGGATGTTTACAATGTTAAACTTTAAAATTTCGTCTTTTTCAGCTCGCCCCAAAATGCTTGTTTTAAGTGGCGCAAAGGCTTCGGGGAAGAGTGTAAGAATGTCTATTTTCATGCTTCCTCCTCCAATTTTGCCCCATCATATTCCTTGCGAATGACATAAAACTGTTTATCTTTCACTTTAAAGATGTCTTTTTTGAAAGGCACTTCATAGATGCGCCCATCTTCCTTGATCACAACAATGTCGTCAAAGCCATAATCCGTCACGCCCATGATTTGCCCGACAAGTTTGCCATTTTCATCATACAAAATTGTGCCGATCATGTCCTCAATCAAATAATCGTCAACTGCCAAACTTTCAAATTCTTCTTTTGTGATATACACAAATTTGTTGCGATATTTTTCAGCGGTGTTTCTGTCTGGGATTTCTTCAAACAAAACATAGGCATATCCAAGGCGAAATGTCGCGCTCTTGAATTTACTCTCGCGTTTTTCAATAAAAATTGGATGTTTTCCATTAAAAATCGCAGGGATGTCTATGGAAGGCATGATTTTAACCTCCCCTTTGATTCCCTGCGGTTTTATAATTCTGCCGACACAAACAAACTGCATTTTAGTCCTCAAATTTTACAAACACTTTTTTGTGTTCTTTTGCAGCAACACTGCGCATAATGTTTCTCAAACTTGAAGCCGTTTTGCCGTTTTTGCCGATAACTTTGCCGATATCGTTTTCAGCAACTGTCACACGGAAAACAATCTCGTTTTCGTTTTCTGTCTTTTCAACTTTCACGCTTTCAGCATCGCTTACAAGCGCTTTTACAAGAAAAGTCAATAATTCGTCCATGTTAAAACTCCTTATTCTTTGTCTGTTTTGATTACGCCGCTTTTAACCAAAATGCTTTTTGCTGTTTCAGTTGGAAGTGCGCCGTTTTTAAGCCACTTTTCAGCTTTTTCGTTGTCGATTTTGATTTCAGCAGGGTTTGTGAGTGGATTGTATGTTCCAAGAAGGTCGATATATTTTCCATCTCTTGGGCTTTTGCTGTCAGCAACAACCACACGATAGAAAGGTGATTTTTTGTCTCCCATTCTTGTAAGTCTAATCTTAACTGCCATTTTAATTTTCTCCTTTTAATAAATTTTGTATATATAAACAAAACTTTCGCTTTGATTATATTAAAACAGTCCCCTAAGTCCGCGCTTGTTTTTAAGCATCTTCATCATCTCTTTGGATTGTTCAAACTGCTTTAAAAGCGAGTTGACTTGTTGAATAGTAGTGCCGCTGCCGTCAGCAATTCTTTTGCGCCTGCTTGCTTTGATGATGTCTGGATTGACTCTCTCTTCATGCGTCATGCTTTGAATGATGGCCTTGTTCACTTGAAGTTGTTTTTCATCGATTTGGATGTTTTTCAACTTACCCGAAACACCCGGCAACATCGAAAGAATGTCTTGCAAACTTCCCATCTTCTTCATATTTTCCATTTGAGTGAGATAGTCTTCAAAAGTAAATGAGTTTTCGCGAAGTTTTGCTTCCATCTGTTTTGCTTCTTCTTCGCTTACAGCCTCTTGTGCCTTTTCAATGAGTGAAAGCACATCTCCCATGCCTAAAATGCGGCTTGCAATACGGTCGGGATAAAACGGCTCTAGGTCGCCAATCTTTTCGCCAACGCCGGAGAATTTGATAGGTTTGCCTGTGATTGCTTTGATTGAAAGTGCCGCACCGCCACGCGTGTCACCGTCTAATTTCGTGAGCACCACGCCGGTTATGTCGAGGTCGTTGTTGAAACTTTCTGCGATTGTCACGGCGTCTTGTCCGGTCATGGCGTCAACCACAAGCAAAATTTCGTCTGGTTTAACTTCCTTTTTGATGGATTTGAGTTCGTCCATCAATTCTTGATTGATGTGAAGTCTGCCCGCCGTGTCGATTATCACAACATCAAAGCCTTGTTTCTTTGCGTGTGCAATCGCCTCTTTTGCGGTTTTCACAGGGTTTTGAGTGCCACGTTCAAACACTTCAGTATTTGCGGTTTTCCCTACAACTTGAAGTTGATTTATTGCGGCAGGTCTGTAAATATCGCACGCAACCAACAGTGGTTTTTTGCCGCTTTTTTTAAGGTGTGCAGCAAGTTTTGCACACATGGTTGTCTTGCCAGCACCTTGAAGCCCGCACATCATAATCACTGTTGGTGGATTTGACGAAATTGTCAGTTTTTGATTTGGCGATGAGATGAGATTTGTCAATTCGTCTTTGACGATTTTAATCACCATTTGCCCCGGTGTAAGACTTTTCATAACATCTTCGCCGACAGCCTTTTCGCTGACATCGGCAACAAATTTCTTTGCCACCATGTAGTTTACATCGGCCTCTAAAAGAGCAATCCTCACTTCGCGCATTGCTTCTTTGATTTCAAGTTCGGTAAGTTTTCCACGCTTTGTCAATTTTGAGAAAATGTGATTAAATTTTTCTGATAATGATGAAAAAAGTGCCATTATTCTTCCTTTAAAATTTCTTTGACTTTTGATTTTAATTTTTCGTTGTCACCTGCCAAGGTTTGAAGTTCGTGAAGTTTTTTTCTAAGTTCCAAAAGCCCCAACACATCTTCAAACTCTTTAAGTTTTTGGCAAGATTTGTCAATCGCATCCAACACTGCTTGGCGAGAAATGTTGCGCTCTTTTGCAATCTCTGCAAGAGTCATGTTGTAGGCAAAATATTGCTGTGCAATCTCTTGTCGGTCAACCGAAAGCAGTTTGCCATATATGTCAAACAGATTTCCATAATATATGAAATTGTCAAGTTCAATCTTTGCCATACACAGCCTTTTGTCAAGTTTTTTAACTTTACATTGTGATTATAACACAACAAAATCAAAATTGCAACTATTTTTCAAACAAATTTGAAATAATTGTGTTGGAAATTTGATAAAACATTTGGTTCAATTTCACAATCTCATCTTTTTCAGATAATATGCCCTGTTTTATGTAGTCTTTGTAATATGGATTTTCCTTCAAATTAACTTTCAAATCTTTTAAGTTGACGCCCAAATTACATCTAAGCCCAAGCATGATTTTCTCTTCGTCCTCTTCTTTTATTGTGAGTTTTTCAGAAGTTGTGATGCCCTTCTTGTAATCATCCATATTTGCCGCATTTTCTGTTCTAACGCCGTCCAAAAACGAATGTGCCGCGATGCCAAAGCCAAGATATTCGCCGCGCTTCCAATAGTTTAAGTTGTGCTGGCTTTCATACTCAGGATAGGCAAAATTGCTTATCTCATATCTTTCCATGCCCGCATCAATGAGATAGTTTGAAAGTTTTTCAAATGCAGCGACCTGCTCTTCGTCAGAAAGCGGCTTGTATTTCTTCTCTTCAATCATTCTAAAAAGCGGCGTGTTTGGATAGATTTCCAAAAGATAACACGAAATGTGCTTGATGCCAAGAGATAAAAGTTGTTTCGCATAGCCCGTGAGAATTTTGCCATTTTCCCCCTCAAGCCCGACAATCAAATCGCACGAAATGTTGTCAAAATATTTGTGCGCAAGTTTTATCTTTTCAAGCGCAGTCTGTTTGTCGTGCAGACGCCCAATCTTTTTCAAACTTTTGTCCGAAAGTGACTGCACGCCTATGCTGAGCCTGTTCACGCGGCAAGATTTGTAGCATTTCAAAAGTTCTTCTGTGAGGCTGTTTGGATTGCACTCAACAGTAAACTCCGCATTGTCATAGACATCAAAATTGTCGTAGATGCACTCATAGATTTTCTTAAACTGTTCTGGCGTTAAAGTGCTTGGCGTGCCGCCGCCAAAATAGATTGTCCTCACAACTCGTGGCAGTTTTTTACGTTTAATTTCTTTGCACAAAAGATTGATATATTCTTCTTTAACTTCATCTTTCGCGCAAAAAGAATTGAATGCACAATAAGCACATTTTTTCTCGCAAAATGGAATGTGAATGTAAAGTGAGATTTCTTTCATCACTCGTCCTCGTCAAGTTTTAAAATGCTCATAAAGGCGGAAGACGGAATTTCAACACTTCCAATCCTGCGCATTTTCTTTTTGCCCTCTTTTTGTTTTTCAAGCAGTTTTCTTTTTCGCGTTATGTCCCCGCCATAACACTTTGCAAGCACATCTTTTCTCATCGCAGAGATCGTTTCGCGCGCAATGATTTTGTTGCCGATGCACGCCTGAATTGGCACTTCAAACAACTGTCTTGGAATGAGTTTTTTCAGCCTTTCAGTCAGTTCTCTACCGCGCGTGTAGGCCTTGTCTTTATGCACGATAAGTGACAGCGCATCACATTTTTCGCCGTTGAGTAAAAGGTCAACTTTCACAAGGTCGGCTTCTTGAAAACCTGCGATTTCATAGTCAAAACTTGCATAGCCCTTTGTTCTGGATTTAAGGCTGTCGAAAAAGTCATAGATGATCTCGCCAAGCGGCAAAGTGTATTTCAGTTCAACGCGCTTTTTATCGAGATATTGCATATCTTTGTAAATGCCGCGCTTGTCTTGGCACAAGTCCATGATTGCCCCAACATATTCTGGCGGAGTGAAGATGGAAGTGTTCACTATCGGCTCTTCAATTCGGCTGATTTCAACGGCAGGTGGAAGATTTGTTGGATTTGAGATTTCAAGCATCTGCCCGTTTGTTTTAAACACATGATAAGACACACTTGGTGCGGTTGTGATGATGTCCAAATTGAACTCTCTCTCCAAGCGTTCAGTGATGATTTCAAGGTGCAAAAGCCCCAAAAAGCCGCATCTGAATCCAAAGCCTAAAGCGGTTGAAACTTCAGGTGCAAACTGCAAACTTGCATCGTTTAATTTAAGTTTGTCAAGCGCGTCTTTCAGTTCGTTGTATTTCGCGCCGTCAACTGTGAAAATGCCGCAAAAGACAACCGGCTGCACTTCTTTATATCCCGCAAGTGCGTGAGAAATCGGCTTTTCAGCGCTTGTCACAGTGTCGCCAACCTTGACATCTGAAATTGTCTTGATTGACGCCGCAATATAGCCAACATCTCCCGCCGAAAGGACATCAACAGTCTTTGTGTTT
>CANRDW010000019.1 GCA_947629505.1 uncultured Clostridia bacterium
AGATGGAACGCCAAGTGGGTTTAAGATAATGTCAAGTGGACGCCCGTTTGCCATAAATGGCATATCTGCTTCTGGCATAACAATTGAAATACAGCCTTTGTTTCCATAACGTCCTGCCATTTTATCGCCGACAGAGAGTTTTCTCTTCTGAGCGATGAACACTTTAACAAGTTCGTTCACGCCCGGCTCTAATTCATCTTTATTCTTTCTGCTGAACACTTGAACATCCACAACAACACCGCCCTTGCCGTGTTGAACACGAAGTGAAGTGTCGCGGACTTCTCTTGCTTTCTCACCAAAGATAGCACGAAGAAGTCTTTCTTCTGGTGAAAGTTCAGTTTCGCCCTTTGGAGTAACTTTTCCAACCAAGATGTCGCCCGGCACAACCTCTGCACCGATGCGAATGATTCCGTTTTCGTCAAGGTTTTTAAGTGCATCTTCACCAAGGTTTGGAATATCTCTTGTGATAACTTCATCGCCAAGTTTTGTTGTTCTGCATTTGAGTTCTTCAACTTTAAGGCAGATTGAGGTGTAAACGTCTTCTTTAACAAGTCTTTCGTTGATTAAGATAGCGTCTTCGTAGTTGTAGCCCTCCCAATTCATGTAGCCAACAAGCACATTCTTTCCAAGTGCAAGTTCACCATTTTCTGTGGAGTAGCCATCGATGATAACGTCCCCTTTCTTCACCTTTTCGCCTTTTACAACGCAAGGTTTTTGATTGAAGCAAGTTTCATCGTTTGTCTTATCAAATTTTGTGAGTGTGTAGATTTCAACTTCGCCATCCGCATTTTTAACGCGAACTTCGTTTGCGCTGACATACACAACTTCACCGTCTGATTTTGCAAGAGTTGTGTAGCCGCAGTCGTGAGCGACCTTTGCTTCCATGCCTGTTCCAACGATTGGTGCTTCACTTCTAAGAAGTGGCACTGCTTGACGCTGCATGTTTGCGCCCATCAGCGCACGGTTTGCTTCGTTTGAGTTTACAAACGGAATCAAACTTGTTGCGACTGAGATGAACTGTCTTGGAGAAGCGTCAACAAGGTCAACTTGTTTTGCTGGCACTTCGATTGCATAGTCTTTGTGACGGCAAACAACACGTTTGTTGATAAATCTTCCCTCTTCGTCAAGTGGCTCGGTTGCTTGTGCGATGTAAGCCTCGTCTTCAATGTCCGCCATGTAATATTCGCACTTGTCAGAAACTTTTCCTGTTTCCTTGTCAACCTTTCTGTAAGGAGTTTCAAGGAATCCATATTCGTTTACTTTCGCATAACTTGTAAGTGTGTTTACAAGCCCGATTGCTTGACCTTCTGGGGTTTCAATAGGGCAGATTCTGCCATAGTTTGTGTAGTGAATATCACGAACTTCGGCATCTGCTCTTTCTTTTCTAATTCCACCAGGACCCACAGCGGAAACACGGCGCTTTTGTGTAATTCCTGAAAGTGGGTTGACCTGATCCATAAGTTGTGAAAGTTGAGATGATGCAACAAAGTCACGAAGAGCCCTGTTGATGGCCTTTGGATTGACAATTTGTCTTGGAGTGACTTCTGAGAATTCTTTTCCTTGCAAAGTTTCTCTGACATTTGCAACAAGTCTTGTCACGCCACTTCTGAAGTGGTCATAGAAAAGTTCGCCAACAGTGGCAATTCTTTTGTTTGAAAGGTGTTCGATTTTGTCTGTGTGGCAAATGCCTTCCAAAACGTCCAAATACATGCTGATTCCAGCCAAGATATCGTCCATAGTGAGTGTTGTCACCATCAAATCTTTGGCGTTTTCTTTGATCGCTTGAATTCTCTTTTCTTTTGATTTGTTATCTTTCAAAATTTGAGCAAGAACAGGATAATAAACTTCTTCCAAAATTCCAAGTTCTTTTTCGTTGCAAGGGAAGATGTCTGAAAGTTTAACTCTGTTGTTGCCGCGAACAAGATATTTGTGGTCTGTAAGTTGAATCCAAACTTCGTTCACGCCGCTTGCTTTGATTTTGTTTGCAATTTCCATTGTGGCAACTTCGCCTTTCTTTGCGATAAGTTCGCCATCTGGAGAGATGACATCTTCTGCCAAAATGTGGCCTTCAATACGGCGTGCAATTGAGAATTTTTTGTTAAGGTTGTATCTGCCAACACGAGAGAGGTTATACCACTGCTCTGAGAAGAACCAAAGGTTTAAATAACTTCTTGTTGTTTCTGCGGATGGAACATCTGCAGGGCGAGTTTTCTTTGCAAATTCAATAAGTGCTTCTTCTTGAGTTTGAACAGTTTCTTTTTCAAGCACATTCTTCACAAGTCTGTGGTCACCAAAGAGTTTTGAAATCTCTTCAGATGTGTAGCCAAAACATTTAAGGAAAAGCCCCAAAGTGATTTTATGGCGTCTGTCAAGCACAACTTTTAAAACTTCGTTTGCGCCCTGTTCAAATTCAATATACATTCCTCTTTTTGGAATGATTTGCCCATGAAGTGTTGACATGTCATGTGGCTTGTCCAAAAGAAGATAATAGTTTGGAGATTTGATGATTTGATTTACAACAACTCTTTCAACACCATTGAAAATGAAAGAGCAATCATCTGTCATATAAGGGATGTCGCCCAAGAAAACAGTGTCCTCAACGGCTTGCCCTGTTTCTTCAACGACAAAACGAGTCTTGACATTGAGTGGAACAGAATAAGTTGCGCTTCTTCTTTTGCATTCTTGCTTAGAATTAGCAGGCTGCTTGTCCATTACAACGTCAAGAAAATAAAGTTTAGCCTTTCCAGAATAATCCACGATAGGAGAAAATTCGTCAAGGACTTCCCTGATGCCATTTTCAATGAAATCATTAAAAGAATTCCTTTGAATTTCAAGCAATGGTGGAATATCAATATAATCCTTTAATTGTGCGAAAGTATATCTTTCGGTCTTCCCGAATTTTTGTTTTTTCATGATTTCTGACATAGTCCTCTCCTCACATTTTAAAAAAAAGGAATATGAGCACCAAAAAAGCCTCAATATCCCTTAATTTTCAGTTAAAAATGGTATAAATTTTTAAACATAGCGCCAATTAACTGCTTCATTATAACAAATTCCAAAGTCCTTGTCAACTATTTTAAAGAATTTTTTTTAAAAATTTCATATAAATTTGATTATACCATATTTGAAGAAATTTAATCAAACAAATTTAAAAAGTTTCAGCCATCATTTTTCGCCATACCATAATTTGTTACGTTGAGAGAGTAGTTTGACGCATCTAAATTGTCAATCCATCTTCTGTAGGTAAGCGAACAGTTAAATGTCGAATTTGACGCAGCAACAATGCTAGTTCGAACACCTTTTCCTGCACCCGTGATGTTAAGATCCCCATTTAAAACAGCCAATGCCGTGTTTGAATATCCTTCCAAATTTTTTGTTACATCGTTGACAACAATCATGTTGGTGCTTACGATAGTGGAATCAGTGTACTCAACAACTTGGATATTGCCACTGCTGTCTTCACCAATCACCCCACCTAAATTGACAGTTATGTTTGTTCCATACACAAGCACACGCACATTTGCGTCCACAGTGATGACATTATTTTTAATTGGCTGGTCATCATCCTCATCAGGTTTTGTCACGGTTACAGTGGCAGTTGAGAATGCGTTTAATCTGGCTGCAATTCCGCCAATTGAAACAAACTGTTGTCTTGTTCCATAGACATTCAAGCCACAACTGATGTCCAAGTCTTTAAAGGTTGCGTTTACAGGAACGTTTTCATCTGCGCCATAGTCAATAGTTTCACCTTGAAGCCCAACCACGCCCACAACACCACCAACCTGTGAGAATGCATTGATTGTTGTGTTTTCAATCTTGATTCCCTCAAAGGCAACAGAACGCCCAACGGCAATTCCCACAACTCCGCCAACAAAGTTGATGCCATTTTCTGCAGTGCTTGATGTAAGTGAAATTTGTCTGACATTCATATAGAAGTCTTTGATTGAGCCGCCATGCATGATTCCTGCAAAGCCACCAAAAGAGATAGGCATAAGTGGAATTGTCCTGACATTTGCAAAGTCAACATTTTCTCCAAGCACTTCAACGTTTTCGACGGTTCCCTTGCTTTCACCTGCAATAAAGCCGCTGTAGTTGTAGCCATTCAAACTGTCATCAGCAAGCAACGTTAGACTGATTTTTTGTGCTGTGACATTTTGTCCAATGCTGCCAAACATAAGCCCTGCTTTTGCACCAGAAACAAACACGCGCGTGGATGTTTCAACATTGTAGATATGCCCCGTTCCACTCAACACACCAACGACAGAGCCAGCAAATGAATATCTGCTCCAATCATAAATCTCATCGTCAAAAATGTTTTCTGAAATCAACTGTTGTCTTGCACGTGCACCAAATTGAGAACTGATTTTGTTGATGTTGTAGTCCCCAACAGCCACGCCCACAACGCCACCTACAAGGTTTTTGCCTTGGACTGTTGCATATCTGTTTATATCTTCGTTGTTGCCATAGTTGGTATATAAATCCACATTGATGTTGATAAGCGCGCCGCCATCAACCTTTCCAACAAGCGCCCCAACGGCATTTGTGTTTGTAAAGTTGACTGATCTTGGAGCAAAAGTAAAGTTCATCAAAGTTCCACGAAGAGATGATCTGCTGCTATCACCAAGTTCGGCAAAAAGCCCAGCCGAGTGCAACTCACTTGCACTGTGAAGCACAACCCCACGGATGTTCATAAAGTTTCCTTCCAAATAGCCAACAAATTTGGTGTTGTATGTTTTGCCATTTTCAGGATATTCGCTGTAATCAATGTCAGAAATCAGTCTATAGAACTTAGTGTTTACATTTGACGCGCTGTTTTCTTGAACAATATAATTTTCAAAGGTTTCAGCGTCCTCAATCAAAATAGGATTGTATTCGCTTCCAAGCGGCTTGCATTCATCTTCAGTCGTGTAGTTGTAGATATATTGTGTGAATGTAACTCCGTCTTGAGTGATGGTTTCCATATGATCAAGCACACGTTCTGACTTTGCAATAATGTTTGGTGCAACAAGTTCAAGCCTTTCATAGACAAATTTTGCTTTGTCGAAGTGTTCGGACTCGTTTCCTGTTGTATTATCCAATTCTTGACTGTTGATAAACCAAACTGAGTTGATATCTCTGCCCTCTGCAACGGCAAAGTTTTCAAAACCAGATGCTTTGTCATTTTCAGAATCAAGCAAATTGAATTGTTTTACTGTGAGTGGCTCGATTTCACAAACGCCATCTTGCCATGCAAGATTGTCCGCAATGTTGTAGTTTATGCCAATTTGCGTGACATTCCCATCTACATCAGTTACTTTTTCTTGCTGCAAGAAGAAGCATTCAATAATTGCCGCATCCCCACCTTCAGAAGTGTTTGATTGAGCAAATCCAAAGTTGATTGTCTGTTCGCTGTTTAAAAGGCTTGTTGAGAATGCTCTTTCAATTCTTCCGCCATTTTGATAAACAAAGCCAACAGCATAAGGCGTTCCTGTGAGCATGATGTTGGTGTAACAATCTTCAATATTTCCAGAGTTGTTGTTGACAAAGCCCGAAACGCCATAACTTGATGCGAGATATTTTGGATTATTGTTTGAAGACAAATCAAGTTTGCCATCGTTTAAGAATCCATAATAGATTTGATTTGCTTGATAGCCGCCACTTACATAAGATGTGTAAATACGCCCAGAGTTGTTAAGCACAAAGCCTGCGGTGCTGTCACGGTCTGTTCTGTTTATCATAGTTGCTTCAGCAAAATAAGAACTTGCAATAAGCCCCGAGTTCACTGCAACAAATCCAGCCATGTTGACATTTCCGTTTATGTTGATGCTTACACGTGAATTTGTTATGTGTCCGGTGTTTTGAGCGACAAGCCCCGCAATATTAGAGCCCGAAGCAACCACACTTGTATCAACAGAAAGTGTTCCACCAATTACACCTTTAATAACTTGACAATTTGTGATTATTCCGTTGTTGGTCGCTGCCAAAAGTCCAATATTAAATGTTTGAACATTCATTCTAAATAAAACGCTGCCATCCAGTTTCACAGAAACATTCTTAAACACAGAGCCCTCCGCAATCTCCGAGAACACACCGATGTTTTCTATGCCGTCAAAATTGTAAGTTCCACTGAATGTGATGTTTTTGTTGTTTCCATCAAGCCCTGAAATTTGAGTTGTGATTGGAGTGAATGGAGTTTCAGCAATTGAATTTGGCAAAGTTATGTCGTCCATCAAAATGTAATAAGAGCCATCTTCCATGGACAGAAAATCATCAAGGTTATAGACAGGAATTGGGCTGTCTTGCGTGCTTTGATTGTGAACATCGAATGAAAATTCAGTGTAAATTCGCATAGTGTCAATGTCAGTGTCCTCAACTTCATATGCCCCCTCGCTCATTCTGTAATATCCGCCCGCAGAGAAATAATATATTCCACTTGCCGCATTGTAAAGACGACTTGGTGTGACAGTGAATTCGTTTATGTCAAAGAAATAATAATCGCTCACCGGTCTTGTTTGCCCTCTGATGAGTTCAAAAGGCTCTTTGCCACGCTCATAAACCATCCATTGCACAGAATTTGTCATATCTTCAACAAAAGTGTTGACACGATTAATCACATCGACATTGTTAGGGTTATCAAAATATTCTATAAAGTCAAGAATGTTAAATTCAAGTTTATAAGGGTTTCCGATGGCGGTGCTGATGACGCCATTTTCCATTCCATTAACAATATCCTCGTTTACGCCCTCTTGATAAGAATAATTCAAAACATAGTCCATGATATAAAGGGTCACTTCTCTTTGCGATGTAAATTCTTGATTGTCAATCACGCGTCTTGCAGAAACAGTGAGAGTCACCTTATATCCCGGCTCATTCTTATTGTAAATCACGTTGCTGTTTGTGACATTAAGCCTGTATGTGCCGTCATTGTTGTTTGTAAGTGTGACATAATTGCTGTCCGCTGAAACACTGATTTCAGAAAGTGAATAGCCATAATAATCCAAAGTCAAATCGTATCCAAGTCCTCTTGCAACATAATAATCATTGCCAATCGGCTGTTTATCGTTGAAATAAATTGTGGCATAATTTAAGAGTTTGATTTGAAGTGCAACAGCATATGAAAGCGGATCTAAATCACCTCTTCCAACCTCAACATCAAAAACAACTCTGCTGCCGTCCTCAACATTCACCGAAGGGATATAGTAAGAAAGATAAATCTTTCCAAGATATGGATAAATTTCATTGTCTGTGTCATTTGCCTGCAAAGAATTAAGGAAAGTTGTAAATTCTTCATAGGTGAAACTGAAAGTGCCGTCAAGCATTCTTCCAAAGTTTGGCACTTCAATGTAAGTTGTTCTTGTGCGATATAAAAGAGCAAAAGTTGCATTTGCAGAGCCATTTTGATTGTTGACTGCGTTGTTTGAGATTTTAAAAGTTGAGAAAGTAGCTTCAATAGGATCCAAGTTGACTTCCAACATACCTTTTTGAGATGGAACAGCAATCTCGTCAATTTTTGTGGCATTCACCCCGTCAGAATAGTTGTTTACACTCACATATGTCAGCACTGTTTCTTTCAGTTCAATGACAACTTCGTCAAAAAGCCCTGCTCCACCTTCATTTGTAAAGAATTTCAAAATATAATCGCCATAAATGTTTTGAGCATTTGCTTGAAAACGCTTTACAAACAGATCACTTTGTTTGTTGACTTTCAATGTGTATTTGAACTGTTGATTTCCATTATCATCAACTTTTTCTTTTTCAATTTTGATATCAAACAGTCTTGCATCTGGCCCATTGATAAGTTTATCAATCTCCTCAGCATTCACATATTCAATATATTCTTTCCAATCTTCTTCGCTTGTGATGTTTGCAAGCGAGGTTGGAAGTCTGTTTTGAATCAATTCACTGTTTTCGCCGTCTTTCTTAAACACCTGATAGAACAAGAATTCGTTTTCATTTGAAGATTTAACTGTCACACAATCGGTGTAAACTTTGTTTGTTGTAATTGAGTTTTTGTTGTATTTGGCTTTGATGTAAGTTGCCGCATCCATATAATTTATGTTGACATTCAACGTTGCATCGCCCATGCGATAGGTGTATGTATAGAAAGAATCCAAGCCATTTTTGATGCGAACGCTGATTTCCGGCGTCAAAACATAGCCATAACCATTTTTATCTGGATTTTTTATTCTCCAGAAGATTACAGTTTGAGATGTGACTGCAGTGCCAAAGAAATCGTTTGTTGTCGGATTTTCTTCAGCGTCTTTCTCATTGTCTTCTTTTTGCTGAACATCAACTGTTACATCCAAGTTTGGATCAAGATAATAATCCACATTTGCATATCTTAAAATGCCGTCATAGGTTATTGAAAATCTTCTTTCTGCAGGTTCGTTTTCATCTGGAGTGTATTCATAAGATGGGACTAAATAAATAGTAGAATAAGAATTTCCAACAATTGGCAAGTTTGTCTGTCCTCTAAGCCAATTTGAAGAAGAAATATCCTGTGAGTCATAAAACATGGCTTCTTTTGCATTTTTGTTGAAATAATTGAACACATGGATGCGAATAATCTTGTTTTTAGATTTGTTTAAAATGCTTGAAAGCGTGATGACCGCATCACCTGTGGTTTTGGTTGTGATATTGCCATTTATATCAATTGACAAAACGGTTGAACTTGATGCAACAATGCTTACTTCTTGGCTGGTTAAACTAAATGGATAAAGTGATGTCTGTGGAGAGAATGTGTTGAGTTTTGCATTGTCAATGACATCTTGCGCCTGCTTTCCAACGCTTCCGTCCACACTTCCAGAAACAGAGAAATGATACATGAAATACATATCTGGTGCATTTGGGTTTTCGGATGGGTTTTCAATGTCCATTTTGAAACTGTTTTTTGTTCCGTCCACTATGTTTTCAACGCTGACATCTTTGTGCTGAAATTCGGCATGATTCAAAATGTTGTAAGTGCCGCCATTTGCTGATGCGACAAAATAATCTCCAAAATAATTTGATGTGGATGTCGCCGATGGAATGATTTGTGTTGTGTTTTCAGTAAGAAGCGCTCTGTCAAGATAAGAATCTGCCGTCACATCAAGCGTCCTTTCACCCTCAAAACGCTCCCCGATTGCAACATATTCTGCAATTTGCTTATAATATGCTGTCAGCGCTTTTTCATAGCCTGCTTCATCATCTGCAAAGTCCTCTTTCTGTGGAACAAGTGGCAGTTCATCAACTTCGCTTGAATATTTGATTATCATTGCATTTTCAAATGCATTCCAATTTTCATCAACCGCTTCAATTTTGTTGTTGGAAATGTAGGTTGTTGGGCCAGAACTATTTTGTCTTCTCTCTTCTTTGCCGACAATTGCCCCGACAATCTCTCCGCGAATAAATGTTCTGTCCGTGCTTTCCCAAATATAATTTGCATTATCAGATTCATATATAAAGGATGTTCCAACAATTCCACCGGCTGTGGAGTTTTCTCCCGTCACATTCACTTCTCCGCCAACAAGAATGTTATCAACAACGGCTGCAACATAATTTCTGTTTTTATTATCCTTGTCCCATTTGTTTAGGTCATCGATTGACTGCTGATTGGTGACAGTTGGAATAACATCCCCTGCTGCCTGTGAATATGCCATAAATCCGACAATTCCGCCAACAGAAACATCGTTTCCTGTCACATCTAAGAGAGTGTATGCGCTGTAGCCCGAATAGCCATAAAGTTTGTAACTTTCACTTTCTGGGCTTATTCTTTCAATAACGCCGCTTGATGCCCCTGCAACGCCACCCGCATACACGGTGTTTGCATTGATTGTGAGTGTGTCATAGAAATATGCCAAATTCTTGGATTGAAGTTCATAGAAGCGATTTTTGTCGCCATTTTCATCAGTTGGTGTTTCAAAGGTTTTGATGTCTTGTGTGATTCTTCCATAGTTTAGCGCCGCATTTGCACCGAAGTAGATTGTTCCGCCCGCAGCATTTATCTGAGATTTCCTTGAAATTTCCGCCATAACATTGACAAGTTTTCCTTGATTTATCGCTGTCACAAGAGCGACATATGCTCTTGCGTTGTCTGTCAAAGAGAGGTCAAATGTGCCGCTGACAGTGAAGTTTCTCAAAACTCCCACTTCGTTTGTGTCAGTTGTGTTAATTTGAGCGAAAAGTCCTGCATATGTTATCCCGTTCAAAGTTGCAACAAAATTGTTGCTGTTAATCGACAAATTGATGATGCCTGCTTCACTTGTTGTGCCAGTGATAGTTCCGCTGAATCCCACAAGTTTGCCATCAATGATGCCGATTGGGGTTGCGTTTATCACAGACGACATATCAATTTGAGATTTTATCTCATAGTGGCTTTTCAGCATCGTTTCGCTTGCATTGATTTCCAAAACATCGTCTGCCGTTTCCAAAAGATATGGATTTTGAAGAGAGCCTGTTCTGAACTGCACAGATAATTCAAGAGGTTTGAAGTTTGGACGCCCCTCCCATTCATCTGGATAGATATACACTGTTCCCGTCAATTCTGGCATGGTCAACAAATCACCTAAGTGTTTGTTAAAAAATTGCTCGCATGACAAATTTAATGTGTAATAGCCATTGCCAAGATATTCTTTTGAAATGATCACCATATCTTGATATGTATTTTCGCCAGATGGGGTAAAATATGCCCTTATGCTGTTGTTTGTTGCGTCAATAGGCCTTGTGTAAACCCCTAAAGAAATCTCCAATTTGTTGCTTGAGAAATTTAATTCTCTCATGCTGGTCGCAAGACTGATGCTTTTCACAGTTTCATATCTTTGTGTGGTGATTCTTGCATCAAATCTTCTTGTAATTTCTCTTTCATTCAGCCTTTGAGTTATGTTTGCATTCAAAATTGTTTCATGGCTTGAAGGATAAGCATTTCTATAAGTGAAATTTGCAATATCAAAAGTTGCAAAATAATCTATATTATATATATTACTGAAATTTATTACATATCTTACATTTCCATTTTGCACAGTCATCGAGTCAGCATAGAACATGATGCCGCTTCCAATTGTCAGTTGATATGTCCTTGTGTCTGACAGTGTATTTTCCGTTCTTGTAATTGTCAAAGTTGTCCAAATTCGCCCTTTGCTGATTCCCAAATTGTCATATGCATAGAAATAAACAAACTTTCTGTTGTATCTGTCATTAACAATCATTGTATTTATATATCTGTTTGTGTCTATTGCGGAAATTTCATAGATGTAAGAAGAGTCACCTTCTGCTGTGGTATCACGCGAGCCGTTTTCCCAAATTTCATTAGCAAAGGCATCGGCAAAATAATATTGAACAAAATTGTTGGATTCAGGTCTGTTTGCAACTGCATCAAATTCAATGCTGTTTGAATTTGCCATTATATTGCTGCCCGTTGTGTCATAATAAACGGTGTTGTTAAGCCCATAATCCGAGCCATTTTTTAAATAAAATTCTTGAACAATGGAATAAGAACTCACATCAATATACATTGTCACAGTTCTTTTGTCAGGCGCAAAATTTGTTACAACATTGCCAGTGAGAGTGAATGTGATTCGTGTGTCGCCATTGTCCTTTGTTGTTATTCTGTAGAAAGTTGAATTTTTTGAAACAGAAATGTATTGGCTGTCATTTGGAGCAAAAGTAATTCCATCTGAAGAAACATTTGCTGTCACTTCAATATCAGCAGTGCTTCCAAATGTGATTAAATCTTTTGTTGAAGTGTTTAAAATTTCAATATTTAAAACGTTGTCAAAATCTGCATTCCCCTCTCTTGAATAAGACCAGCGCGAAACATCTTCATTCCCCGTGCTTGTCAGACGCATTGGTGGATCTTCTGTGCTTAATGTTTTGATGCAACTGAAAGAGATATTTGTTGAAATGCCGTTGTCAAGCGTGATTGTGTAGGTGAATGTTCCCGTAAGTCTTGGAGTGACAGACAAATTAATGTAATATCTATCTTTTCTGGCATCGTCATCTTTATATATGACATATGGATTTTCAACATGTGTGTCAATTTCCACGCCATTGACATTGCCCACACACCTTGCTGTTGCGTAAGAAAATGCTTTGTCTGCAAAGATTTGTTTATTAAATGTTTGAGTGCCTGCGTCAACATCAAGATAATAATAAGATGGTTGAGGCGTAGTATCTGGATTAATGCTTCTTGCACCATCAATGATTGTGTAAGGAATTTCTGCCGGAGCAAGCCCACCTTCTTGTTCAACAATATCACTCACAACAAAAACTTTGACATCCTTGTTGTCAATAGGCGGTGTGCCACGTGGCTGAATTTTCCCACGGATTTGAAAAGGTTTGGATAAGTCGCTGTAAAGTTGTGTCACCCCCGGCTGATATGAATTCACATTTGAAACAGTTGTGTTGTTGATCATCAAATCAATTGCACTGGAATCAAATTGAAAATATATTCCGTCAAAATTTGGTGAGGTGCTGTAATTTGAAAGCACATCAATATACAAATCTTGCCAGCCAAATTCTGGAGAGAGATAATAGTTGTAAAGAGTCATTTTTTGCGGATCAGTTGTGCCGTTCACATAGATTGTGCTTGGCGCAATCAAAATATCAATGGTGTAATCAAGCCTCGTTCTGACACTTTCATCTTCAACATCCTGAGCGATATCATAATAGACTTCCATAGAAAACTCTGTGGAGGCTTTTTTCTGCGAATTTTGAGAAATTTTTATGTATCTAACGCCTTTCTCATCTTCATCTGAGAAATTGTAATAATCCACAACAGAATAGTTGTTGGATTTTGACAAAGAGAAAACTATTTGCGAAAATTCACTGTCAAGTTCATTTTCGTTCATTTCTATTTTGAGAATATACTCTCTTTTTTTGGAGTTGTTTGGAACGATTTGAATTTTGCTTGGAACACCTACAAATTCAGCAACATTCCCGTCAACAAGATAGCCGCCTGAGACATTAAAGTCGAGGTCTGGCAGCACATAAATTGGGCTTAAACAACTTAAGATGTTTGTTGCAATCCCCTCTTCATTTGGAACAAAAGAGTGATTGTAAACACTTAAAATATAAAATTGTCCAACCCAATTTTCAATTTCAATCTTTTCATTTTGATAATGTCTGTAAAGTCTATTTTGTCCATTTTCTTCTTCAAGGGAAAATCTGTCAACAGGTGTAATTTCTCTGTAAATCACATTGGCATTTGTGCGATTTTCAAAGTAGGCAAGATGTTGTGTTGTGTCAATGCTTGTAAGTTGCAAAACGCTGAAGTCAACTTCTTGTTCTGGCACAATGTAATAGTGTGTCAAATCTTTATCTGTTGTTTGTTCATCAAATATAAAACGTGCTGAGTCTGGGACAAAATCCGTTTTATTAGAAACATAATTTGCAGTGTTTGCTTTTGAAAGAGAGGATGCATATTGATTCACAGTCACATTTATAGAGCAAGACTTGTCTGCTTCAAGAGTTTGCACAACAAGTTGTCCTTGCCCACCCGCAACACCTTTGATTGTAAGCCTTATAGTGTCATCACTAAGATAAGCCGTGTTGTCAACACTGAAAACATTTGTCTTTCCATCTGATCTTGCATCTGTGCGGATTCTGTTTGAAAAGCCTTGTTGATAGCCCTGAATTTTGATTGTGACATATGCCGTTTGTCCAACGTCAAGTTCAACACTTCCTGTGTCAGCAACAAGACTGATTTTCCCATAATCCACATCGCAGCAGCCGACAAAAAAGATACCCGCAAACATGAAGGCAAAAACGCTTAACAAGCCTATTAAAATGTTTTTGAGTCTTTTTGTCATATTTTTTAAATCAACCTCCATGCAATTGAAGAACATAGTCCTGCGCGATGATTTGCACGGTTGTTCTGGATGTTGGTCCTGTGATTAAAAACGCTTGTCCAACGCTTGCCGTGACGATTGAGTTTTGTTCTTCTTCGTTTATGCCGCCCGATTTTTCATACAACGCAACAAGGTCGTTGATGTCCGCTGGTGAAAGCGAGAAGATAAGCGAATATTGGCACGCATTGATGACGGCAGTTGATTGACGTCTGATTTCTTCACTACCCACAAAGTCGGAGATGTTCTGTGTGATGATAATCTGCATTCCGCCATATTTTCTGATACGTTTAGCCATCTGCGCCATAAAGTCAAGCGCGATAGGATATTTTGGATTGATGAAGATGTGCGCTTCATCAACCGCAACAATAATCTTTCTGTTTTTGCGATATTTTTTGTTGAAGTCTTTGTTGTTGATGATTTCGTTGTTAAGATATCTGAACACCAAAAGCATCTGTGCGTTTGTAACTTGTGGGTTGTTTCCGGCAACAAGTGATTGGAAATTGAAAGTAACAAAGTTTTCGTTTGTTTCAATGGATGTTGGGCCATTCCACAATGCGCTGTTACGCCCGCCAGTTGCAAACTTTTTGATGTAAGTTTCAACAGTCATAAGATTTCTGAGTGTAAAGTCATCTTTGGCAGTTTTAATTCTTCTTAAAATCAAATTGTAAAGCGCGTCAAAAGTTGGATAATCCTCTGGTTTAAGTTTTGCAAGGTTTGTGCGATAGTCAATTTTAAATTCTTTATACATATCAATTACAAGTGAGTTTAAAACTTCAAAAGCATCTGGATTGATTCCTTCCAAAATAACGCGGAAGAATTGTTCCAAAAACTGCAAGTGCTGTGAGAAAGAATCGTCCGCTGCGGCAGCAACTTCTTTCTTTGGAATTGGCTTTCCATATTCGTCAAATTCCTCCTCTTCTTCCTCCTCCTCATCTTCAGATGCTTCAAGGGAAGAAATAACGTGGAATGGATTTATGATGCCGTGTGTTGAAGATCCAACATCGATAAATTTTCCGCCCAAGTTTCTTGTCAAATCTTGATATTCATTTTCTGGGTCGAGAATGAAGATTTTACAGTTGTCCGCAGCAAAGTTTGTCAGAAGTGTCTTTGTGGCATATGATTTTCCGGAACCTGATTTTCCAATAATCATCATGTTGGAGTTAACTCTTTCTCTGTCACGTTTGAAAAAGTCCACAAACACAGGATATTCGTTGTCGCCGATGTAAATTCCGTTTGGATCTTGCAGCGCATTTGAAATAAATGGGAAAGTTGCCGCAAGAGTGGATGTTGGAATGCCGCGCAAACTGTTTTTCACGCTATCTCTTCGAGAAACGTTGGACGAGATAAATCCATCAATTTGGCGAGAGAAAAGTTCACTGTATTTAAAGCCCTCTTGTTTAAGCATAGCGCGCACATCTTTTTTCGCTGCATCTTCACAGATGACATAGGTGTTGACATTGAAAAGTTGTTGGTTGTTGTTTTTAAGGCTGACCAAAAGTTCTCTCAAAGTTTCAACGTGGGTTTGAAGTTCGATTTGTGTTGAACTTTTGCCCGCTTTGTAGAGTTTTGTTTCCATTTCCATGATAGCTTTATCGATTTGTCTTTCACTTTCTAGTTTTGGAATAGGATTAAATTTCATAACAACCCTTGTTCTGTCTAAAAGGAAAAACTGACTTCCCCAAGCATTTCCAACTTGAAGAGGATAGTCAATCAAATTATAACAACGATAACATTCATCATTTACAAAATATCTTGCAATGTTGAAACGAATCTTGTCTGGAGTCGCCCAATTTATATGCTCGCTGATTGGCAAAATTTCCAAATCTCTTTCATCAAAGTTTTTGCCGAGATTTGATTTCAAAAACACAACAAGGTCATTGCCTTGAACAAGGCGCGCTGTAATTGGATTTAATGCGGCAGCCATGGTGCTTATCATGCCCGAGGTTGTGTTTTCCAAAATTTCCATATCCTTGTCATAGACAACCAAATAAAAATGGTCTTTAAAAATTTTGGATTGACGGTTCATCATTTCATACAAAGAAACGCGCTCTTCAAAAATAGGTGCTCTGGCATCAATTTCTTGTTGAGTGATTTGGCCATCATACTGCAAATCATAAAGCACATCATATTTTGCGTTTTCATTGTGTATGTATCTGTCCAAAATCATAGGTTTTGAAATTTTCACAATAGAGCATGTTTGAGTTGGCGTCAAACGCCTAAGTGCATTTGCGAAACTTTCAATAACGTTGTCTTGATAATATTCAGTGAGAAGTGTGAAGAACATCGGCTGAATTTCAATAACTTGAGCATAATATTGTCCAAAGTTGATGAATCTGTCTTGATAGATGCCTTCATATGCAATCATCTCAGAGATGTCGCTCTTTTTCTTGTCATTGCCCTTGGAAAACTTTTTCTTCTGAACGGAATATTTCAAAAGGTAAATGAGTGTAACATAAAATCTTTGGTCATCGGCAAGTTTCAAAAACATTGAAACTGCAATAATAAGCCAAGCAACCCCAAGCCAAGGCCCAAGGTTTGTTCCGCCAACATCAAAAACTGACATAAACAAAACGACAGCAATTGCAGCAAAGATAATTGCCAAAATAATATCAAGACCTGTGACGCCTCGAATAAATTCACTTTTGACTTTCGTTTTTCTTGGAATAACTCTGACCATGATTTTCCTCTCTTGTAAATATGATACTACAAATGCAATCAAAAATACAAATAAAATAACGAAAAAAATAATATAAATATATTATTTAATTTTTCTGGCAAATATTTTTCCACACACAAAATACACATGGAAAAATATTTTTTCGATTATTTTTTTTAGAAAAAATTAAAAAATTCACAAAAAATATCAAAAAAATCATAAAAAAATCGATTTTTTGCATATTTTTTATCTTTTTAATGCAAAAAACAGTTGATTAAGCCTGTTGTGTTTTTTAACTTTTTCAACAACTGCCTTGGTGATGACATCCCCTTTTTTCACAATCTTTTCATTGTTGAAGCCAAAGATATCTTCGTCACTAGTTTTCCCAATATAAAAGCTTGAAGAAAGCACAACGCGTTCTGGCACGCTTTGAATTTTCACTGTTGTGTCAAAATCTGCCCTTGGAAAAATGTGCTCCACTTTTTTCTTGCGCTTAGAAGAAATAAAAACAAAGTCGCCGATTGTTTTAACATATTTTGGCAAAATTTCACATAAAGAAGTGACAATTTTAATGCATTTTGCCCTTTTAAATTCAAATTTTTCAATTATGCCAAAACTGTTGCATTTTTCATCCAAAACTTCTTTCATTAAAATTGAGTCGGGTTTTGATGAGATAAATTCAAGTTTTGACACATCCCCAATAAGCAAAAACTTGTCCGCAACACAAAATATATTTTCGTTTTTTAATAAAAACTCTCCTTCACTTTCATCATCCACAACATAATAGCCAATCTTATCCAATCCCTCAAGTGCAACATCCAAAACATAGCCAAATCTTTTTCCGTCTGTTTGCAAGACGATTTTTGAAATATTTTCCATTATTCCTCCACTATTTTTCTATATGTCAACACGTGTTTAAAAAAGAAATAAAATCAAAATAAAGACTTTTTTTTGCATTTTTTGACAATTGCAGAGCGCAAAGCCTTTGACAAATGGAAAATGATGTGCTAAAATAATGGCACAAGGAGTAAAAAAGATGAAAAAGAAAGAACTTTCAAAAGATATGACAATCGGCGAAGTTTTAAAACAAAATCCAAATCTTGAAGAGGTGTTTTTAGGCTTTGGCATGCACTGTGTTTCTTGCCCTGTAAGTCAAATGGAAACAGTTGAAGAAGCCGCACAAGTTCACGGTGTGGATGTTGACTTTTTGCTGAAAAAACTTAAAGAATATAAATAAAAGCGCTTAAAACAGCGCTTTTTTGATAAAATTTTTCAATTTTTCTGCATTTTTCTTATCGAGTGCAGAAAATAGAATTTGATTTTGTTTTATCTCAACAGGCTTTTTTAATTGATCGCACTTGTTTAAAATGACAAGGCGATTTTTTGTTGCTCCAAGCCCGTCCAAAATCTCATTTGTGATTTGAATGTTCTTTTCATAAAACTCATCTGAAACATCCACAACATGCAGCACAAGGTCGGCAGTTTGCACTTCTTCCAAAGTGGATGAAAAACTTTCGACAAGTTCGTGCGGAAGTTTGCTTATAAATCCAACTGTGTCTGTAAGCAGACAAAATTGTCCATCGTCCAAGAAAAGCCGTCTGCTTGTGGTGTCAAGTGTGGCGAAAAGTTTGTCATCTGCATAGATGTTTTCTCTTGTCAAAAGATTGAAGATTGTGCTTTTGCCCGCGTTTGTATATCCACCCAAAACAGCACTTTTTATGCCATTTTTTTCACGCAAAACGCGATTTTGTCTGCGACTTGCTTTGATTTTTTCAATTTCCTTTTCAAGAGTGACAATCTCTTTTTCAAGTTTTCGCCTGTCAAGTTCAAGTTTTGTCTCGCCGGGGCCACGCATCCCCGCCCCCTTGCCGCCAAAACGCCCAAAACTGCCCTGAAGTGAAGAAAGTCTTGTGAGAAGATATCTGTTTTGCGCAAGTTTAACTTCAATTTTGCCCTCGCTGGATTTTGCATTCAGTGCAAAAATGTCAATAATAAGCAAAATTCTGTCCAAAACTTTTATGCCAAGTTCTTCGCTTATGTTTCGCAGTTGTGATCCCGTGAGTTGATAGTCCACAACAAGCGTGTCGCAAGGATTTTCTTTTAAAAAAGCCTTTATCTCTTCCAATTTCCCGCTGCCCATGATTGTTCTTCTGTTGAAAGCGTCAATGCCTTGGCTGAAAATTTTGACAACCTCCATTTGCGCAGAAAAACACAGCCTTGAAATCTCCGCAAATTGATAGGCTTTGTCGCTGTCTTTTTCAATTGGACAGAAAATTATCGCTTTTTCCGTTTCTTTTTCTTGAATTTCATGCATTTTCATACATTTATTTTAGCATATAAATTTCAACGCTGTCAAATATGTAGTGGCAAAAATGCCTAAGATTGTGCAAGTACTTTGCCATCTGTTGTGGAAATTATGATGGAATAATTTTCATTTTCAGTGTTGACAACTGTAAAACACCAGAAAAAATCATCAAAATTGTTGGCTTTTTTGTCCAAAACTCGAAGATAACACTCTGCGTTCAACTCTTTACCCTTTTTCAAAAGTGTAATTTTATCTTTCATGTTGTCACAAGCAATGTCTATTGCGCGATTAAAGTCAATTTGAAAATCCTTTGACATATTCACAAGTGAAAGCGAGGTGTTTTCATAGATTATTTCAATATTTTCATCCCCAGAAAGTCCGCGTGCAAGGTCATACATATAATACATTCCATTTTGCTCAACTTCACACTCCAAAACTTCACCTTCAATTTTAACTTTCACAGAAAAGGCTGGCACAGAAAGGTCATTCATTTTCAAACTTAAAAGTGCAAATTCAGTGCAATCTCCGCTTTTGCCGTCAATCAAATATTCCTTTTCTCTCATGCCCGAACTCAAAACGGCATAAAACTCCTCACACTGCCCAAAATAATACACTTTTGTCACTTCCGACAGGTTGTCCATCACATATGAAGATGTGCTTTTGCCGCATCCAAAGCAAATTCCACAGACACACAACAGCATTAAAGTCAATGCAATTTTCTTTTTCATAATCACCCCACAAAAAAGTTTTGTTACAGTGCAATATATGTTTGAAAATTTATAAAAATGTGTTAAAATAAAAATATTGAGGGAAATATGAAAACATTAAGATTTTATTTAGATGACTGTCTGAAAAAGGGCTATGCGATTGGCGGCTACAACTTCTCAAACTATGAAAGTTTAAGGGGAATTTGTGAGGGCTGCAAACAGACAAACTCTCCTGCACTTTTATGTGTCAGCGAAGGCGCACTTTCCTATCTTGGCGAAAAATTTGTTGTAAATATGTTTGAAAGTGTGAAAAAAGAATATAAAATTCCACTTTTTTTGCATTTGGACCATGGAAAAAGTTTCGAAATATGCAAAAAAGCGATTGACGCTGGCTTTGAAAGTGTTATGATTGATGCAAGTGCCTTGCCATATGAAGAAAATGTGAAACTTACAAAAAAAGTGGTGGATTATGCCCACAAAAGTGGCGTGATTGTTGAGGCAGAACTTGGCGTGCTTGCCGGCATTGAAGACAATGTCAAAGCAAAGAAAAATCGCTACACAAAGCCTGAAATGGCAAAATCATTTGTTGAAAAAACGGGCTGTGACACCCTTGCTGTTGCCGTTGGCACAAGCCATGGAGCATATAAATTTAAAGGAAAAGCAAAAATTCGTTTTGACATTTTAAGTGAAATTGAAAAGGCAATTCCGTCCACTCCACTTGTCATGCATGGCGCTTCAAGTGTGCCGCAAAAATATGTGAAATCCATCAATCAATATGGTGGCAACATTCAAGGTGCGCGCGGAACAAGTGAAAATCTTTTGCACGAACTTGCCACAGCGCACAATGTTTATAAAATCAACACTGACACAGACATCCGCCTTTGCTATATGGCGTCAATTAGAAAAAATTTAACGGAAAATCCATCTAATTTTGACATGCGAAAGCCGGGGAAAGTTGCAATTTCAGAAATTGCCAAACTTGTGGCACAGAAAAATGAAAAAGTTTTAAATTGTCAAAATAAAGGCTGATTATGAAAGAAGAAAAGAATATTCACAGTGGACATCGTGAAAGACTGAGCCTCACAGCGATGACAAGTTTTGATGGTTTGAGTGAAGTGCAAAAGGTGGAGTTATTTTTGTTTTATGTTCTGCCACGAGTTGACACAAATCCTCTCGCACACAAACTTTTGGACAGATTTGGCAATTTTTCCAACATTCTGGACGCAGATGAGAAAGAACTTGCAAAAATTGACGGGCTTGGCAAAAATAGTGCCACAAAAATCAAAATTTTACACAAACTTTTTGAATATTATGGGCAAAACAAGGTTGAAACCGCAAAATTAGACCTAAAACAGAAAGAAAGATTTTATGACGCACTTGAAGTTTTGTTTTCAACATCTCAAACTGAAATTTTATATATTTTTGCAATAGACAACGATTTTAATGTGTCGCAAATAAGAAAATTTGAACGCAATGATGTCAAAGCAGTTGGGATTGACCCTTTTGCGCTGTATGATTTTGTTTGTTCGGCAAAGCCAATGTATTTGGCAGTTGCGCACAATCATCCCGGCGGAACAGCACGCGCCTCTCAAGATGACCATGAGGCAGCCAAATACATAGAAAGTTTGTTGACAAATTGGGATTGCGAATTTTTAGATAGTTTTATCGTGGGCACGGACGGGATTTACAGCGAATATAATGACGGCTTTGTTAGAAAAAAGAATTCAAAAATTTGGGTTATAAAATAAAAAAGTGACTTTCAAAAGTCACTTATTTTAATTTAAATAGGGTTGTCGGACGAGTGAGCGCAACATCTATTCTAAAGCCCTCCCCCTCAATCAAATCCTTGCTTTGCAGAATGGATGTAATATAGTTGTAGGCAAGTTCGGGCGTGTTGTTTTCTTTGCTTAAATGCGCCAAAACAACCTGTCTTGTGCCACTTGTCACAAGTTTTTCAATAAAATCCGCCGAAGTATCGTTTGAAAGATGCCCATTTTTGCCCGCTATACGCATTTTTAAAGAAAGTGGATATTTTTCACAGTTTTTCAGCATGTTAAGGTCGTGATTTGCCTCGATATACACAAGTTGGCTGCCTTTGACACTGTTGAAAATCCTTTCGTCTGTGTGGCCAAGGTCGGTCAAGATGCTCACCTTTTTGTCGCCCTCGTTGAAAGCAAAACCATAGCATTTCACATCGTGCGGCACTTCCACAGGGTCAATTTCCAAATCTTTTATCGCAAATTTATCGACAAAAACGCGTCTGTTTTTCTCGTCAACCTTATTCAGTTTTCCGTCCAAGGTTTTCCAAACATTTTCATGTGCATAAACAGGAATATCATATTTTTTGCTGAACATGTCCACACCTTTTATGTGGTCGGAATGTTCGTGCGAAACGACAATCGCATCAATCTGCTTGCCGTCAACCCCCAAAAGTGAAAGCCTTGAGTCTGTTTCCTTACATGAAAGACCATCGTCCACCAAAATGCGTGAATTTTCCGTTTCAATATATGTCAAATTACCGTCACTTCCGGACGAAAGGTTGATCACTTTAATCATATGCACATTTTATCACATGCGCACATGTTTTGTCAAATAAGAAAAAAGTAAGTCTTATTCAAGACTTACTAAATAATAATACACAGGTTGTCCGCCGTTTGCAACTGTCACTTCACAGTCTGGATATTTCTTCGCCAAGGTTTCTTGCAGCGCATTTGCTTCATCTTCGCGGATATCTTCACCATAGAAGAGAGTTATGTTCATAACCGAGTCGTCAAACATGACTTCAATAAGTTTTTCAGTTGTTTCGCCAACAAGGTTGCCTTTAGAGAGAATTGCCTTGTCGTCAAGCCCGATAATCTCACCTTTTGAAAGGTCAAATCCGTCAACGTGTGTGTCGCGAACGGCATATGTTACACTGCCCGAACGCACGCTTTTGATTGCTTCAAGCATTGCCGCCTGATTTTCTTCAACAGACGCGTCTGGATTGAATGTAATTGCTGCAGAGATGCCCTCTGGCACACTTCTTGTTGGGATTATGATAAGATTTTTGCTTGTGACTTCGTTTGCTTGTTCAGCCGCAAGTTGAATGTTTTTGTTGTTTGGGAAAACAATGACATTTCTTGCAGGAACTTTGTCCGCCGCAGTGGCAATATCTTCTGCGCTTGGGTTCATGGTCTGTCCGCCCACGATAATTTCATCCACGGTCAGTTCTTTGAAAATTTGTGCAAGTCCATCGCCCGGAGCAACTGCAATCATGCCGATTTCCTTTGTTTCTTCAACAGATTGAGCCTTTTTCTTGAGTTCTCTGTTCTGTTCGCGCATATTTTCAATCTTAAGATTGTAAAGTTCGCCAAGTTCAAGTGCATATCCAAGCGCCTTGTTTGGCTCGTTTGTGTGAACATGCACTTTCACAAGCGACAAATCGCCAATGCAGATGACAGAATCGCCAATCTCCATGAGTTTTGCACGCAGTTTGTCAATGTCAGCCTCTGTTGTCTTTTTCAGCATGTTGATAATCATATATTCTGTGCAATAGCCAAATTCGATGTCGCCAAGATTGTTGATGTCTGCAATGACATCGTCAACGGTCTGTGGCTTTGTTTCATCTTCAAAGGTGTATTCAAGTTCTTCGCCCATAAGGAAACGATAGAAGCCCGTGAAAATCACCAAAATTCCGCGTCCGCCACTGTCAACAACGCCCGCTTTTTTCAAAACAGGCAGCATTTCTGGGGTCTGTTTCAAAATTTCTTCGCCGGTGTCAATCACTTTTTTGAAAAAAACTTCAAAGTCGTCATGCTTCTTAGCAAGGCTGACAGCGTTTTCCGCCATAACGCGAATGACTGTCAAAATTGTGCCTTCTTTTGGCTTTGTCACGGCTTTATATGCGATTGTTGCCCCCTCTTGCATAGCCTTTGCAAAGTCTTTTGTTGTGACTTCTTTGCAGTTTTTCGTCACTGAACAAAAGCCTTTGAAAATTTGCGAAGTGATAACGCCGCTGTTCCCTCTTGCGCCGCGAAGAGCGCCCTTTGAAAAGGCCTCTGAAAGTGACAAAAGGTCATTGCCGACACACTTGTTAATCTCTCCCACAGCAGACTTCATTGTAAGAAACATATTGGTCCCCGTGTCCCCATCAGGAACAGGAAAGACGTTCAACGAGTCTATATATTCTTTATTTTGCTCTAAAAGGCTGACGCCAGCAAGAACCATCTTCTTGAAGGTTGCCCCGTTTATACTTTTTAACATTTTTTCTCCTAATTTATACACACACGCCAACAACATGAACGTTGACAGTGTCAACCATCATGCCGGTGAAGTTTTCGACAGAGTATTTAACAGATTTTTTAAGCGACTCAGCCACGGCGCTGATAGAAACACCGTATTTCAAAATACAGTGAATATCAATAAAAATCCTGTTGTCAATATGGCTGACAGTAATACCTTTGGAATATCTTTCTTTTCTAAAAAATTCCCTTGCGCTGTCTTTCAAGTTTTTAGCAACCAAATCCACAACACCATAGCAATCAAGCGCAACAAACCCAGCAACAGTGCGAATGGCATTGTCACTTATTGAAATGTTCCCATAATAGTTGTTTGTATCGACAGTCAAAGGATTCCTCCGTTTGCAAATAGAATTTCGCTAATACTATATTACAACATTTATAAAAATTTTACAAGCAAAAAACATGTAAAAACGCAAAATTTTTTACAAGAATATAATAAATTATATTCAAACAGCAAAATTTTTAAGACTAAGTTGAAAAAACAGTTGACATTTTCTGTGATTTTGTGATATACTTTCGGCGAATAACGAATATAAGGAGATGAAATCATGAGCAGAGTTTGTGAAGTTTGTGGCAAAGGTAAAATGGATGGCAACACAAGAAGCCATGCAAACAACAAAGCCAAAAGAAAATATAATGTAAACTTGCAAGAAACAGAAATTGACGGCAAAAAAGTCAAGGCCTGCACAAAATGCATTAAGACAGCAAAAAAAGCATAACAAAAAACAGTCAAATTTGACTGTTTTTTTATTCCACATTTTTAAGTTTTGAAACGGCATCCGCACGATTTTTGCTGTTGTAAACAAAACTTCCGCTCACCAAAATGTCCACTCCATTCTCCACAAGTTTTTTAGCAGTCTGTGGATTGACTCCGCCATCAAATTCAATTTTGAAATTAAGGTTGTTTTCCCGCCTAAATTCGTCAACTTCTTTCACCTTGTCCACTGCGCTTTCAAGCATCTCTTGTCCACTTGCGCCGGGCTCAACACCCATAATCAAAATGACATCCGCATTAAACGCAAACGAGCGCACCTCCTTAAAAGGTGTGGACGGCTTAATCGAAAGACCCGCAAGGGCGTGATTTGCTTTGATAAAATTCATGGCAGC
>CANRDW010000020.1 GCA_947629505.1 uncultured Clostridia bacterium
CCTTCACTTTTTGGCAAGAACAGGGCTTGGTGCAGATTCTGCATGTAATCCCATTTGAAGTGAGATATCTGCCAATTTCAGATGTTATCAACAACACAAAAAAATACAACGCCAAAAAATATGAAAGTTTCAATCGAGAGGCGCAAGAAATTTTGCGCGGCAGAATGATTACGCCAAACGAATATCGCGAATATTATGACATAATCGAGCGCTTACATATGGAAAAAGATGCGCTTATCATGATTATCAATTATTGCGTGAATGTCAAAGGTGACAATGTGGGCTATGCCTACATCACAACAATCGCAAAAGATTGGGCAAATCAAAAAATAACCACCGCCAAGCAAGTTGAAGAGCGCCTTATGGAGTTTGAAACCCTCAGAAGCGGCATGGAAAACATCTGCAAACTTTTGTCGCTCAAACGCCTGCCAAACATTGAAGAGCGCACCCTTTACAAAAAGTGGAATGAAGAAGGCTTTGACGAACAAGTGCTCGCCTTTGTCGCAAAGAATGTTAAATCGAAAAAATTTGAAGCCATGGACGCCGTTTTGGACAGATATTATGCCCAAAAACTGTTTAATGTGGACGAAATCGAACTTTATGAAGCAGAAAAGTCCAAATCTTCACAGATTGCAAAGGCCGTTGCAAAAAATCTTGGGCTTTATTATGAAAATGTTGAGCCGATTGTGGACAACTATATTTTCCCGTGGCTTTCAATGGGCTTCACAGAAAAAATGCTTTCAGATGTGTCAAATTACTGTTTCAAAACGGGTGTGCGCACTCTTGAAGGCATGAACAAAGCGCTTGGCAAATTCCATAAACTTGGCATTCTCACAGAAAAAAGTCTGCAAGAATATTTCGACAGCGTTCTTGTGCAAGACAAACAAATCAAAGATATTTTGGAAGGAATTGGGCTTTCTCGCAACGTCAATCAATATGACCGCGACAAATATAAAATTTGGACAGAAGTTTGGAAGATGCCAAACGATGTGATTGACTACGCCGTTTCGCAGGCCGCTGGCAAAGACCAACCTATGCAATATCTTTCAAGCATTTTGTCAACCTTTCATGATAAAAACATCAAAACTTTGGAAGATGCCAAGGCATCCTTCTCGATAGTCAATCCAAAAACAAAACAATCAAGTTTTGCAACAAACAGAGCCTACACCAAAGAAGAAATGAACGCCCTGTTTCAATCAATAGACGAAGTTGAGGTGTGATATGAAACAAAGCATAATTCAAAACGCACTTTCAAAAATTCAAGAAAATAAAAGGCGTGCAGAAGATGAATATGAAAAAGCCATGTCCCCGCTTTTGCAAAATGGCGAATATCAAAAACTCAGCAGAAAACTCACCCAACTTGTCATAGAAAAAGCAAAGGCAGAGGCCTACAATGAAAACACTCAAAATTTAGTGACTGAAATAAAAAATCTTGAAAAAAATATAGAAAATTTAAAAGCACAATATTCTTTGCAAAATGTCCAACCTGCCTACAACTGTCAAAAGTGTAAAGACGAAGGTTATGTAAACGGTCAAATGTGCAGTTGTTTAAAAAAAGAAATTTCAAACACAATCTTGCAAGGCAGTGGCTTTGAAAAGTTGGAAAATTTTGAAGACGCAATTAAAACGTGCGGAAATTTGCATGACACCTACGCCCTTATGCAAAAATGGTGCAAAAGTGATTTCAAAAAAAATCTTGTATATCTTGCAGGTGCAACCGGCGTTGGCAAAACTTATCTTATGCGCTGCATGGCAAACGAACTTATCTCGCGCGGCAGACTTGTTAAAATCACAACCGCCTATCAAATGAACAGAGATTTCAAAGAATTTTCAAAAACAAACAATGAAGAACTACTTAAAAATTACACCGACACAGAAATTTTGTTTATCGATGACCTTGGCACAGAGCCAATATTTAAAGATGTGACAATCGAAAATTTGTATATAGTCATCAACGAACGCAAAATGAAAAAACTGCCAACAATCATTACGTCAAATTTGGCTTTAAACGACATCCGCGACAGATATGACGAGCGCATTTTCTCGCGAATAGTTGACAGAGAAACATCCATAACTCTTCTTCTGGATGGCGAAGATAAAAGAATAAAAAAATAATTTTTAAATTAAAAAAATAAATAAAAAATTTAATTTTTATTTATTTTTTTATTATTTTTTTTGATATTTTTAATTATTTGTTTTTATATTTTTTATTTAATAAATTTAAAATCGCTACATATTCGATAAATACAGCCAAATAAATATTTAATATTTAATTTTTCGACAATTTTTTAATATTTTATTTAATTTATTTTTAATATTTATTTAATTATTTAAAAAATAAAATTATCTACTTAAAAATCTTATCCAAAGTGCGGCAACTTTATCTTGCACAATTTTTTCATTGTCCTTGCCATGTCCGGAGTGCATAATTGTGTAGTTTTCTTCTTTCAGCGTTTTCAAACTTTCAGCCATCTGTTTTTTGTCGCCACCATAAAGGTCAATCCTGCCCATGTCGCGCCCAATCAAAACATCTCCAACAAAAATCTCTTCACCAATCTTAAACATCATATCACTTTTACTGTGCCCGCCAAGTTGTTTGTATTCAACATGAATGCCATCAAAATCGATTTCGCCAGCACCTTTCAAAAAGACAAATTGAGAAAAATCATTGACAATAAATTTGCCATCACTGCAATTATGGTCGGCATTTTCAAGATATTCTTTTGCAAATTCACTTGCATAAATCTTTGCGCCAAACTTTTTTGCGTAGTCCAAAACATAAAAAGCGTGGTCATAATGCCCATGTGTCAAAAGAAGCGCGCACACCTTTCTTTGCCCCACAACTTTTGCCACATCTTCGGTTTTTGCGCCCGCATCAATAATCACGCAGGACTTTTCGTCCCCCACAACACAGACATTACTTTCAAGAAATTCACCTACAACAGTTTGTGTCATTTCAAACTCCTATGCATCTATTTTAACATATTTGATTTTATTTTAAAAATAATTTAGCAAAAAAACAAGCCCAAAGGACTTGTTTTTATATATGCATCTTTTTTAAAGTGTGCTTTTAACCATGCCACCATCGACATTAAGCGCAACCCCTGTGATATAGTGTGCAGGTTCACTTGAAAGGAACACAACCGCACTTGCAATTTCTTCAGGTTTTGCATATCTTCCCATTGGAATGTTTGCCTTTGCAAACCAATCTATTGCCTCGTCTCTCTTCATGCCTGTTGCAGATGCAAGTTGGTCGCCAAGTTGACCATCAGCGTGCCAAAGTGGAGTGTCAACAGGGCCTGGGCAAACTGAGTTTACATTCACATTGAATGGCGCGCAGTAAGAAGAATAGTCTTTTGTAATCATGATGTCAGCGGCCTTGATTGTGTCATAACTGATAAGTCCGCCAGGCTGTTTGCCAAAGATTGAAGCAATGTTTACAACACTTCCCCAACCATTTTTCTTGAAGTGTGGAATGCAAAGATTTGTAAGACGAACAGGTGCATACATCATAAGTTCTGCATGTGCTCTGAAAGTTGTTTCTGGGAATGTTTCCATGTCGCCCATTTTTGCTGTTCCGGCGTTGTTGACCAAAACATCAACTTTTTTGAATTTTTTAACAACATTTTTAACAAATGCTGCACAATTTTCAGCGTCTGTCACGTCAACTTTTTCAACATAAACATCAACATCTTTGATTTCCTTTTTCATCTTTTTAAGCCCATCCAAATTGATGTCAGCAAGCGCAAGTGTTGCGCCCTCTTTTGCATATGCAAGCGCAATTTGTCTTCCAATGCCAGAAGCCGCACCTGTCACAATGACAACTCTGCCTTTTAAACCTAAATTCATAAATAAACCTCCTTTAAACACTAGAATTTTATCATTTATAAATATCTTTGTCAAATAAAACAAAGTTAAAACAAAAAAATTGTCTAATTTCAACTTTTTTGTTTGAATGCTTGACTTAAAACGCACAATATAGTAAAATAAAAGCATTCTTATAGGGGTGTAGTTCATCGGTAGAATGAGAGTCTCCAAAACTCCAGAGGAGGGTTCGATTCCTTCCACCCCTGCCAAGAGAAACCTAAATCGAACCATTTAGGAGAAAATTATGAAATATTTTTTAAACAATATATTAAATCCAAAACAAAAACAAAGAAATTGGTTTAACAACAATTATTTCTATGCCACCACATTGTTTATGATAGGAGTTCTTTGTTTATGTTTTTTTGTATTCGAAAGTCAAATTGATGCTATAGTTAACGAAAACATTAAATTAAATTTGCTACTTACATGGTTGAGACATAGTAATATAGGTCATCTTATAGGAAATCTTATTTCTTTTGTTGTTGTTTCTGTGTTTTTGGAAAGGCATTTTGGTTCTATTAAATATCTTGGCTTAATTTTGCTTGGAGTAATTCCATCTCATCTTGCGACTTTTGCATTCGAAGAAGGTTGGGGAGGGAGAGGATTTTCATGTATAAACTATTATTTGTATGCCATTATGTTTATCGTAATGATTTTCAATTTTAAAGATTATTTTATTGGAAAATTCCGTTGGATTTTTCCGGTTATAATGATTGGATTGATTATTCTTATTATGAGTTGGGCTGGGGAAACGCAACCTTTCAGTGAATTCTTTAGATTTTCTTTTGTAAAGGATTTTTATATAAACAAGGGGCATTGGCCATCTTTTATAATAGGAATAATAATGGGACTGTTTGCAAATTTATATCATTTTGATATAAAAAAGAAAAAGGGTTCAACTTAGTTTGTTCGTGCTCCATTATATTAAAATAAAAAACAGCAATTATTTGCTGTTTTTTTCTTGTTCTTGTTTATATTTGCATCCAAGGTCAAGCATGCCGTGAGAGATAATTGGCGAAATGATAAGCCAAATTGCTGCGAGCATAATCAAAACATAGATTGCAATCGCCCAGCCATTTCGGTAGCCCATGCAAATCCAAGTGACAAGGTCAAAATTGAAAATCCCCACAAGTCCCCAATTGAGTGCCCCAATCAAAGTCAACACATATGCGATGTAGTTTGCAATAACCATAAACTCCTCCTTTAAAGGTATTTTGTGATTAAATTGCAAAAAATAAACAAAAAAACGCTTTTTTTAATAAAAAATCACCTTAAAAGGTGAATTTTATTGATAACCATATGCACTTATGTCATGTTCGCGCCAATCTTTGTCAACCTTAACAAACAGTTTTAGCACACATTTTTTGCCAAGCAAATCTTCAGCGAACTCCCTTGTTTTTTGCCCCAAAATCTTCAAATTTTGTCCGTTCTTGCCGATGATAATGCCCTTATGCTGGTCACGTTCACAGATAATATCAAGTTCAATTTTTGCCACATCATCATATTCTTTAAAACTTGAAACGACAACCGCAACACCATGCGGAATTTCTTTGTCCAAACTTTCAAGCAAAATCCCGCGCACCTTTTCACAAATCAAAAATGCAACGCTTTTGTCGGTGTAAGTGTCCTCGTCATACAGTGGCGTGCCAACAGGCAGCATTTTGACGATTTTTTCAAGAAGTTTGTCCAAATTTTTACCGTTTACAACAGAAATTGAAAGCGCATCAAAAGGCGTTTTTACAACTTTTTTGTCGGCTTTTGTTTCAACCAAAATGACATTTTCGCACTTCATTTTCAAATTTTCTATGTAAGCGGCCTCTTCTTCGTCCATCTCTTTGCTGCCGTCAAAAAGATAAAGCACAACATCTGCGCCAGCAATCGCATTTCGAACATTTTTGTTCATGAATTTGTCGAGATTGTTTTTGCTGTGATGAATGCCCGGCGTGTCAACAAAGACAATTTGATAGTCCCCGCCGTTTTTTATGCCCAGAATTGAGTTTCTTGTGGTCTGTTTGCGATGAGAAACAATGGCAACCTCTTCGCCAACAAGATAGTTGACAAGGCTGCTTTTGCCCGCATTTGGAAGGCCTAAAACTGCAACATATCCAAATTTCATCTTTTAACTCCAAATTTATTTAAAATTTCTTCTGCGGTTTTTTGCATAAGTTTTTCATCTTCGCTTTCAATGTGGTCATAGCCCAAAAGATGCAAAAGTCCGTGCAACGCCAAAAAGCAAATCTCTCTTTTCATGCTGTGGCCATATTCTTTTGCCTGAGCACGCGCAACATTTTTGCATATGACAATGTCCCCCAAAAACAACTGATTGTCAAACACTTCGTTTTGAAATTCATTGAGTTTTTGAGTGGTTTTTTTGTTGAGATTTGGAAAAGAAAGCACATCTGTTTTTTTGTCAATTTTTCTAAATTCGTTGTTGAGATTTTGAATTTGTTTCTCACTTACAAAATTCACAGAAATCACAACATTAGAAAAATCTTCGCCCAAAACTTGCCCTGCAAGCGAAAAAAGTGCGTTCAATTTGTGTTTATATGGAAAAATTTTGCCCTCTATTGTCATTTAATCTCCTTCAAACGCCTCAATCGACTCACTTGTAACGATGCAATAATCCACAAAGGTTGCGTTCGACTGATGGCGCAGCGTGTAAAACTCTTCTATTATTTTATCACAGTTTTCAACATTCTGCAACGCTTTTTGCTTTGCTTTTTCAATAAATTCGTCTTTTACATCTTCAAAATTGCTTTCAATCGTCTGCTCTTGCAGTTCAAAAAAGGTGGTTTTCTTCAATTTGAATGGAAGTGGCAGATTTTTAATCAAATTCACATCTTCGCTCTCTGTTTCATAAAGTTTGAAGTTGTTTTCTTCTTTAAATGTGTAAATTTCAAGTCCAAACAGCAAAATTGAATTTTGCACCACTTTTTTGCCCGTTCGTGACACTTCAACTCGGCTGGAAAAATGTTGACTTGCCCCAAGATTGTAAACTTCGCCCAAAATCTCCGCCTTTGCCTCCACTTTTTTGATGCTTCCAGACGAGTCCACCACAAATGGCTCAACCAAGACATCTCCCTTTCGCACAAAATCGCCCACTTTCACTGTCAGAGTGCCAGAAATGAGGCTGATCTCTGAAATTTTTGCATCGCTTTGCGCAATAATTGGCTTAAACTGCCCATAAATCTCATTTGGCATCAGTTTTTCTTTGATGTTCACAATTAGTGTCTGCCCTTTGATCATGCATGAAACAAAACTTATGCTGTCAAAGTTTTCCATAAGCGAAATTTCAACCTGCTTCGTGTTGAGTGCACTTTTTTTGTTTGAAAAATTTGTTTTAACAAAGTTTACAATTTCCGTCTGTGTCTGCTTGTCCACTCCCGTGATTTGATATTGCACAACAAACTGCGCCGCCACTGTCTGCAAAATAAAAAAAACAGCAACCCCCAAAACAAGCCCATAACTTGTTGCAATTTTCTTCAATCTCCACAAAATTCCCTCGTGTCGCATGGAAATGATTTGAAAACCTTTGTTTTTTAAGATTTTTTCAACTTTTTTGTGCTTTAAATATGGGCATTCAAAGGTGGTGTCAGTTTTATTTTCACGGTTGATTTTTGAAAGAGTGACAACTTTTGCGATTTCGCTTAAGGTTTTCTCTTGATTTAGCCCATGAATTTGAAAGGTGGTTTGATTTTTCCATTTCATATTTCTTCCACCTTTTTGATTGCACCACAAATTTTAATTGTGTTGTCAGAAAGTTCGGACAAAATCAGATTTTCGCCCTCAACAATCACAATAGCCTTTTTAACCTTAAACGAAATGATTTCCTTTGACAGTGTGACAAGCCCCAGATGCCCCTCAACATACAAAAGTTTGCCAGACAGGTTTATTAGATTGAAATTGTCAAGCCCTGCCGAATCCTTTAAATTTTCTTTAATTTCTTCAAGAAAGTTAAACATACATCATTATATGAAAAAAAAGAAGATGTTTATTCATCTTCATATTTTTTTCTATTCATAATTTCAGCCTTAATAAAGTCCTCTTCTTCTGGTGTAAGCGGCTGCTGAACATCTTCGTTTACGTTTTGATTGATTGGCTGAGAATTGATTTCTTCGTCATCGCTTAAATTAAATTCATTACGCAAAAATTGTTCATAATTGTCAAACTCATCTAGTTCAAAAACTCTGTCATCTTCGTCATCGTCAAAAGGATTGAGTGAAATTTGTTCGTCGTTTTCCTTTTTTTCTTCTTCCAAGGCAAAATCTTCAAGTTTATTTTCAATTTTTTCCACCGGCTGAGGCTCTTGCTTCGGGCTTTCTTGCACAGGCTGCTGCGGTTTGGACTGATTGTGCAGTTTGTCATAGTGCTTTTTGTTTCTTCTCTGCATCAAAACAAATATGACAACAAGTGCCACTGCCACAACACATATCACGCTGATATAAATTGCAACCTCCATAACAACTCCTTAAAAACTGTCATTTTGCTGTTTTTTTGAAACAATTTGCCTGCGCATTTCAGTGTCTGCCTGAAGATTTTGCATTTTGAAGTAATCAATAACATCTTTGATTTTTCCCTCTTCGATGGCTTTGATAATTGCCTTTGGCACTTCTGCTTCATTTTCAAGCGTTTTTGCACGCATTTCCTCTGCGCGCACTTTCATTTCTTGCTCCTGCGCAACAGCGGCAAGTCGTCTTCTTTCAAGTTGATTTGCGGCAATGGTTTGCTCTTTTTCGATCTGTTCTTTTTCAGCGGCCAACCCTCTGTTGTTGCCAAGGTCCGCATGAATAACATCTGCCGAAACGAGTTCGTATTTCGAGTCATCATCAACGCCCGCATCAAAAATTGCCTTGTCCAAAAGTTGTGGTTTTGCCACAAGGTCGCTTGCACGCAAGGTGTTTGCAATCTTTGTGACAACTGCCTCAACCGAGCGCGCCGAAACGGTTTCGTCCGTCACGCCACGCAAGAAATTTTTAATGTTCACCTTAAGTGTGATTGAAATTTTCACATTCACTTCAATGTTGTCCTGCGCAACCGAACTTACAAGCGGAAGTTCAATCACTTTTGGATTGATGCATTCTCTCACAACCTCCAAAATATCAAACCCCGAGATGTCCACCGACTTGCAGAACTCAAAATCAAGGTCAAGATTGGCGGTTTTTGCTGCGTTAAGCCCCTCCACAATCTTCATAGGGTGTCCGCCACACGACTGCACAATTTGCAGGTCATAAAGCGTCAAGCCTTGATGAGATTTTTTTGAAAGCACATATGCTTTCACGATTTCATTCACATCAAGTTTTCGCATTTTCATGCTGATGCACTTAAACGCCGAGATGTAGCAGCCCGAAAAGAGCGCCATAAAGTAGCATTTGCAAGGCATCAAACAAAGCATCACAACCACAAAAACAACCACAATTCCCAACAGCACCAAAAGTGCGATAAGCCAACCTTCCATAGTTTTCTCCAACACTCATATTTTATCACAACGGCGCCATTTTGTCCATACCTAAAATGAAAAAAGCACAAATATTTTTGTGCTTTTAAACTGTTTCTGCAGGCAAGAATTGTAACACACAAACTTTAAAGTTGTAGTTTGCTCCCGTGACCCCTTTTGTTTTTTGAATGTCAAAGTAAATTTCAATGTAGTCGCAGCCGTCACTGCCGCCAAACATCTCTTCGTTGAGTGTGCCAAAGAAGCCATAAGAGGAAGATTCGTTGAGTCTGTAATATTCTTTTGCCGAGCCACTTCCCTCAACCGTGATTTGTTTGTGCATGGCACTGCCACCTTCCCCAACAGCAAATGGGTTGATTGCGCCGCTTCCAATATTTTTGTTGAATTGTGAATCAATTGAAACATCCCCAAAAGCAACATCACTGCCTGTTCCAGAGTTGTTGAAAGTGAACAAGTTTTTCTCATAGGCATCGGCATATTCGTCTACATTTGTATATTTAGGAGGATATTTTCCAAACTCAATCGTCTTTTTAATTTCAATAGGCTTGTCGCCCCCGGCAATAAGTTTGTTTTGCGATTTGCTGAAAACTCTAAGTCCCACTGTGATTGTGATTTCTTCTAAAAAGCGTTTTTGGTCACTTGGAGCTGAAGCGTTGTATTCTGCCCAAGTTTCATGTTCTCCGTCCCAATACTCAACTGCAAGCCAAATATCTCCAAGCGTAAAAGTCCCATTTTCAAAAGCGTCACTTGGCGGATAGAAAACAATGCTTTGATATTCTGCTCTTTCAATATGCCCAAACATATTTGCATCGTCGTCATTTTCATAGGATCCGCCAAAATAATTGCCCACATAGTCCGTGATGACAGATGTTGGATAAGGCTGTCCATTTAAGAACAATGGGGTTTCAACGCCTTCCTTTTTTGTTGTTCCAATAGAAACTTGCCCACAAGCATATGCCACAATGTTGTTCACAATTTCGCTGTAGCGTCTGTCAAATTTAAGCGAGTTTGTGGAAATGCCGTTTTTGATTTTAACTTCAAACTCGCCGTCTTTGTCACCAATCGCATTCTCCCCGATAATCTTGTCCAAGATAAAATCCACAACTTGCTGTCTGTTTTTTTCAGTAAGCCCAACATAGCCGCCGTCCTCTTGATACATTTTTTTCACGCGCCCAAGCGCATCTTCAATCTCGATTGCCTCACTTCCCCAACCATCAACTGTAATGCCTGTTACATGGCCAAGTTTATCACCCTGTCCATATTGAATATGAAATTCAAAAAGTGGCGCATCTTCTGTTATGGTGTAATCATAGCCCAAAACAAACAAATAGATTGCATATTCCAGCGCATCTTGGAAATAGTTTGAAAGTTCTGCATCTGGCGAATAAAATGGAGATGGATAACAACTATCGTTCCCTTCATTAATTTTATTTTCACCAGCATAATAAAATTCTTTAAAAGATGGGATTCTAGGATTAAAATCAGTATATAATGTTTGAAGATTTCTTTCATCTAAGATTGTAAATTTATTGTCTTCTTGGAGACGCAAATCTTCTGGCAAATTTAGGAAAAATATTTGTTTATATTCAGCGATTTCTTCTCCAACTTTTTTGTTACTTGCATCTGGCTTAATATTCCAATTCCACGCATTATATTTTAATGTGATTGTTTGAGTTGTTGTGTCATCTTTGCTTGTCGTGTCCACACTTTCTATTGTATATCTTATGCTGTCAAAAAGATAAAATCTATTTTCATTGTTATTAAATGAATTATCTGTTGTGTAAGTTATTGTTGAACTATCTATTGTTTTTGTGGTTTTAAAAATTGCATTTTTATCATCGTCATTATCAATATTTGTTGGATTTTCATAAACATTGTATAAATAATTTAAAAGATGTCGTGCAAACAAATTGTAATAATTGACAGAATTATCCCCCAAAGCAACATTAAAATCATAAGATTCCGGCTTAGATAAAACTTTCACTCCTTCCATTTCAATAGGGGTGTCTCCATACAAATCTTTCAAATCCTCGTCGCTCCACTCGTCGTCAAATTCACTGTCGCCACCAAGGTCCTCATCAATTTCCCCGCCCTCAGCACAGCCAACAAGGAAAATCAAGATAAAAGAAAATATTAATGCTAAAATCCTCTTTTTCTTTTTCATATAAATATGATAACACAATAATTTAAAAAAAACAAGGAATTTACACAATTCCTCATTTTTTTCTTATAAATTCAAAGATTTTGCTGTTGTCAAAACATCTTCATAAAGTTGACTGTTGCCTTTGTCAATATTTGTAGTTTTAGGCTGCTCACAAAACCACAAATTGTCTGTATCTTCTATGACCCTTTGTATAGACCCTACTCTTAATATTGCTGATCCAATAATTAAATCAATCCACTGCAGTTCTCCATTATTGTCAACTAAATAATATTGATGCCATGATTTTTTATCTCCTAAATCTCCACCTACTGAAGTATCACTTAATGGACTTCTTGCTGAAAAAAGGACTTTAAGATCTTTAAAATATTCAAGTTTTGTTGCTTGCCCCTCCCTGCTTGTTCTCCAACCATCTGTTGCAAGTTCTTTGAACACACTTGTTGTCAATCCTTCCATTTCAGTTTTTTGTTCTGGTGTTGCATTAAGTGAAGAATATTCAATATTAATAGGCGAAATATCCCCTGTTTTGATTGGTTTATTTGTTGATGTTAAGTATTTTTTTAAATTTTCTGGGGAATTGTTATCTTCACTCAAATTTGTGACATTTATTGTGTAATCACGAATTTGATATTTATTATTATTATATGTTATTAAAGCATACAACCTTATTTGATTTGATTCGTTATTTAAAAATAGAATATTATTTAATTTATAATTATCTCCATAATAATATGTTTTCAAATAATCATTCTCTTTAATCCAATCTTCAAGAGTTTGGGCAAGAAGTTTGTAGTTGTAAACGCGTTGACCTGCGACAGTTTCCCAAAGTTTTTCGCTTTGAATGGTGTTGTCGGTAAACGCCGTTGGTTTTGCAAAATTTTCAACAGTTTTTGAAACAGTCACATCTGCGTCGTCAATGTTCATTTCAAGAATGTTGTCGTTTAATTTTGCTGTGACATTTTTTCCGTTATAAGTTCCAGAAAGTTGATTTTTTTGCGCATCAAAATCACTCCAAGACAAGCCTTCAATCGTGTTTGCAAAATCTTCAAAACTTTCAAACGCATCTGCAACAGACTTGTCTGTAAAATCTTTGTTCCAAGCCCCGTTTTGATTTGAATAGGCATATTTTTGCCCTTCTACTTCTTCATAAATTGTCTCAGTGCCGTCTTTTTCAACTCTCATAAGCCCGTTAAGAAAAGAATATTTTGTCTCTTTTGAATTTTTTGTTTCTGTGAATGTAAATTTTTGGCTTTGTTTAACTCCGTCTAAAAATGCGTTGATTTCAGCAGCCGCTTCTTGCAAAGTTTTTTCAACAGGTGGATTTTCAACAGTTTTGTCCTCAGAAAATGTCGGCAGGTTCACAGTTGTTGTGCCAATATTTGAAGCAGTCAAATTGTTGTTTTTCACAGTCAATTCAATTTTATCGGAAGAAACTGTGACAGAAATCTCATCCCCGTCAGCCTGACTGCCACTTAAAACGCCATTTTCAAAATTATCAAATTCAACGCCGTCAAACTGCGCAACAACATCGCTTTTTGCAGTGGCAACATTGAGTTCTGAAAAGTTCTTAACCCCGTCTGTGATGCAAACATCTTTGCCGTTCTCTGAAAAATAAACTGCCCCGTCAATCTCCGCTTTGTCGCCATCAAATTTATATGTTTTGTTGCCATTTTTAAGGGTGAAATTGCCATTTTTCATGGATTTAACCAAACTGTCATAAAGTTTTTCAGCTTTGTCTTGTTCTGTTTCAACCGGCTGAACAATAGGTGGTTGTTCAGGCTCTGGAAGTGGCTTTTTTTCCTTTGTGCAACCCGCAAAAGAAAATGGCGTGGTAAACATAACAAATGCACATCCAAGAGCAGCAATTTTCTTTAAAAGTTTCATATTCTCCTCCGTATATCTAATATGATAGCATAAATCAATCCGTTTTTCAATATTTTTTAAAAAATTTTTTGAATTTTTCAACTTGTTTCTTTGCCCATACCAACTCTTGTATAATAAAACAGATATTGTTGCGCATAGCCTGACAAGCCTCCAAATTCTTTGACCAAATTATTTCTTATCTGCTCGCGATTTGAAAGTGGCGTGTAAAAATGGTTATACATTTTTTCAATCCAAGTGTCAACAGGGAAGACATCTCCCCGCCCGTATCCAAACAAAAGCACGCAGTCCGCCACTTTTGGCCCAACGCCCGAAAGAGCGATGAGTTTTTGCCTCAGTGTTTTTGTGTCAAGATTTTTCCACTCTTCTAAGTCACTTTCAGTCACCTGCCTAAGCACGTTGAAAAGATATTTGTCGCGATAACCCGCCCCAAGCGCAGCAAAGTCTTGCTGAGTGGCGGTTAAAAGTTCTTCGCGCGTTGGAAAAGCGTAATAACCGCCCATATTTTTGCCAAATTTTTCGCAAATACGGTTTAAAATCAACTGAATTCGCTTTATATTGTTGTTTTGCGAAATGATAAATGAAAAAAGCATTTCAAACAGATTTTGTTTTAAAATTCTAATTCCTTTTCCAAATTCAATCGGCTTTTTTAAGATGTCAAACTTTGAAAGTTGTTTTTTTATTCTTGAATAATCCGTTTTCAAATCAAAAAAGTTTTCAAAATACTTTGGGTCGGCTGTTTTAATGACAAAGCCACTGTCATTCTCAATAATTTCAGCCATTTTATCCTGCGAAAAAACCTGCCAAATATCTCCATTTTTTTGATAAGAAAAAATCTGTCCGCACTCCAAAATATGCGAAGGCACAAAATCTTCTTTTCCATAAATTTCAATACTTGATTTACCACATTTGTAATTCATCTTTCACCTAACAAAAAAAGGACTTAACGCCCTTTTTATTTTGCTTCAACAACTGAAACAACATTTTTACCATTGCTCATTTCAAAGACAACTTTGCCGTCTTTAAGTGCAAAAAGTGTGTAGTCTTTTCCAACGCCAACGTTACTGCCTGGATAAACCTTCGTTCCGCGTTGACGAATAATAATAGAACCAGCTGTAACAATTTCCCCTGCATAAGCCTTAACGCCAAGGCGTTTGCTTTGAGAGTCTCTGCCGTTTTTAGTGCTTCCGCCACCCTTTTTATGAGCAAAAAGTTGTAAATTAATAAACATACTTTTTAACCTCCAATTTAACGAATTTTGAATAATTTTCTGCGATATCTTTCAAAGTTAGATGCAATGTTTTTAAAAAATCTTGTGATTTTTCAATATCTTCCATTTTCACAACAACACTCATAAAGCCGTCATTTACAGTTGAGTCAACATTGATTTTCAAAACTTCTTGTAATCCAACCAAAGTCATTTGGCAAGCGGTTGAGATTGCGCTGCACACAATGTCCTGTCCGCTTTCGGCATAGCCACTGTGCCCCTTAACCTGAAATCCGCAGAATTTTTTGTCAATTTCAAAAAAAATAATCTTTGTCATAATTACATCTTCACAGAAACGATTTTTATTTCTGTCCAAGGTTGTCTGTGACCCTGTTTCTTGCGTTCGTTTTTCTTTGGCTTGTATTTGTAAACTACAACCTTATCGCCCTTGCCATGCGCAAGAATTTCAGCAACAACTTCTGCACTTTTAACAGTAGGTGTCCCAGCAACAGTTTTGTTTCCGTCTGAAACAAGAAGAACATCAAGTTTAATCTTGTCACCAACAGCGCCAGCAAGTTTTTCAACTTTAAGCGTGTCGTTTTCAGTCACATTATACTGCTTTCCGCCGGTTTGAATAACTGCAAACATAATAAACCTCCTCTAACCAAACTCGCTGTCGTCCAAGGCGGGTGAAAACCACTTACAAAGCCCGACACAAGCGGATACCCCCACATTCTAACAAAAAAAGTGGAGTTTGTCAAGCAAAATCCACTAAATTCGTGTAAAAAATCTCATTTTTGCAGCAAAATTGCAGTTGCGTTTTTAATTTCAATGCTATTTAGGTCGCCATCTTTTGGCAAGCCGTTGAAATAGCACACCGAAAGTCTGCCAATACCGACATGCGCAACCACAAGAATATTTTTGCCATTGTATTTTGATTTTATCTCGTCCCAAAAACTTTCAACTCTCTCGTAAGCGCTTTTCATGGTTTCTCCATAATAGTCATTATCCCAATTTTCAACTCTCCAACGGGCAGCATTTTCATCGCCAAGTGGCAGCCCCTCCCACTGCCCATCTCCGCGCTCGGCAAGTCTGTTGTCAATGACAATCGGCGTGTTTTTGTGAAAAACTGCAATTTCTTGCATCGTCTGTTTTGCCCTTAAAAGTGGCGAACAAAAAATAACGTCAAAATGTTTGTCTTTCAAAAGTTTTGCCGTTTCCTTTGCTTGATTAACTCCAAGTTCTGTGAGCGGAAAATTTGAGTTGCCTGTGTAGATGTGCCTCACATTGCCCTCGGTCTGCCCGTGCCTAATAAAATAAATCATATGTTCTCCCTCTTTTGTTTTTTTAGATAATTTTCAAAATAATCGGGCAAGTTCACCTCAAAAGTCATTCTCTCTTGCGTTTTTGGATGCACAAACGAAAGTTTGTATGCATGCAAAAGTTGACCCTTTAAAGACTTCAATTCATGCCCATACAACTTGTCGCCCACAACGGGATGCCCCAAATATTTTGCGTGGACTCTTATCTGATGAGTTCTGCCCGTTTTCAACGAAAATTCCACCAAACAACAGTCTTTAAAATGCTGTAAAACTTTGTATTCTGTTATCGCCACTCTGCCAGACGTTGTCACCGCCATTTTTTTGCGGTCTTTCGGATCTCTGCCGATAAAAGTTTCAACTGTGCCACTCTCGTTTTTCAAGTTGCCTTCCAAAACTGCCAAATAATTTCTATGCGCACTTTTTTCTTTAATTTGCTGTGCCAAACTTTTGTGTGCAGTGTCATTTTTTGCGACCACCAAAAGCCCGCTCGTGTCCTTGTCAAGCCTATGCACAATGCCGGGGCGAAGCTGTCCATTTATGCCGCTCAAATCTTTGATATGATACAACAGTGCATTCACAAGCGTTCCACTTTTGGTTGAAGAGCATGGATGCACAACAAGCCCCTGCGGTTTGTTTATCACAAGCAAATCGCCGTCCTCATAGACAATGTTTAAATCAATGTCCTCTGGCTGAGTGGAGATTTCTTCTGGCTGCAAAACTTCGGCCGACACGGATGAGTTTTGTTTTAAAATCGTGCCTGCCTTTTTGACAACCTTTTCATTCACACTCACAAGGCCCTTTTCAATCATATTTTTAATGTGTGAACGCGAACAATCCGGCATTTTTTCAAGCAGAAAAATATCCAAACGCATTCCAACATTTTCGGGCAAAATTTTAAATTTTTCAGTCATTTTTGCCCTCATTTTCATTTTTTTCAGATTTTTTTTCGTCTTTTTTGCGATTTTTAACAAAATACAAAATAAGATAGATGATAAACATCGCAATTCCAATTGTCAAAAATGTGTCTGCAAAATTGAAGATTGGAAAGGACTGCCAAAAGTCAAATTGAATGAAATCTCTCACATAGCCAACAAAAATTCGGTCATATAAATTTCCCAAACACCCGCCAATCAAAAAAGCAAATGTGATTGTCAAAAGCCAAGATTTTTCTTTTTCTCTGACATAATAATAGATGAAAATTGCAAGAAAAATCACGCTTAGAGCAATCAAAAACAGTTGTTTGCCCGCAAGCATCCCCCACGCAGCGCCAAGGTTGTGAGTGAGTTTAAAGTTAAATAAAAAAGGAATCACCCTCACAGTTCTGCCGTCACTTAAAGTGGCGTCAAAAACATATTTTGTCACCAAGTCCAAAATCAAAATGCCAACAATTATAGAAAGCAAAACGCCTATTTTAATCCACAGTTTTTTTCTCAATTTTCCCTCTCAAGTTCCATGTTTTTAGGCAAAAATATATGCAAATTTTTGTCAACAACCTCTTCCGTTGCCCCCAAAACATCTATCACGCCATGAAAATAATCCAAGATTTTGTTTTTTTCAGTGGAGCTTGTCCCCCTAAAATCGATAAAAAACGGAGTGTTTTTCTTGAGTAGTTCAATTTTGTCTTTGACATCTTCAAAATTTTCAGGATAAAACACGCTGACGCCGTCAATTTCGTCAGGAAGTTTTTGCGAAAGTTTAAGATTGTATGTGGCTTTGGTTGTGTCCTTTTTTGTCACTTTGACATCATCCCCTTCAAAGCCAAAAATTTTGTAAATGTAATTCATGAAACCCATAAAAACACCTCATTTATAATATAGCACAAAAATTTGAAAATGCAAAGCAAAAATTGATTGTGGCTTTTTTATTTTGCCAAATTGAAACTGTTTTCAACAAATTTCAAAATATCTTGCGTTGAAACAGCCCCATCAAGCGAAACAGAAAACCAATGTTTTTTATTCATATGATAAGCCCTAAAAAATCTTTTGTCGTCCACAATTTTTTCAAGTTCATCTGGCTGCAACCTAAGGTCAATTATGTCAACAACTTCGTCACTTTTGTGGTCTAGTTTGTTTTTTGGAAGCACAAACAACACCGCATACCACTTTTTCGTGTCCTTTCGCCTTAAAATTGCCACATTTGGAAAATTTTCCCATAAAAATTCAGGATTGTCACCTTTTTTTTCTGCAAAATCCAAAACTGCCTTTGCCTGTTTGCTTTTAAATACATCCGTTTCAAAACAGTTGTCGCAAATTTCCTTTAAGGTTTTTTCAAATTCTTCTCTCACACTTCCTACAAACTGTCCAACACTGTCTTTCAAAAGGTGCAAAAAATACTCTTCGCCAGAAGATTTGTCAATCAGTTTTGTTGAAACTTCGCCGCTTTCAGAAACAAAGACACTTAAAATGAAATCGTCCAAAATTTCTTTGTCAAACTGATAGATTTTCTCATGCCTTTTAAATCCAAACTTCAAAAGTTTGTCAAAATTAGGTTTTTTATAATTAAAAATTTCCATAACACCTTATTTTATTAAATTTCATAGGTTTTTGCAATTTCGCAAAGTTTTTTGATTTTGTCATAGTCGCGCACATATTTTTTGCGTTCTTTGACAAAATTTTTCGAGCCGCGTTCTTCAAAATCATATCTTGGAATAAGCTGCAAATGAAAATGATTCATAGGCCCATCACACATTGTGCAAAGATACACACTTTCGCAGCCATACACATCTTTGATTGCCAGCATCATAAATCTTGCAAACTTCAACATTTTTTCGCACACATCCCATGGCGCTTCCATAATGTCTTTAAAATGTTTTTCACTTGAAATAATCATGTGTCCATCCGCGCGCGGTCTGTCGCACAAAAAACATTCAAAAACATCGTTTTTCAAAATCATGTCTTCGCTGTTGTCGCCAAAAACGCAGTGTTCGTGCGCCCTGTCATAGCAAGTTGGACAAATCCCCCTGTCTGTCAACTCTTTCGCCGTGATTTTCTCCATACTTTCTCCTTTAAATTTTCAGTTCACAAACAATATTGTCGTTTACAAGTTGTTTGAACTTTTCGCCCAAAGATTTGTCGCCAATCACCTTTCCATAATGAATTGGAATGACTTTTTTTGGCTTTATGATGTTTGTCACACTTGCGGCTTCGTCAAAGGTCATTGTGTAAGTCCCGCCAATTGGCAAAAGCAAAATGTCGGTTTTGAGATTTAGAAGTTCTTCAGTCACATCCGTGTCGCCGGTAATTGCAATTTTTGTGTTTTCAATCGTCATGTTAAAGCCCACCCATCCATTTTGCTTTGGATGAAATTTTTTGTTTGTGTTGTAAGATGCAAACACCTCAAAAGCAACATCGTCAAGATGATAACTTTTATTTGGCTCAACCGGAACAATTTCGTTTTTAAAATGTTTTTTAACATCTTTTGCCATAGTCACAGGGCAAACAAAAATCGTGTCTGGCGCAACAATTTTTTGAATATCTTCCACTGAAAAATGGTCCCAATGCGGATGAGTCAAAAAAATGTATTTCGCTTTTTCTTTCCCACAATATTCAACGGGTCAACAAAAATCTCATCGTTGATTGCCACAGAACTATGATAATTCACATCAATTTTCATATCACTCCCTCAATAAAAAAGTGTGTAATCTCTTACACACTTATTTTACAACATAATGAATTTTTTTCAAAATGATTTTATATCATAATTTTATATGGAAATTTTGCCAACATAGTTTGCTTTTAAAGTGTCATTGTAAAGCCCCGAATTTGAAAATGCGATTGAATAGGTTGTGTTTTCTTCTTCAAGTGAGCAGATGGCAATGTAAAATTTATATTCACCCTTAGCAAGCCCACTCAAATTTGTTTTTGCAACAATATCTTCCCCCGAAAACGCCCCAACATTTTGCCTTAAAACAATTTCGCCCGCGCTGTTTTCCACTATAAGTTGAAGGTCTTTTTTCTTGGTCAAATTGCCAAAGCCGACATTATCCAAATTCAAAGCAATCTCCAATTTCAAGTTTTCAAGTTTAAAAGTGGATTTTTTCAGCACAAATCTATATCCAAAATGCTTTGCGATATAGTCATAAACGCTGATGCCATAATAAGCACTGTCACTGCCAATTTCAGCCGAATATGTTAAATTTCTCCAATAATCCGTCACATTTTCGTTGTAGTGATAGTTGAGATATGACAAATTCAAAGTTCTCATATTTTCAAGGCAGCCATCTTCAATGCGATGCAGCGGCGTTTCGTCAGTTGCACTCTCCGAATAGGATGCCTCGCCCCCAAACGGCAAGTGAGAAGTTTGCTTTGAAATCCACTCAATTTCACTTTCACGGTTGTGATTGAATGTTCCGCGGTCGCTTTCACTTCCAAGATAACTGTCGTCAAAAATGCCAAGCCTGTATGCTTTTTCATTTGGCTGAATGACATAGTCCATGGCTTCTTCATATGTCAACCCTAAATAGTCGTAGATATGTTGCGGCTGACGTGTTAAAATCGGCAGCGAATTTGTGCAATCCAGCCAAGTGTCCAAAATTGCATTTACAACAGTCTTGTCTTTGGTTATGGCGCTGCCGTTCATTTCGCCCCACCTGCCAATCATACCCGCCTCAACGGCAGTTATGGTGGATTCATATTTATTCAAAACCGAAGATATTTGCTGGATGTGTTTTTGCATCATTTCAAGGCTTGGCTCAACATCTTTCGCATCGCCAAAACCCGGGCAATAACAAAATCTTATCACAGCGTTTCTTTGCAAAGTTTTAAGGTCGTTTAAAAGCGCATCCAAATCTTCAAGCGCCTTTGATGTTAATTCCAAATCTTCCTGCCCGTTGTTCTTCCCCGAAAATGCCGAAATGTCCATTCTAAGATGAAACAATTGATTGTCATAATCTCCAAAATCATACTCCACTGCAGGTTTGTCATCATCAAAAATTCCATCAGAGGTGACAGTGAAAACCTTTGCTTTGTAAAAGCCTTGGTCGGGATTGTATGTCAACTCCGCCCCGTCTGAATAATCTAAATCTTGCACAAAAACATTTGGCTCATTTTTCTCACAGCAACCATCAAGCGCAAATAAAGACATGCTGGCAATCACCAACATACAACAAGCGCAAATCACTTTTAAAATTTTGCTGTTTTTCTGCATATTCTTCTCCAAAATTTATATCATAATTATATCATATTTTTGTCAAAAAACAAAATAAATTGCTAAATTCATAGCATTGAAAATGATTTAATAAAAAAGATAGCCACAAACAACTATCTTTTTTATACTCGAAATTATCTTAATATAATTTCAACCTCCGCTTGAATGCAAAGAATTTGGCTATCACCACCCAAAAAAGTTGACTTTTGCTGCCGAGCGTCAGCGACCACCACGAAGCTTTTTTTTCGTTTGTAGCAAACGCGTAGCGTCACCAAGGCTTTAGCCTTATTTTGCGAAAATCAAAAAACAATATCTTTCCAGATTCCTGTTTTTTGTAATTTTTTCTCAATTTGTTCATCTTCTTCTTTCGATGTTTCTTTATGTTTATTAAAAAATTCACTTTCAATGAAATCAATAAAATTTATTCCACATATAGGCGAATCTGTTGGTTGCCAAAATGAAACCATAGGCATATCATCCAGTCCATCAAAAAAGCATCTATGAGCGTAAAATGGAATAAGTTTAGGACTTGCATGTAAATAATCTAGAACACATTTTTTTAATTCTTTTTCATCTTTTGCTTTTGGAAATTTGTCTTTAAAATCACCTGCCAAATCATTGTGTTCCAAATCAAATATAAATGCATCTTCTATATTCTTTTGAAAACCATTTATTTTTTCTATATTTTCTTCACTAAAATCTCGCCAATTATAAAAATATTTTCCGGTTGGCATCCCATAAGAAAAGAATTCTCTAATTTCTGTTGGAAAAATAAAGTTGTAAGTTTTTTCAATTCTATCAAATTCACTCGTTTGATAAACCCTTTTCAAAATGAAAACCTTTTAATTTTAATTTCCTTATTATTTTTTTTATTTCGTCCATTTTTTCCCTCCTCTAATTAAAAAAATTATTTATTTTTTTGTAATTTTACAAAATTATACAAAATGTTTATATTTTGGAGCTAACGGCGGGAATCGAACCCGCGACCTGCTGATTACGAAGGAAGTGTTCTCACCGCCCGCAATCAACTGCTCTTGCCACCTATTCCCATTTGTTTTTCGGTTGCTCGCAATAGGCAAAGAAAAATAGGTGTATAAGTTTTCGCTCCTTATACACCTATTTTACACCTAAATCTCAAATTTTCCAAATGTTTTACGCTTTTAAACTGCCTAAATCGTTCTATTGTTTTGCAAAACTTATTTATACTCAAATTCAAGTTCAGTTTTGCGGTCATAGATTTCGCCGGAGAGTTCGTCAAGCATGCTTTTAGGCTGGCCTTTGCGTGCATAACAATAGTTGCAGCCGTGGCGGCAGGTATCATAGCGGCCAATATCCACAGATGGCATGCATCCGCAAAATTTTCGCTGTCCGTCGAGTTTGTTGTTCTTGCGTTTGACGGTCAAATTTTGTGCGGCAAATTTTTCTGTGAGCAATTTCTCAAAAATCTCCCCGTCAATGCACTTGCTTGGAACAATGTCATAGGCACTCCAATCGCCACTTTCGGCACACGCCTCAATTTGAATGCCGTTTTGCTTTGCAATTTTTGAAAACGCGGACAAAATTTGGTGTTTTTGCGAAAGATTTGGCGCCCAAACACTCTTTGAACAACCTGAATAACTTTCAATCACAAAACTGATTTTGCAATGCTTTGTGTAGCCTTTCAAACTTTCGCACAACTTGGCAAAATGTTCAACGTGCCAGTCAACATCAGTCCCGTCGGCAAGCAAAATTGGGTCATAGCGCCAAATTACCGGGCAAAATTTGGAGAGTTCTTTAAAACTTTCAATTCGCTCTTCCAAACTTGGCAAATTGGCTTCAATTTTCACCGGATAAGGATTAAGTGTGTAGAGAAAATAATATTTAATATCCCCAAGTTCATTAAGCCGGCTAATCATCGGCCGCGGATTTTTCGTCCAAAAGACAATCCCTTCCAAATTGCCGCTCATCTCAACTTTTTTGCCACCAAGCATATCTTCTTCAATGCTTTCGATTTTGATTGGCTTCAACTCAATTCGTGCAATCTTTTGCTGATTGATAGGATTTGGCACAAGGACAAAGCCCTCTCTCAGCCGCTCAAAAAACCAATCCGCATAAAACGCCGGCACATCCGTCCGCCGCGAAACGCTTAAAATCATCTGTCCTCCAAGAAATTTACGCTTTGCTTCCTTGTAATATTATACCTTTCCCGTCCAAAATTTCAAAGCGTTTAAAACTAAAACTTCCTCTAAGTTTGCGAATAAGCCTATTCAAAAAATTGATTTCTTCTTTTGGCATGTGAAAGTTGTTGTTAACTGTATAGTCGCAAACAATATAAAAATTCCTTTTATTCCGAAGAGCGTCTAATAATTGATTTTCTAAATCTTCGTTGTTTGAAATTGTGAAAAGCGAGTTGAAGAAACAAATGACCGCATCTTCTTGCGTTAATGACAACAAAACTATTCCATCGTCATATTTCATTGTCGTAGGAAGTTTTGGCTCAAAATCCTTATAATTTTTAGTTTCTTTGATTGCCCAATCGCATTCATCTATCCCATAATAACTCAAATTATTTCCAAACACTTC
>CANRDW010000021.1 GCA_947629505.1 uncultured Clostridia bacterium
GCTATAAGAAACAGCCCTATACACATAAATAATCGTGTCAAAAGCCCTAATATTATGTTGATGAATATTGATACACAAACAACAATTGCGCCAAAACCGACAATAAAGTTGAATGACCACAAGTCATAATAATACCAAACAAGCCCAACATTGAATTTCGAGAACGCTTTAACTTTAAGAGTCAAAAAGTTTGTGAAATATTTTACTGATGACCACCCACCATAAGCCTGATTCAAAACATAGGCATTTTGCAAGTGAAGATTGCAAGCAAACGCCATGTCAATCATATCGGCAAGTTTTGTTTGTGGATCAGCATCATTTTCTGCGTTTGCAAACAATTTCATACTACTAGCCGAGCCACCAGTGTAATGAGGATTTGTGGTGACCATTTCGCCAGATCTTGCACGATTGGCGTTGTATGCGGCGACTTTAAAAATAGACCCAGAAAAAGATTGTTGAGTGGATGCAATTTTTGCAAGATCCACCTTTTTCCATCCGCCCGACAAAACCGCGTCAGAAAGTTTTTGTCCATATAAAATTTCGCATTGATAACCGAATATATCATAATAAATATATGTCGTTTCACCAGTCACGCCAACCTCATCTGCATTGGCGGCACTACTTCGCGAAGTGGCAGTTGCTTGAAGAAGGGAGGTTTGACTTCCATACATCTGTTCAACGTTGCCAGATGAAACTGAAGTTATGGAATCAAGCGCAATCAAAATGGCTTGTGAAACATACAATCCAAGCACAACGACAATTGGCACAACCGCCATATTCACAAGCGCTTTAAGACCTGTGTATATGATTGGCATAGGACCTTTTGCTGATTCTTCATTATATGAATAGTGAGATTTGATGATTGCGATAAACACGCTGACAAAACATATAATCACGCCAAAAAGAATCATCGACCAAAATACTGTCGTAAGTGCACTGTATTGAAATCCATTATCATTTATTCCTAAAATGCCAGTGATGAAATTGGTGACAAGATCGCCGGCAACCTTGACAGGTTCTTGATTCCCGGCTTCCTGCACATAAAAAACATCAAGCCCGGCAAGTTTACGGAAGAATAATTGAAGCACATCAATGACGCAAGCAAGTGATGCATACAAAAGATACATGATTTTTGGAATCAAGTCAAACATTGCCTTGAAGAAATCACCAATCCAGTCAAACATCCCTAAAAGCATTGAATGCACAGATTTTTTCCTCCTATACTTCTATTCTTTCTCATTTTACCAAATAAAAACGCATTTTGCAACAAAATTCGCTAAAAAACAAAAAAATTTATAAAGTTGTTTTTTTTATTCAATTGTTATATAATAAAGGCATGAACGACAAAATACGCCAAAAACTGAAAACTTTGACCACTCGCCCCGGGGTTTATGTGATGAGAAACGCCGCGGGGGAGATTATTTACATTGGCAAAGCGAAGAACTTAAAAAACCGCGTAAGTCAATATTTTCGCAACAGTCCAAAGCCAAGCAAAGTGCAAGCCATGGTGGACAATGTTGATGATTTTGACTATTTTATCGCCGTGTCGGAGTTGGATGCGTTGGGCTTGGAGAGCAACCTTATTCACAAGCACCAGCCTTTCTACAACATATTGTTGAAAGACGGCAAGGCATTTCCATATATTAAAATAGATATGAAAGACGACTTTCCTCGCCTTGAAATTGTGAGAAAAGTCAAAAAAAATGATGGTGCGAAATATTTTGGGCCATACATCGCCGGAATTGACCCACAGGCTATTTTAAACACCATAAGTTTTGCCTACAAAATTCGCACTTGCAAAGGCAAAATTGACCCGAACAAACCCGCAAAACGCGAATGCCTCAACTATTCGCTTGGGCTTTGCCTTGCCCCTTGCACAAATCGCGTGACAAAAGAAGAATATGCCGCCGAAATTAAAAAAGTGGTGCGTTTTCTATCTGGCAACGATGATGAAATTGAAAAAATCTTGCTTGAAAAAATGAATATTGCGTCAAATCTTCAAAATTTTGAGCGCGCAATTGAACTTCGAGAGGCATTAAAGATGGTTGCAAAACTCAAACAGCGCGTGGTGGCAAACCTTCCAAAAAACATCGACAAAGATGTTTTTGCATATTCAACAGACGGGCTTTCTGGCGTTGTGACAGTTATGGTTGTGCGCGGCGGCAAAATACTTGGCATAGTCAATTTTGCACAAAGTGACGCCGAACTTGAAGAAAAAGACACACTTTTCAACTTTATCGCGCAATATTATCAAAACTGCCTTGTGCCGAATGAGATTATCGTCAGCCATGAGATTGACGAAAAACTTTTAGGTGAATATCTATCAAAATCTGCAAACATCATCTCCAACCCGCACGGCGTGAACTTGACACTTTTGAAAATGGCAAAAGAGAACGCCACAGAATATCTCAACAAACATATCGAGCGCGACAAACTTGAATACAACAACACGCTTGGCGCAGTTAAGAAACTGCAAGAAAGCCTTGGGCTGAAAACTACGCCACGCCGCATGGAGTGTTATGATATCTCCCACATCAGTGGCACAAACAAAGTGGCGTCAATGGTTGTTTTCAAAGACGGAAAGCCAGAGCGAAAGGACTATCGCAAGTTTAAAATCAAATATGTTAAAGGCAACAACGATTTTGACAGTTTGAAAGAGGCACTCACCCGCCGCCTTAAGCGATATGTCGAGCAAAACGGCGAAAGTTTCAGCGAAAAGCCCGACCTTTTGGTGATAGATGGTGGCAAGGGACAACTTTCGTCTTGTTATGAGATTTTAAAGTCGTTTAATCTTGAAAATGACATTCAAATGATTTCGCTCGCGAAGAGAATTGAAGAGGTTTTTGTGCCACACAGCCACACGCCCGTCATTTTGAAAACCGCAAGTGCCGAACTCAAACTTTTGCAGCGCATTCGTGACGAGGCGCACCGCTTTGCAATCACTTTCCACAGACAGCTTCGCACCAAAACACAGACAACAACAGATTTAGACGAAATTCCGGGGCTTGGAGAAGTGAAGAAAAACGCACTCCTTTCCGCCTTTGAAACTTCGGAGAACATTAAAAAAGCAAGTGTCGAAGAACTTTGCCTTGTCAAAGGCATTCACCCCGCACTTGCCCAAAAAATATACGATTATTTTCATGAAAAAGGCGAAAATTAAGTTTTTGCCTTTTTTTGTGCCCTAATTTTTGAAATTATGCTGCAAATTATCACACAAGCAGACAAAAACAGCAGCACGCACACAATCAAAATTGCACAATTAACGAAAAATTGCATCGGCAAAATTTCAATAATTGGATTTTCACTTGGATAAAACACCCAATTTGACTTGCCGGGGAAAAGAATATGGTGAAAAAACTCTCCCGCCGCCCGAAAATCAATTGCGCTGAAGCATAAAATTAAGCTCGGCAACAAAAGCGCCATTATCGAGGCATAAAATCCCGCGTGGAAACCTTTCCACATTTTTAGAGAGATTTTCTTTTTCTTTTCTAAAATCAAAAGCGTGACAACCGCAACGAAACTGATTGCCATGACAATCAAAATGCCGCCAAAAAGCCTTTTCACATCTTCAAAATGCGCCTGTGCATCTTCTGTGTATTCAAAATCGCCCAAATTAAACTCTTTGTTAAACACCAAAAAATCAAGCATATCGTTGTAGGCATCTTTGACCTGCTGCGGCGTTTTTTCTGCACTTTCGCACACGCCAAGCGAGTCCATTTGCATAAAATAAAAATCGCGAAAATAAAATGGCACGCAAGCACTTGCCGTCCACAACAACAGAATCAAAGAAATTATAAACAAAATTTTGCAAACAGTGTTTTTCATATGTATATTTTATCAAAAAACAAACAAGAACACAATTAAAATCATTTAAAACACTTGCAAAGTTTAAATTTCTTTGCTATAATAAAAGGGCAATAAAAAATGCGCCTGTGGTGAAATGGATATCACGACGGTCTACGGAACCGTTATTCCGGGTTCGAGTCCCAGCAGACGCACCAAGAAAAAAACTGCACTTTTGCTCGTTTTTGTCGCAAACGCCAAAAAGCATCGCCTTGGCGTTTGTTTTTTTCTTTTTTGCGCCGATTGAAAATCGCACTCCGTTGGCGATTTTGCGCAATCGCTTTAATTTGTGGATTTTTCTACTTTTCACCCTTCACTTTTCTCTCTTCACCATTCACTTTCCGCATCATTTACGCTCGGATTTTTATGTTGCTGTAAATTTTATGTCAATCAGGGGCTTTACTCAAAAATTTTTTTCAAACGCTTGACAAATCCCCCCCCGCATTATACTGAACAATATAAAAGGAGAAAATATGAAAAAAGTAGGAACTATTTTGTTGACAATCTATGTGACTTTGGTGACCGTTGGTTGTGCCGTGTTTGGATATTTGTATTTTTCAAGCATTTCTGGCAAATCTTCGTCAGCCCTCACTCGTGCAGAGGCGCTCGTCTTGGTCAATGAGGTGTATAAAGAACGTGGGCTTGGCTCTTCAAAGGCTGCAAGTGCCCTTTCACTTGATTATGAAGATTATTCACAAAATGAATTTTCACAAGATGTGTCATATCTTTTTTACATGCATGACGCATCAATAATTCTGGCTAAATCTCTTCTTGAAAGTGATGTAGAAGAAAATGTATGGTATCAATCAACAGAGCAAGGTTTTCACGGATTTTTGAGATTCTACATAGATGGACAGAGCGTTTTGGTTGAAAACACAGACAGCCTCGACAATCAATTGCCAGAAAATCAAGATAAATATGAGCATAACACCGCTTTGTATGTAACAAAAGAAAGTGAAACTGCTTGGTCTAGTGCATTTGTTTTTCAAACTCTCACAACCGTGGGCCCTTCTGGAACAGGCTGCACAATAGCATACACGCATTTCAAATCAGAAAACAACAATATTTATGAGTGCGCCCATGATCAATTCACTTCCACAAGAAAAAGTTCAATCACTGAAAATGTGACAAATCTTGACGAAATTTTAAATGTAAACACTTACAAATGCAATCTTAAAACACATAAAGTGCTTGATCGATTGGCTGCCAAAGAATCTTTGTTGACTGAAGATGAAAAATTGACAATTGTAAACGACTTAATTGACACCGCACAACAAATTTTTAAAATTCGCGTTTTAGCTGACTTTGGAGATTACTCAACAGATTTGCCTGAAGATATTTTCGACGCTGTTCAAGAATATGTAAGCGGCCAAATGTAAAAATTTATCACAATAAAAAAACACCAAGTTTTGCTTGGTGTTTTTGTTTTATGCGGCGTCTTTTTCAGCCTCTGGATTTTCGCTCCAACCAATGATGTTTAAATCTCTGTAAACTTTGCTCATATGCCAAGCAAGGTGAGTTGTGTTTTCTTGTGTGCCACCATTTTGCAAAATGTGTTTTTGACAAGCAATGTCAAATGGCAAGTTGTCTTGTGCATAAAGCCAAGCGTCAAAGGCATCAATGGTCAAATCAAATTTTACAATTTCGCGTTTTAAGTGTGTTGAGCCGGCTGAGTCATCTAAACTTGCGTTGTAAGTGCCTTGTTCTTCGTCAAAGAAATACATTGTTCTTTCTTCATCACCCATATTTCTTTTCATGGTTATCAGCGCAATGTTTACATATTTTTCGCCATTAAAGTCCACCATATATTTTTCTTTAAGAAGAGCAATCAAGTCTTTATATGACGACGAATTTTTCACTATATCAATATTCTCCCCGCCTGAAAGGGTTTCAACCAATTCATTTTCTGTTTGATAGTTGAACACATCTACATAGCCTTTGAAGAAGAATTCGCCCGGACGAAACTTGTAGGTTGTTATTGGATTTGTATCATAAAGCGCTGATTCAATGCCCTTTACACAATCCACAATCACAACATTTTCAATGTAATATTGCTCTTTGTTGTGATATGGGTTTGGTGTAAACTCATTTGCTGGTTTGCTTTTGCCTTCGTCAAGCCCCGGCACATCTGCCTTAAGCTCCCACATTTCGATGGCGCTGTTGCCCGCGTATTTGAAAGTTGAATTTTTTACATAGAGTGGGATAAACTGATGGTTTGGTGAAATGACGCCATTTAAAACGGCTTGAATGTTGCTGTAATAGAATCTTGTGCCTTCAAAAATCACTTTGAATGAAAGCTTGCTCTGCCCTTGTTGAACAGTTGCGCCCTCAAGAGTTGCATTGTAAACTCTGCCAACTGATACAACGGCACGAGGCAAATCTGTTTTAAGTGTTGCAGAATTCAATTCGTCAAGGTTGATTGAATAGCCATTGCCATAAATTAAGTTCTTTCTCAGCGGCCCTTTGTGAATCACGCCCCTTGCATAGTAATCATCAAGCGTATCTTTGTCCGTGTAAGTTTTTTCATATTCTCCGCCACTAATCACAAGATTTTTATTGGTATTTTCTTGGTCTTTTGGGCCATAAAGATTTGTTTGCAAAACGACATATGCATATTTGCCAAAGCCTTCTGCATCAAAGATATTTACAAGGCGTTTTTCTTTGTAGCCGTTTTGTTTGTAATATTCAAGTTCGTCTTCTAAAATTACATTTTGTTTTGCGTTTGGCCCGTCCTCTTCGGCAGTTCTCACATCAAAAGTGTCATTTACAACATTGAAGTTAAAACTGCAAGAAATGTCGCTTGTTGCACCAGCGCTTGCTGTAACGCGCAAAAATCTGCCTTTTTGGTCGTATGGGTTGTTGTAAGTTGGGTCAATATCCATATCAAAATTGCCAAAATTGTCTTTTTCGATATCGCTTTCGTTGAGCCCGTTGAAATTGCCAAAGTAGATTCTCGCAAAGCCCTTTTCAGTCAGACAGTCCACAAAAGTCAGCCCAAGTGTGTTTTTGCCCTCTGCCGTCACAACAATTTCGCCGTCTTCGTTTGAAACACTGCCGTCTTCGTTGATTGTGTATGTTGCGCCGTCAACTGTGAAGTTTCTGCCCTTGACAGTTGCGATAACGCCGTCTTTGTCCGCACCTGTGTAGCCGACAAGTTGCCATTCAACCTTTTCAAGTGTGCCAATTACATTTATCGGCATCTTGTAATAGTCAACTTCGCTGCCGTTGTAATAAGAATGTTTTGCAAAAAGTCTAACTTGTTGCGCGCCACGATAAACGCCATAACCGTTTGTGCTTACGCCGTCTGTTGCGTAGTGTTGTAAAAATTCAATCTTTGCAACATCAGAGCGTGAAAGGTTTATTGTAAATGAAATGTCGTTGTGTGAAAGTGTGATATCTTCTTGCGCGCTAACTTCTGCTGGCACAATAACAAAGAATCTTCTTGCCAAGCCGTTTGAGCCAACTTCAAAAGTGTTTGGAGTTGTTGAAACTGTGAACATAGAACTTAAAGTTTCATTTGTGAACAAGCCAACAAAGTTTTCAATTTCAACTTCAAGTGAAAGTTGAGATTCTGCATTTGGCAGAGTGACTGTGGCAGCCTGCGTTTCAACAACGCTTTCGGTTTCATAAATCTGAGCGCCGGCAAGCAAAACTCTCAAGCCAAAATCGTCAAATGACAATAAAATGTTTACATTGAATGTCAAACTTGCTTTTGCAGAATGGAGTTTAACCTCAGTTGCATCAGGGTCAAGTTTTATTCTCGCTTGTTCGCCCGGAGCAATAGTGCCGGTGAGTTTGCCGCTCTCCCAAACAATCTCTTCTTCTGTCGCCTCAAGCCCGTCTTCTCTTTCAAAGTTTGCAGTAAGCACAATCTCTTGTGAAACAGCATTGTAAGTGTCGCCTTGGACAATCTTCAAGCCATTTGAACTTGCAACAATCTTTTCACCTAAGGCATTAACTATCACTTTAATGGTTTTTATCTTTGTGCCATTATACATGAAAGTGATGTCTGTTGGATCAAAAGCTGTTTTTTTGCCCATAAGAGTCACATTAAATCCGTTTTCAACATCTTCAATAACAAAATTTTCTAAAATGCCCTCTTTATCTTCAACAGTTACAAAATCTTTTACAAGTGCAGAAGCCCCTTCTGGAATTAAGTCAACTTTGTTTATAAAAAATGTTTTAGGCTCTCTGATATCTTCAAATAAAAATTCTTGTCCCTCAGTGATTTCTTGTCCTTCATATGAAATTTTAATTTCATTGATTCTCAAAGTTTCAACACTGAAAGAATAGGTTTTCTCTACTCCGGCAAGATCCCCTTTTGTTATTTGCGTGCCATCTATAGTTCTGGCATAATAAACACCAACTTTAAATCTAAAAATTCCGTTTGCGCTACCTCCTGTATGAACAAAACCCATAGTATAATTAGCCCAATCAGTTGTGTTCACATATTTTATTGCCCAAGAATTAACTGCAAGCACTCCTGGATTTGTTTCGTCCATTGTCACTTTAATTTCTTTATATTGACTGTATGGTCTATTTTTTAAGTTTGCTGTTATCCCTTGAAGTGTAAAAGCATATCCTGCCGGATATTTAAGTGAAGCCCACCCATCTTCTTTTTCAAACATAATATCTGTGCAAAGTTGATTGGAGTAAATTTTGATTGTTTTTGTAAGTGATTCTCCGCCTTTTTGTGCGGTCACTTTGATGGTTGCCTCGCCCTCTTGCAGCGGGGTGATTATGTTGTCTTTAAAAGATATGATTGTGTCATTGCCACTTTCAACAACATATTCAGCGCTGTCCCAACTTTCTGCGACAAGCAATTTGCAAGTTTGTCTTGAAAGTTCGCTTTCAAGGTCAAGCACAATTGTGCTTTTTTCGTCATAGGTTTCGTCAACATAGATTGTGTTGATGCCGCTGTCTTCTGCTTTTTTAAAGGTGAGTGTGACAACAATTGGCTCTGACTTTTCTGCCTTTATGGTGATGTCGGCTCTGCCATAGGCTGTGAATGTAACAAGGCCATAATTGTCAACCGATGCAACTTCGCTGTTGCATGAATAAAACAAGAATGTGTCGTCATGTTCTGTTGGATTGAATGTCAATTTGTCAGCAAGATTGTAATATGTGTGAGTTATGTCCAATTTATTTTCTTCACTTGGTGTGAATGTGATTGTTTTGATATATTTTTTGATATTCACTGTGCAAGTTGCAACAATCTCTTCGCCTTTACAGTTTTTCACTGTGTATTGGATGTCAACCCTGCCGCGACTTTTTGCTGTGAAAGTTTTTGTCGCTTCGTCAAATTCAACAATCCCCTCTTGTGATAAAGTCACTCCTTCAAAGCCTTTGTATGCACCGTCTTCTGTGATAAGTTGAATGTCAAGTGGGTCGCTGCCAACTTCGTCAATGTCAAAATCATAGGCATTTTGTGAGAATTTCAGTGTGTCGTAATAGCCCGCTGTGTAATTGTAACCCTTTGTGGCAGTTCTTTTGTTTCCAAGTCCGTCTGTGGCGGTGGCTGTGAGTGTAACTTTTCCAAATTTTTCTTCATCAAACACAATTTTACCATCTTGAACGGTGGCAATACTTGGATCGTCTGTTGAAAAGGTCACTTCCTCGTCAGCACCATCATTTAACACAACTTTTGGCAATTCTATTTCGCTTTTTGCAACTGTTTCAGTTCTGTTGTTTTCAAAGTGGAGTGAAGAAAGTTGTGCTTTAACTTTAATTTTAATGCTTGCTGTAAGATTTGGATTTGCTCTGCTTGTGGCAGTGATTGTGGATTCTCCAACTGCATTTGCAGTAATTTGTCCGTCTTGTGAAACAGCAATGCTTTCGTTGTCACTCTTCCAATCGCAAACTCTGCTTGCAGTCACATTTGGCACAAATCTCACCTGAAGTTGCTCAGTTTGACCAAGATAAATTAAAGAAATTGGATTTACAAACTCTATTCTGTGCGCTTTGTCGTCTGTGACTGTCACAGTTTTTAAAATTGTCTTTGAGGCGTCCTCTGCACTTCTTACAACAATTCTTGTTGTGCCATAGTCAACCGCAGTCACAATTCCTTTTTCTCTGTCAACTGTGACAATGCTTGGATCCTGAGATGTGAAAATAAGCCCCTTGTTTGTTGCAGCCAGCGGCAAAACATTCACCACCAAAGTTTCAGATGGTGGATTGTCTTCATCCGGCATTTCAAGAACAAGTGTTCCACTGTTGTCGGCAAATTCGATGGATTCGACATACACATTCTTGACGCCACTTATAATGGTTGAACTTATAAGCATGATTAAAAGCACAACCAATGGCAGCAATATCACTGCCGAGAGCATAGTTTTTTTCATATGAAACTCCTTTTATCCCAGCATCCTGTATTTTTTGTTTGCGGTGAAAATAAACACCAAAACATTGATGAGCAAATATACAATCACCACTGCAAACACGATGACATATGTCCACACGAAATCTATGATAAACGGCAGCGCAATTGCGCCCGCACCAATTATTGCACTTAAAATAAAGCCCAAAAGCATCATGACGGTGATGTTGATTTCGTCAATTTCGCCACTCGCCTTGTATTTTAAGTTTGGATTTGCAAGGTTGAGATTTATTCCATTGAAAACAAATCCCATTGCCAAAAGTAAATTCAAAACAAACAAGACAATTGCCTGAACAGGTGTGACAAATTTAAGCGAAACAATTACGATGCAACTTAGCAGTGATGCCCCTGTGGAAACAAGCAAATTTTGCACCGCTTTCATGAGAAGTTGTTTGGAATATTTCACCGGCACCATTTTTGTTATGTAAAATTGTTTGCCCTCCATGCTGATTGAGATGGATGCAAACGCACTTATCATTGCCATAAAGCAAGATATGACAAGTGTGGATGCGCCAAAACTTATCTTGCCGCCAATTGTCGATTGCCCAACAAGTGTGACAAGTCTGTCACAGAAAAACACCATCACAGGCGTTGCAATTGCAATTCCGAGATAAAAATATGCAAAAGTTTTGTTTCTGATAATTTCCATAAAGCCGTGGCGGAACATTGCAGATGTTGCAGAAAGCCCATCCACCTTTGTCTTTTGAATGTGCTTTTTGTCGCCACCCTCCAAGCTGTTTCTGACAACTTTGTTGTAAAGTGGCTTTGCGCAAGAAATCCCTATTGCAGAAAGCCCAACAAAAAGCGCAAGTGTCACGCCAAAGCCAGCCCAAAAGCCGTTTACAAAAAAGATGTTTGCAAGCCAAAAACATGGATTATACCAGCCATTCATTCCATTTATAATATTCAGCCAAACGTTGGAGGATTCTGTTCCAATATTTTTGTGAATGAAGAAATTTGCAAGCATAGTTAAAATTTGGTCATACAAAACAAAGAAAAGCACAACAAAAGCGATGAAAATCAACAACTTAACTATGTTTTTATGCTCTAAAAGTGAAAGTATCCACATCACAGGGATGGAAATGAGTGTTGAAAGCGCAAACGGAACCATTGGCGCAAAAAACACACCTAACAAAATTGCAAAAACAAATTTAACGCTTATTGCCCCTGTTGCCACGCCAAGCAACACCATTACAGGTGTGAAAAGCAAAAATGAAAAGATGAGCAAATTTATGTAAATCAAAATTATGTTTGAAAGATAAAGTTTAAAAGTGCTGATAGGAAATCTTGCCGTTATGTTTAAGTCGGCAGGACGATACAGCCTTTTCATGTGAAGCGTCACGCCGATGACGGTTAATACAAGTTCAATTGCAGTAATAAAGATGATTGAAAGTTGTTGCGGCGAAACTTTTAAATTGACATAAAGCATTTGCGACAAAAAATAAATCATCGCCAAAAAAACACCAGCTACAATAAGCCCAAGCAAAACTGTGAGAATTGTGCTTAATTTGTTGTCGTTTTTGTTTGCACCATATGTAAGTTTAAGTTGCAGACGAATAAAATCAATCATCGTCCACCTCGTTTACTTTCATAAAGTGTTTTTCCAAATCGAAATCTTTTTGTTTGTTTAAATCAACCGTGCTTTCAATTTTGCCCTGTTTGATAAACAAAACTTTGTCGCACGCTTTTTTAACCGTGTCAAGACTATGCGAAGAAAAAAGCACTGCGTGATTTTCATCTGCATAATTTTTAATGAATTTCACCAAAAGCATCATGGTTTGTGGGTCAAGCCCAACCATTGGCTCATCCAAAATCCAAAGTGCTGGCTTATGCACAAGCGCCCCCAAAATGCAAATTTTTTGTTTCATCCCGTGAGAATAATGCGCAATTTGCATGTCAAGGGCATAGTCAATTCCAAACATCTTTGCAAGTTCGGATGTGGCATACAACTTCTGTTCTTTTGTAGCCCCATACAAACTGCCCATATAGTTTATGTATTCTCTCCCAGTGAGTTTCTCATAAACTGAGTGGTCATCCGGAACATATCCAATAAGTTTCTTCGCCTTTTCGGCATCCTTTACAATATCAAAATCGCAAACGGAAATATTCCCCTTTTCAAAAGGCAAAATTCCAATAATACATTTAATTATTGTCGATTTCCCTGCACCATTGCTCCCAACAAGCCCCACAACTTCCCCAGCGGAAACAGAAAAAGTAACATCTTGTGCAGAATACTTTTCATTTGCAGGATATTTCTTTGAGAGATTTTTAACTTTAAGCATAAACCACTCCTTTTATTTTTTCATTATAGCGTGCGGGGGGGGGATTTTGTCAAATAATTTTGCAAATTTGCATTTAAACCTCAATAGATATTTTTTGTAATTTAAATATTTTAATGTATTCAACATATAATTTAATTTTTGCAAAAATCACTTGTATTTTTCCAAAAAAAAGTTTAAACTAATTTCATGAAAGTTATCCTTGGCAACGGTTTTTATTTTATGTATATTGTGCTTGCACTCGTCTTTTTTGCTACATTGCTGTTTATTTTAAGAAAAAAAAGCGAAAAAACAATCAGAATTGTTTTAATTGTAATTTTGTTTATAAATTTCGCTTTACACTTTTTAAAACAAGCGTTTCCGCCTTACATAAACAATATGCCAAAAGCGCTTGAAGATTCCACACTTGTAAACATCTGCGCAGTTTCAACTTTTTTCTTTCCTTTTGTTTATTTGATAAAAAAACACACCGTCTTGCATGACTATGTGTTTTTTATCGGGATGCTTGGAGGCTTGCTTGCCGTCTTTTATCCAACTGAAGCCCTTGGAGAATTCGCTTTCAGTTTTGATGTCATCCGCTTTTATTTTTGCCACTCAACCCTGTTTGTCGTGCCACTTGTCGCCGCACTTTTGGGGCTTTACAGACCAAGGCTGAAATCTTTTTGGGCAATTCCACTTTTGTTTCTGGCACAAAGCACAATCATCTGTTTGAATGAAATGTTCCTTATCAAAGTGGGGCTTGTGGATGCAAAAATTTCCGACCTTTTAAACAAAGAATTTCGAAACTACAGTTTTGTGTTTGGCTTGAAAGACGATTTCAGCACTTTTGCATTTTTGTTTGACCCACTTATTCCATTCTTCTTAAAAACAGATGCTTTTAATATCAATGGAGGCACTGCGTTCTATTTCCCTGTCCTTTGGCAGATAATCCCTGCCTTTGTTTATTTGATTCCATTATACATAATCATCTCTTCGCCATTTTGGATTTACACCTGCGTCAAAAAAGCAAAATCAACCAAAAAAACATGATTTTTTAAGAAAAAAGACCTTTTTCGACCTTTTTTTATTAGATTTTTATAAATTTTTAATTTTTTTCTTAAAAAACTTCAGTTTTAAGATAATTTTTTAAATGTTCTAACCCATTTTGAGCAAAATTTGATTTCTGGATGGTTTAAAAGCCACATCAACATCATGCGTTCAGACAAAAAACCAAACGCCCTTTGCTGATAAGGACTTCTGCCTTTTAGATCAATCATTTTTTCAAGTCTAAACAAAATATCAAAAAGCCAATCCGCATATTTTTCAACAACTTCTTTTTTCCCTATAAACATATTGAGAAAATATCCTTCATGATTTTTAAGAACTTTTTTATACGAGTCATAATAATCCGGATGAAACTCCTTGATAATTTCTCCAACTTTTTCAAGGTCGCCAATCACATGGCCTCTTTTATAGCTTTCATATATATTTCTTTTCAATCTTATTTTTTTAGGTAAAATCAAATCATACTTTTTCATTAATTTTAATATATCTTTTTCTGTTAAGAATGTATTAAACTGAAATAATGATTTTATAAATAATCTTCTATAATGTTCAAGCGAAATAATGTCACTATTATCGTTTTTAACTATGTAATAAAGTCCAGTTAATTCACAAAAATTTAAATTTTTTATTGAAATATTCTCCTTGTCTGGAGCATAATCAGAGCAATATCCTTTTGGAACTTGTTTAAAATTCCCATCCCCACAATTTACACCAACAAGCATAATTTTTCTATCTTTTGGATAAATGGGGTGTTGTATTTCTTTGTGAGCGATTATGTATAATCCACATTTCATAAAATATTTCCTTTTTAATAAAGTTTTATTTATTTTTAGGTTTTTTCTTACTTGCAAGATATTCGCCGAATGTCATTTTGTGAAATAAATCTTTTCTTTCCCAATCTTTCCAAAACAACCATTCATGTATATTCAGAAAATAATGTTGCCATGGTTTTGGTCGGCAAAGATAATGCAAAAAAACAACTTTGTGATAGCTTAATCTAAGCTTTGAAACAAACATTTGAAAATTGCAATATTTATCAAGGAAAACAAGTTCATCGTTTTTTGTAAGTGTGTTTAAAACATCTTGGTCTGGGAAAGAAAACCTTGAATTGTTCTCTTCTATATATTTCATGATGTCGTCAGCGTTCCACCTTTTTCGCATTTCCTTCAAATTCATTAAAAGCACACCCGAATTGAAATATAGATGGTCAAGATTCATTTTTTTGAAATATTCTTTCATTTTTACATTATTGTATCCCACATCCATAACACAAGCCATAAGTTTTCCGTCAAGGTTTGTGTCATAGATTTTTCGAACATCGTTTAAAAACACCGCATCCGCGTCAAGATACAACACTTTTTCAACTCCTTTTGGCAAATATTCAAATGCAAAAATGCGCAAAAAAATATCGTTTGAAAGTTTTGGATTTTTGCACAAATCTTTAAACTGAATTCTTTTTATGTATATCTCAAATTCCCCCCCCCCTTAAAAATTCGCGAATAATATTTTCTGATTCGTCTGACAAGGATGTCGAGAAAATATACAAATTTTTCTTTTCATGATTGTGTTTTTGCATTGAATTCAGCATCACAAGCATGGGTTTTACATATGCATCATTCAATGAACAAAGGATGTTGATGTTGTCCATAAATTCTCCTGTATTATTTCTTTTTTATATTCTTTTTCTCTTCTTTTGTCATTTTGTGAAACAAATCTTCTCTTTCCCAATCTTTCCAAAACAATTCTTCTTTTTTATTTAAATGACAATGCATCCATGGCTTTGGACGGCTTAAAAAGTGTAAAAAAACAATTTTATCAATATCTTTTATTTTATTAGCTTTTTTTATTTGATAATTACAATTTCTTTCAAGAAAAACCAAATCTTCGGCCTTGCATAGTGTGTTTAAAACATCTTGATCTTGAAATCTGAATTTTTCATTATTTTCTTCTATGTATGCCATCACCTTTTCTGCATTCCATCTTTTGCGTATCTCTTTTAAATTCATCAAAAGCATTCCGGCATTAAAATATTGATGATTTATTTTTAACTTTTTGAAATAATTGTCCAAAAGCAAATTCCCAGCGCCTATATCCATAACACAAGCCATAAGTTTTCCATCAAGGTTTGTATCATAGATTTTTCGAACATCATTTAAAAACACTGCGTCTGCATCCAAGTACAGCACCTTGTCAATCTCTTTTGGCAGATAATGAAATGCAAAAATACGCAAAAAAATGTCGTTTGATAAAATCTTATATTTGCATAAATCTTTAAATTCAAGACGATAGATGTTTACCTCAAAATTTTTATCACTTAAAAAATCACGAATTCTTTTTTCGGATTCTTCTGATAGTGATGTAGAAAAAACAAACAATGTTTTTTTCTCTTGATTGTGTTTTTGCATCGAATTTAACATGACAAGCATAGGATTTACATATGCATCATTTAACGAACAAAGAATGTTGATATCATTCATAAATTCTCCTATTTCTTTACACTCAATTTAACTTTTTTATTACGTTTTTTCCCAAGTGCGAAAAAGTTTGTTCTTTTGTTTGAATAGAAAATGAGTATCAGTGACCCAAAAATGATAATTGACCCAACAAGCACAAGGATCATCGCCCATGGAGCAACATTTATGCCAAAAAACTTCATGCCAATCGAGTAATCAGACAGAAGTCTGTTGACTGCATCTTTGTTCATATCGTTGAACAGCACGCTCAACTTGGCAATCGGGCCCTCCATAAACAGTTGTCTTAACAGAGCTGAAGAATAAGTGCCGGGCACAAAACCGCATATGATTTGCACAGGTTGTGGAAGCATTCCAACAGGCATATAAGAGCCTGTCAAGAAACCAATCATTGCGCTGAAAACAGAGTTAAAAGCCGTCAACGCACCTTCTGTTCTTATAAAACTTACAATCAAAACCATGCAGAAAGAAGCGGATAAAATTGAAAGAATCATTGTGCCCAAAATCGCCAAAAAGTCAACAAAAGACATGCCCAATCCACCTGTGCAAGCAAGATAGATTATTCCAACCATAAATATTGTAAAGACAATCATAAATGTGATGCAAAAACCTGAGAGAATATAACTTAAAAAGACAATCCATTTTGGAATTGGTGCTGCAAAAACATCGTTGATTGTGCCATATGCACGGTCACGCACCATGCTGGTGCAGGAACTAAACGAAACGGTGATGCAAGATATTCCAACAACACCAGCAATCATCCAATTGTCGATGATCATCTTAAGCCCTTTGTTTACAACAGCATCTTCGATTCCGGCAACAAGGTCTGGATATGTTGAATATAATTCCGCTCTTACGCCCGTGATTTGCATTTTGCCTAAGAATAAAATATAAAGCAACAAAACAAGAATTGGCGCTAAAATAGAGAAAAACACCATTGTTTTGTCTTTCATGAATATCTTTATATTTCTTGTAACAAGTGATCTTAGTGCCAACCAATTATTTCTCATCATTATCTTCCTTAAATTTTCTTCCTGTGATGTTCAAGAACACGTCATCCATGTCCCCTTTTAAAATCTCAAAATCTTGAAAAAATTTTTTGTTTCCATCAATGATTTTAACCGCCTCATCGCTGTCTTTGATATTTATGCGATAATAGTCACCATAATAAGATGTTTTGTCCCCAAAGATCTTTTCAAACTCTTCATTTTGAGGCATGTAAATTTTAATATAGTCACTTGTGTATTTAGATTTAAGATTGTGCGGAGTGTCATTTGCAACAATTTTGCCACGGTCTATGACAACAACTCTGTCCGCCTTGTCCGCTTCTTCCATGTAGTGTGTTGTCAAAAACACGGTCATTTTTTGCTCTTGACGGAGTTGATTGATAAGATCCCAAATCTTTTTTCTTGTTTGTGGATCAAGCCCCGTTGTAGGCTCGTCCAAAATCAAAATTTTTGGAAGGTGAATCAGCCCGCGAGCAATATCTGTTCTTCTTCTTTGCCCACCACTTAAATATCTTACTTGCTTGTTTAAAATCTCATCCAAATCCAAAAGTTCAGTAAGTTCTGCAAGTCTGGTTTTCCATTCCTTGCCCTTTAAGCCATAAAATCCTGCGCGAACGGTCAAGTTTTCTTTTACTGTCAAAACTCTGTCAAGTGTGGAATTTTGAAAAACCACGCCAATTTTACTTTTTATTTCATTTGGCTTTTCATCCATGTCAAGCCCATCAACAATAATCTTGCCATCATCTTTTTTCAAAATTTGGCAAATCATGTTTATTGTTGTGGATTTTCCGGCACCGTTAAGCCCCAGAAAAGCAAAAAAACTCCCCTTCTCGACATTGAAAGAGATGTCATCAACCGCTTTTAAATCGCCGTAATTTTTCTTTAAGTTTCGTATTTCAATGATGTTTTTCATAACATCTCCTATAAAACGACTCATTTGAATTATATCATATAAACTTTCTTTAATCAAACAAATTAAAGATATTTTCAAAATTTGTTTTACATTTAATTATGCAATATATTAAAATAAGCAATAGGAGAAATTATGTATCTTTTCACATTTTATGATTGGTTGATTGAAAACAAAGAAGTCATGGGAGATGGCCCGGGGCTTTGGTGTCCGCTCCATTTCACACTTATGGGGCTTCTTGCCGTTTGGCTTGTGGCGTGCTGGTTTTTATGCAAAAAATATAAAAAATTTGCCATGACAATGACAACTGTTTTATGTGTTTTACTTGTGTTTTCAAGATTGTTTAGAATGTGTCTTTTATATTTCTCAGGAGTCCAAACATTAGTGGAAGTTTTGCCGTGGCATTTATGCCATGTTATGAGTTTTGTTTTTCCGGCATTCTTTCTCACAAAAACAAAAAAATTTTTCTTGCCTGTTTTGGTGGTCACCTTTTTTGGCGGAATTTTAACTTTCATCTTCGGCGATTATTATTATTTGGAAACTCTGTCATTTTTGCATATAGAAAGTTTGTTTTTGCATTTCGCAATGCCAACAGTTGTGATCGCCTGCATTTCAAGTGGCTATTTCAAAGTGCGCGTAAAAGATTTTTGGCAGCCTTTTGTGTTTTTGCTTCTTCTTTGTGGATGGAGCATGATTGGAAACATGCTTATAGACGGCGCAAACTATCTTTATCTCATGGAAAATGGCCTGCCGTTCAATCTCTTCCCAGGTCACAGCCATCTTTTCACATATGCGATTTTGCTTGTGATTATGGCGTTCATCACAATCACACCTTTTTATGTGTATGAAAAAATAAAGCAGAAGAAAACTGACAAAAATTTTGAAATTATTATGAATGCAATCAAATCAGAGTTATAAATTTCCTAGTCATTGGCTGTGACTACTATATCGGCCCCTGTTCCAAGCACATTTTTGATTATCACTTGCCCAAATTTGACATTTTTTAAATGCAATTTTTCCACTTCTTTCACACAGTCAAAAATAAGGTTTTTCGGAATTGGCTGTGTTGTTTTGCATGCTTTCACACCCTTGTCTGTTTTGACAGATGTTGTGACAATGCGCTTTGGACAGGTCATTTCGCTTTTGGCAAACTCCACCCCACGATTGCAGCCATTTCCCGTGACGGAAATTTCGCCCTTTTCAACCTTAACTGTCAAATTGCATCCCATTGGACACATAATGCAAATCATATGTTTTTCCATTGCATCACCTCACTGCAGGCACAGCGTGATTTCGCCGTCTGCCCCGCCTTTTTCTATATCAAGAGAAAGCATTTCGCCAGGAATCCCCGCCAAAATAAACCTTTTGCCCAAAATATTCGCTCCGCACTTTGCAACGATTGTCTTTCGCACTGCCTTTTGTCTAAGGCGGAATTTCAAAGTGACAGTGCCGCTTCCTTTTTCAACCTTGCTTGGCAGAACATATGAAAAATCTTCACTTGCCACAACAGGCAATTCTTTTGTTGATTTTGGAAGTTTCCCAAGTGCATATTGTGCGGCAAATTGCCCCGCTTGTTTTGCTTCAAGTGCAACATTGTCCACCAAATCATGCACATGAAGAATATTCCCGCATGAAAACAGCCAAGGCTTTTGTGTTTGATAAAAATCATTGACAACTGCGCCATTTGTCACTCGAGAAGTTGGCACATCCACCAAATCCATCTCCGGAATAAGCCCCACAGACAAAATCACTGTGTCACATTTCAAAAATTTCTTTGTGCTTTCAATCGGTTGAAATTTCTCGTCAACCTTGCCATAATACACACCCTCAACTCTGTTTTTCCCAACAACTTCAAAGATTGTGGTGTTGAAGTGAATTGGAATATCAAAATCTTCCACACATTGCATGATGTTTCGCCTAAGTCCGCTGCTTGTTGGATTGATTTCTAAAACGGCATGCACTTTTGCGCCCTCAAGTGTCAGGCGTCTTGCCATGATAAGCCCAATGTCGCCGCTTCCCAAAATCACAATGTCTTTGCCCGGCATTTTACCATCTATGTTCACCATTTTTTGCGCAACACCGGCGGTCAAGACTCCGGCAGGACGCGTCCCGCACAAACTGATGTTGCCAGCAGTTCTCTCTCGGCAGCCCATTGCAAGCACAACCGCCTTTGCAGAGATTTTCTCCACGCAAAGTGCAC
>CANRDW010000022.1 GCA_947629505.1 uncultured Clostridia bacterium
CTCTATGGTGGCACTCGAATGGCTGAAAAGGCGCTTGCCGCATACAACAAAAAACTTGATCCAATCATTGAAAAGCATTTTCTTGAATACAGAAAAACTCACAATGACGGCGTTTTTGATGCTTACACCCCTGAAATTAGACGCGCAAGGTCGGCGGGACTTTTGACGGGCTTGCCAGATGCATATGGGCGCGGAAGAATCATCGGCGACTATCGAAGAGTTGCGCTTTATGGAATTGACTTTTTGATTGAAAAGAAGCGTCAAGACCAACTTGGAATTGATGTTTCAAGCGAAGAGAACATAAGGCTGAGAGAAGAAGTTTCAGAGCAAATCAAAGCGCTTGAACAAGTTAAACTCATGGCACAGGGCTATGGCTTTGACATTTCGCAACCTGCAAAAAATGCACAAGAGGCATTTCAGTGGCTTTACTTTGGCTATCTTGCAAGTGTGAAAGAAAACAACGGCGCTGCAATGAGTTTGGGGCGCACTTCAACCTTTTTGGACATCTACATAGAAAGAGATATGCAGGCTGGACTTTTGACTGAAAAAGAGGCGCAAGAACTTGTCGATCAATTTATCATCAAACTTCGCCTTGTCAGACATCTTCGCACACCGGAATATGACGAAATTTATGCTGGCGATCCAACTTGGGTGACAGAATCCATTGCAGGCATGATGAACGAAAAGAAAAGCCTTGTCACAAAAAATTCATTTAGATATCTGCATTCGCTTATCAATCTCAAACCATCGCCAGAGCCAAACATGACAGTTTTATACAGCGAAAAACTGCCGTCAAACTTCAAAAAATTCTGCGCAAAGATTTCAATTCTGACAGATGCCGTGCAATATGAGGGCGATGACGTTATGCGCAAAATTTATGGCAATGACTATGCGATTGCGTGCTGCGTTTCTGCAATGAAAGTTGGCAAGCAAATGCAATTCTTTGGTGCAAGATGCAATCTTGCAAAAGCACTTTTGTATTCAATGAACGGCGGGGTTGACGAGCACTCTGGCAAACTCGTTGTTGAAGGGCTTGAAAAAGACGAAGATGAAACCCTTGATTATGAAAAAGTGTGGAAAAACTACAAAAAAACCTTAAAAAAAGTTGCAAAAACATATGTTGACGCCATGAACATCATCCACTTTATGCATGATAAATATGCTTATGAGCGCGAACAAATGGCGCTTCATGACACACACCCACAGCGCCTTATGGCGTTTGGAGCAGCAGGATTTTCTGTTGTTGTGGATTCACTTTCTGCAATCAAATATGCCAAAGTGAAGCCGATAAGAAAAGATGGCATTATAGTTGATTTTAAAGTTGATGGCGATTTTCCAAAATATGGAAATGATGATGACAGAGCGGACAAAATTGGCATTGAAGTTGTCAAATATTTTATAAGTTGCTTAAAAGAACACAAGTTGTATAGAGATGCCATTCACACGCTTTCACTTTTGACAATCACATCCAATGTCATGTATGGCAAAAAGACGGGGGCAACTCCGGACGGAAGAAAAGACGGCGAGCCTTTCGCACCGGGCGCAAATCCTATGCACAATCGTGACTGCTCGGGAGCGCTTGCATCACTCAACTCTGTTGCAAAAATCCCTTATTGCGACTGCTGTCAAGACGGCATTTCAAACACATTCTCAATCGTGCCGGATGCACTTGGTCATGACGAAAAAAGCCGCATAAACAATCTTGTTGCAATTTTGGACGGCTATTTTATTCAAAACGCACAGCACCTTAATGTCAATGTTTTAAATCGCGAACTTTTGATTGATGCCATGAACAATCCTTGGAAATATCCAACTCTGACAATTCGCGTGTCGGGCTATGCCGTGAATTTCAACCGACTTTCAAGGGCGCATCAAGAAGAAGTGATTGCAAGAACATTCCATGAGAGTAGATGATATGGGTGTTGTTGGAAATATTGCAAGTTTTGAAAGCATGGGGCTGGTTGACGGCCCGGGCGTGAGATATGTTGTGTTTTTGCAGGGTTGCCCGCTGCGATGCCTTTATTGTCATAATCCAGAGATGTGGGTTGCATCACAACAAAAAACACAAATGACGCCACAAGAACTTGTAAACAAAATTTTGAGATATAAAACCTATCTTAAAGGTGGCGGAGTGACGATTTCGGGCGGTGAACCGCTTTTACAGGCAAAGTTTGTGACGGAAGTGTTTAAACTGTGCAAAGAAAATGGCATTCACACCTGTCTTGACACATCTGGCTTTGGCAACGCACCTGACGAACTCTTGCAAAACACCGACCTTGTGATTTTGGATGTAAAAGAACTTGACCCACAAAAATATGAGAAACTTGTTGGGCAAAAGATAGAAAAATTCAACAAATTTCTTGAAAAATGCCAAAAAATGGGCAAGAAGATGTGGCTTAGGCAGGTTATTGTGCCAAACTACAACGACACAGAAGAAAGTGTTTTGAAACTTAAAGAATTTGCGAAGAAACTCAAAAACATTGAAAAGATTGAACTTTTGCCTTATCATGACATGGCAAAGAAGAAATACAAATCCCTTGGCATCGATTATGCTTTAAAAGATGTGCCGCCAATGGACAAACAAAGGTGCAAAGAATTGGAAAAATTATTAAAATAAGCAGAGTTTTCTGCTTTTTTTATTGAAATATGGCAAAAATCAATGCATGGATTACATTTTGTTGGCAATCTGTGGGCTGTATTTTTTAAAGGGATATTTCAAAGGCTTTGTTGCCATGTTTTTTTCACTTGTGGGGACTTTTGGAATACTTATTTTATCTTTTCAACTTTCAAACACCCTTTTGCCGCAACTTGAAACTTTGTTTGGCAAAAATTTGTCGGAGGCGCTGACAAATCTTTTTGACAAAACAATTGTGGGCGAGTTTTCGTCTATTGATGAACTTGCAAATCAAATCACAAAGTCAAACATTTTAAATTTTTTCTTAGCAAAATTTTTGCAAGACATTTCTTTTGACGGCAAACTGACTGCGGGGCAAATTCTCGCTCCGTCTGTGAGTGTGATTGTCCTACGGGTGTGCGCTTTTGTTGTGCTTTTTGTTTTTATGTATATTATTTTGAAAATTTTGCGTCATTTTATATCAAAAATAATAAAAAAATGCGGCTTGAGTTTTCAAAACCGCATAATTGGTGGTGCTGTGGGGCTGTTTAAAGGGCTGGTTGTGTTTGGAGTTGTCTTTTTCGTGCTGAGCACATTTTCAAATGTGCTTTTAAATGAAAGTTTTTCAAACTTTGTAAATGGTGGCGCTGTTTCCAACCTCATCTACAACAATCTCATAGCAAAAATTTTGGCTTTCTTCTACTGATTCTTCTTCCTTTGGCAGATTGTCGAGTTTCTTTTGAAGCTCGTCTGTCCTGTTTTTAAGATTGACAATAACAAAAATTTGCACAACCACGGCAATAAGCAAAAGCCCAACTAAAATTGCACAAACAATTTGAAAAATGCTAAGTTTGTTTTTTTTCATTTCTTTTGTCCTTGATTTTATTATAGCACACAGTCAAAGGATTGGCAACAAAATTCAAAATTAAAAAGCGCTGAATGGCAAAAGCCAGCAAAAATCCCATGATTGAGAAAACTCGAAATTGTCCGTAATTGAACTTTAAATTTAAAAAATAAAGGCAAAAAAGTGTAAAAAAGGTGCAAAAAAAGGTTAAAATTTGATTTAAAATCTTCTTTTTTTTGAAAAAAGACAGAAAAATGCACTTTAAATCAAATAAAAATCCGCATGCAAATCCGCCTAAAACGAGATACAAAAATATGGCAGGCTGTGACAGAGTTTCATGCAGCATTATTTAAACAACCTTTTAATAAAGTTGCCTTTTTCTGCCTTTTGCACATATTTAACTCCCAAGATATTTCCTGAAAAACAGACTTCTTTGTTGTCGAGATTGAGTTTTGTCACTTCGATATTACTGCCGGTGATGACAACATTGTTGTTTGCAACTTCCACCACGGACTGTGTGTTTGTTGCAGAAACAACCTTTGTTGCGCCTATCAAAGTCAGTTTTTTGCGATCTTCAATTAAAATGCTTTCCATAATAACCCCTTTTTACTTGCGAAATTAAACAAAATTAGATATACTATTTATATGATAAAAAAAGAAGAGATAGTCGATAAATCAAAAAAACTTATCACATTTTTGCAAGATTTTGGCTTTACATTTGCCGATTGCAACAAAATGCTGAGAAACAAAGATGTGAGGGTGAACGGCAAAATTCAAAAAGAAAACGCAAATTTAAATGCTGGTGACAGTGTTGTTTTTTATTACAGCGAAGACATGCTTGAAAAGAAATACGAAAAAATCTTTGAAAATGATGATGTTGTGATTGTCTATAAAAGTGCGGGAATTGAAAGCGTTGGACAGATTGAAGAGAGTTTGAAAGCAAGGGCGATGCACAGGCTTGACAGAAACACAGAGGGGCTTTTAGTGTATGCAAAGTCTGAAAAAAGCGAAAAAAACTTGAAAAAAGCGTTCAAAAATGGGAAAATTCACAAATTTTATCTTGCAGAGGTGATTGGAGAGTTTGATGTTGACAGAATTTTTGAGGGCTATCTTGTCAAAGATGCGCAAAATTCATTTGTTCAAATTTTTGATAAAAAAATGCCAAATTCAGTCAAAATTGTAACAAAGATAAAAACGATTTATTCAAAAAAAGAAACCTCGCTTTTGGAAATAGAACTGTTGACAGGCAAAACTCATCAGATAAGGGCTCATCTTGCACATCTTGGGCATGCAATTGTCGGGGATGGCAAATATGGAAAGAACGCTGACAACAAAAAATTTGGCTTTTCGCGTCAAAAACTTGCCTCTTACAAGATGAAGTTTGACGATGTGGAAATTTTCTTTAAATGGCAAAGAATTTAAAAAATATCCAAAATGGGCGAATATTTAATTTTTTAAAAAATAGCAAAAAAATCAAAAAATAATTAAAAAATTAATAAAAAAATTGATTTTTATGCTATTTTTATATTTTTTTCAAATATTTATTTGTGCGTAAATAAACGATATGTGGAATTTTTTATAATTTTTTTATTATTTTTAATTTCAAAAAATCTCCGAAAAATATTATTAAATAAATATTTATTTAATAAAAAATTATTTTTCTTCGTTTTTTATTTGATAAATAGCATGCAAAAGTGGTATGATATTTTTGTAGAATATTGCCCGCTGCGTTAAAAGACAAAAGGAGTTTCATATGAAAAAACTTAAAGTTGTCATTTTATCACTTTTCACACTTGTTTTGGGGACGGTGCTTTGTGCGTGCTGTAATTTTAAAGACGCAAAAGCAAGTTTTTCTCAAAGCGAGCTTGTTTTATCTGCAAATGCAAAACAAGAAACGGATTTGGATGAATATCTTTCCGTTGAGGGAGTGAGTAAATCTGAAATTGAATTGAAATTCAACGATTCTTCTTTGTTTTCTGTGAACGGGCATAAAATTAAAGCGTTGCCGTCTGCGGCGGGTCAGGAAAGTTATGTTTATGCGATGTATAAAAACAACTCTCTTGCAAGCATGAAGATTGTTGTTACAAGCCCTTTTGATGCACCTGAAAATTTCAATGTGGATGAATCGGGCTCAATTCTTTCGGATGAGGGGCTTTTGACATGGGACGCTGTTTCAACTTTTTACGCAAACGAAAAACAGCCAACTCTTGCAAAACAATATTCAGTCACAGGGCAGTGGGTTGGACATGATGATATTTCAGCAACAGTCACATCTCCTGCATATCAGTTGCCGGGAGTTGGGCAATTTAGTTTAAAAATCAAAGCGCTTGCAAGCGGACATTTGGAGGACAGCGCTGAGGCAGAAGTTGAGGTGTTTTATGGCTACATGCCAGCAGTGACAAATTTGACCTTTGAAAATGGGGTGCTTTCTTGGGAAGATGACACTGAGGGCGCACAATATCAGGTTGAAATTGACGATGTTGCACTTGACACATTCAGCGCAGAAAAGTCAAAGGATTTAACGGCAAAGTTTGACGGCTTTGATGCAAAGGACTACACAATCAAAGTTATCTCACATGACCCAAACAATGTTAAGTTTGACATGCGAAGCAGCGAACTTGTTGTGACAAAACTTGCCGCTCCGACAGTCAGTGTTGTGAACGGGAAACTTTCGCTTTCAAACACAGACAACAGGGCAAAATATTACATAAATTTGAAAGACCAACAAAATTCAACGCAGATTTTGGAATTTGACGAAAATCTTGCTGGCGTTTCTGGGAAATACACTCTTTCTGTGTATGCAATCGCAAAAGAGGATGCTCAAGGGGTGTTTTATCAAAGCAACAACAGTGAAGAAAAGCAGGTTTACAAACTCCCAAAAGTGAGCGTTGAAAGAGATGGTGAAAATCCAATCGGCGGAGATGTTTTCAACATCAAAGTGACAGGGCAGGCGGAAGTTGACACAACTTTGAAGTTCACCGGCGTTGAACAAGAAGATGTATCCGGCTTTGGAACAGAAACAACATCTCAAAATGTTGCACTCACACTTGAAAATGCAAAGAAATACACAATCACTGTAAGGCAAAGCGCCACATCGACAGATGAACTTCTTGTTGTGGACAGTGACGAAAGCGACACCTTTGAAATCACAAAATTTGCCGCATTTGACGGGGCTGTCAAACATGAATATGTTGAAAACAAATCTCGCTTTACATTTGCTGGGCTTGACGGAGTGACGGACTATGACATTCAACTTGTAAATGGCACAGCGGGTGAAGATTATGTGACAATTGCATCTGTGCATTCTGCAGAAAACACTGTTGTGTATGATTTTGACGAAAAGATTGAAGATATCAAAATCACAAGCGGGGATGTTTACAAATTCCGCATTGTTGCAAAGGCACAAGACGGCGAAAACGCAATTTCAAGTTTCATCACAAAAGAATTGACTCTGCTTTCCACACCTGTTTTATCTCAACGTGAAAACACTCAAAAGCGTTTTGAGTGGACGGGAAATGCTTCTAAATTTGAAGTGAAAGTTTATTCAATTTCAAAAGAGCAATACACTTCTTCGCAAGGTGCAGGGGTTGTCGAAGATGCATCAAATCCGCAGACACAAACAACTGAAAACAACTTTATTGTTGTGGAAGAAGTGGGCTATTATTTCATAACCGTGCAAGCAATTTCAACAAGTGAAGATGTGTATATCTCTTCTGCAGCGCCACTCAATATTTTGGCTATTGTTGCGGAAAAACTTGAAATGAGCGAAGTTGTGTTTGGCTATGACAAAGATCACAATGGCGGGGCTTATTATTTGGATATAACTTCTTCTGAAAATGTGACGGCATATTCGATTACAACTTCTGATTCCAGCACTCAGCCAAAATTCGACAAAAGGGTTTATCTGACAGAAACATTTGAAAGTCAAACAGAGGTGTCTGTTGTTGCAAAAGGAAGTGACGATGATTTGTATTTGCCGTCCGAGGCAGTTTCATTTAGTGTAAATCCTCTTGCTCAGGTGACAATGTCAGATTTTCAGATCGATGACACTTGCAAAACGCTTTCCATGAAATCAGCCGCTGGTGTAACAAGAATGGTGATTAAAAAAAGTGGCGTTTCAGAACAAGCGATTGACACTTACACACTTTCAATTATTCAAGAGCCAACTTTTGTGCTTGAATTTACAAGATATGGCTCGGATGTAACATCTGGCGTGGATGTGAAAACAACAGCCATAGTTTATTTGCCAAGCAAAACATCTGAAATCACTTTCAACAGAGTTGCTCAGCCAACAAACTTTAGATTTGAAAACGATTTGAAATTTGACGAAACGCAGGCTGGGGAAGCGGCAGAATATGTTTTGGACATTTTGTGCGAAACGGCAGAAAAAACGCAATACACAATCAGCGTGAGAGTGCCTGCAACAAGCGGCGAAGTTTATGCAGTTTATGAAAGTGAAAAGATTTCACTTGGAGATGCTTCAGAGATTTTGTCAACAGAAAGCAACACGCGCATTTTGAAACTTTCGACAATCATTGAAAAAATTAAAGCATCCACACTTCAAAACATCTATGCTCAGGCAAGTGAATTCACATTCAGTGTTTATGCTTATCAAAACAGAGAAAAAGGTGACGGCTATCAAATCGCATCCCTTTATGCAAAGACTGCGCAAGATGAGTCCACATCACTTAAAATTGAAAAAATGAAAGCACCAGAACTTTCATACAACAAAGCAGAAAACGCTCTTCAATGGAACGAAGCAAGCGTTGACGGAAGCAGTTATGAGTTGTATATAGACGGGGAATCAATCGAACTTTTCTCACAGAGTTATTCACTTGAGGGGCAAGAATTTGTTGTGGCAAAAGTTTACACATATTATTTGGTTGCAAAAAATGCTAAATATCTGGAATCAGCAAATTCCAACACAGTCAACATTCAAAAACTTGCACCTGTTTCAAGCGTGACGCTTGGAGAGGGCGTTTTGACTTTTGGCAGTGCAAATTCAGCCAACCTTTACAGCAAAGTGCAATATCAGTTTGACAGCAACGGCTTTAAAGATGCTGAAGGAAACAGCATTGAAATTCCTGAAGAGGCCAACTCATTGACAATTCAATATATCGGCAAGGAAGATTTGGACGACAGCGAAAAGAATTATTATCTTGACAGCGCAATTTCTTCTTGGACGCTTAAAAATATGTCCACACTTGCAGCGGAAAAAGAACTCAGCGTTACATTTGAAAATAACAAAATTTCTTGGACAGAATTTTCAACCCTTCCAGCAGTTGATTATGCGGTTGTGTTTACTGCAACAAGTGGCTCATTTAAATACACTCTTTCAGGGACAGAACTCACATTAGACGCAACAAACAGCGAACTTTTGACAAGCATTTCAAATCTTTCAGCCGGCAATGTGGATGTCAAAGTTTATGCACACTTAAACGCTTACACAATTCAAGCAACCGGCGAAATTTATTATGCAAAACTCATCGAAGGTGTGGGCTGCAACTATCATGAATATTCAAACAATGAAACAATCCAAAAATATGCCACTCCACAAGTGACAAATGTGGAATTTGAATATGGTGGAGATTATTCACAGGCGCAAAAGCCAAAGATTGTTGTCACATTCACAGCTGAAGCGGAGTATGACGGCAACGCCAAATTTGTTGTTATGCTAAATGACGAGGAGCAAGAAGTTGATGTTTCTCATGAAGAAAATTATTCGTTTACAATCACTGAATATGAAAAACAAGACATGAAAATTACAATTCAAGCAGTTTTAAATCCAGAGAAAAATGTTTTTGCAATTTCGTCTGCAGTTTCAGAGCCAATCAACATTGTTGTGGCACAACCACTTTCACAAATCGAGTTTGTCAAAGAAGATGAAAGTGAATATTTGACAAGAACGTTGCACATGGAATTTGACAATGCGGAAAGTCTTGGCGGAGTTGTGCTTGCACTTTCAGATGGGGCAGAAAACACGCAATACACCTTGCAAAATGTTCAAACCTCAAATGGAACAATTGAGGTGTCTGTTGAAGAGTTTATCACATCTCATCTTGCAAGTGGTGGAAAGATTACAGCAAGCGCCTTTGTAAACAACTATGTGAATATGCAAAACAAAACATTTATTTTGGCAAGCGAATCTCTTTCAACACAGCCAACAGATGTTTTGAAGAAATTAGACAAAGAAAGCGACATTCAAGAAAGTTCAAGCGGCTTTAAAATCATAAATCCAGAAACAGATGCAATTTATGTTGTTGAAATTGAGGGGCTTGAAAATCAAATTCTCTCACAAGAAAATGAATACACCTTTGTTTTCCCTGATTCATGGGACGGCACACAGTCGCATGACATAACTCTCACGGCAAAGAAAAACGGGGCAATAAATTCACTCAAATTTTCATTTACATTCACATTAAAACGAGTTTCAAAAGTTGAGAATGTTCACTTTGAGCGTGAGGAAAACAACACAATCAAACTTGTTTGGAATTCCAGCGAAGAGGCAAAAGAATATAAAATTTTCGTGTATCTTGAAGATGAAAAAGTGGCAGACACAACCTCTGTGGAAGCGGAATATTTGCTGTTTGACTTGCTTGGCGAAAACTACAGCGGGCTGAATTTGACTGAAGAGCAAATTTTAAGTGGCGTTCAACTAAAATTTGGAGTTGTGGCAGTTCCAACAGCCGAGGATTCCAACGATTCTCAAGAGGCAACTTTGCAAATTAAACTCAACGGAATTGATTTGACGGCAAGCGACATTGATGTTGATGAATTTGGACTTTTGTATTTCAACAGCACATCAAAAGAATATATTTACAGACTTAAAACAAGAGAAGATGAAGTTCCAGCGGGCTTTGATTGGACAACGATTACAGGCGATGCAGAAAAGACATATATTGACACAAGTAAACTTGAATTAGATGAATTGTTTAATGTTGAAATTGCAATCACAGGGGATTTGCAAACAACTCTTGATTCTGTGTATGTTTCATCAGACACAAGCAGAAGTTTTGATAAACTTGAAAAAATTGCAAGCATCTACATTTCCAATGTTGGCGAAGTGGATTTGAACTTGGAAAAATATCAAAACTTCATAACAGGCTCTTGCATCTATGTTGGGGCAAGCGAAGACGCTTTGAAAAACGGCAAAGTTTTAAAAATTGTTTTGGAAACCACAAGCATAAACGCATATCATTGCAACTTTGAAAGCCTTATTGAAAACTTGCAAGATGACGGCGTTATTGATGAGGACTTTGCAGGACTTTTGTATTTCTGGGTTGGAAAAGATGCTTCTTCTGGCGCAGAGGGTGATTATGACAGAAAGGTGACAGCTTCATCTACAACCTTTGAATTTGTTTACAGTGCAAGCACAGAATTTGACATAATCAAAATCAATGACGACATTGAAGATGCAACTCTTCAAAGCCCGGATTACATCAATTCATATGCTTCCTTTACAACAGATGACTCAATTTTGGGCGTGTATGTGAAGATAACAAAAGTCAACGATGAAGAAAACGAATATAAATCAACAAAACTTATCAAAAAAGAAGAATTTGGCGTGTATAAAGGCAAATCTATTGCAAATCTCACAGCGCTTTTTGACGATGAAGAAGATGCGCTTTTCAGGCTTGCCGGTGATTTTGAAATTCAACTGAGTTTGCTTAAAACAAATCAAGGCAAATTTGAAATTACAAAGTGGCAGGCACTTGCACCATTTAAGAGAATTGGAAATTGCCAAGCGGTTGCTCTCAACAAAGGCATTCTCACTTGGAGTGACCCAGCGGTCAATGTTGATTTAACTACAAAATATATTGTCAACATGGATTTCTTCCACACCAGCAATTTGGAAAATGTTTTCACTTACACTCAACAAATTATAAGCAACAACAAAACTTTTGACCCAACAAAATATGTTGCAGAAGAGGACAGACTTTATATTGGAGTTAGGCCAATCAGCGATAACGCATATGTCATTTCAGGTCGAGTTGAATATTACAGTGAAATCAAACAAGCTGGGCAAGAAGATTTTGATTCCAGAAAGATAATCATTTACAAAAACAGCATGGCAAATGGCAGAAAACTAGAACTTGAAAATGGCTCGTTTGTAATCAAATGGAAGCAGTCAGATGATTTTCTTGGCGATTTCATAAGCGATCTTAACAACGGCAATCTTGAAACAGTTACAACTTCCACTTACACCGCTCCATTCACATTCAAATTGTCCGAACTTGTAAATTATTCAGCTGAGCCGGGAAGAGATAATCCAAACAAAACAACTTTCCAACTGCGCTTTAAAAAGGCGGATGATGCAAACGGCATTTACACTTATTATGATATTGATGCTTTTGATTTGCTTGCAAATTTTGTGGATGAATTTGGTGGCGTAAAAAACTTCTTAGATAGATATGACGACTTGATTAAAAAATGCGGCGACAACGGAAATCAAAAGGCAATAATGACAAGATTCTTCCAAAAAGTTTTGTCGGCAGACCACGGAATTGCAAATTCAATCACACTTTTTGACACTTATTTTGAGGGCTTGCAAAAGGGCGCATACACTTTGGAATATTGCATCCTTGGAAACGCAACCAGCCTTGCATCACAGTGGTATAAATTTGAAAGAGCAGACAATCAATATGACAATCAACTTTATGTAAACGAACAGCCAGATATCAAAATTATAAGAAAACAAGTTGAGAGTGACGAATCACTTTTTGCAACACAAGTTGTCATTAAAAAAAGCAAAATTTATAAATGGCAAGAAAGTGGCGTGGCAGAAGTTGATGCAGAAAGTTATGGCATCAAATTTGGGGCTTACACCTTGCTCATTTCAAAAATTGGCGACAAGAATTATTCTCTGTCACTTCAAAACTCTGTTCTGCTTGGAAAGTCCACCTCAAATCTTAGCGACAATTATGATATAAATGACTTTGTGCCAGGTTATGTTCCAACAGATGACACAACAATCAAAGTTTATGTCTGTGATGAAACCGGAAATATTGTTGATGAGGAAAGCGAATATCTCATGTTCTATGTCAACAACAACGGCAAAGATTCGCTTGTTGGAGCATATGGAGATAGTTTCCTCACAAGCGGCACAGATTTTGAATTGCAAGTGTATGCAGTTGGCGATGACCTTTCTGTTTCAAGTAAAAGTGAATATTACAAACTTGTGTTTTTGAATATCATGTCTTTTGCAATGAATGAGGGGCAATTTGTTTGGAAAACACGTGCAAAAAGCGTGACAAACATATATGCAGATGATGATCATTTCACAGTGAACAGTGTCAGCGAGGAATCAAACTTTGACCTGTCAGGTTATGACGGCGGAGCATGGACATTCAAGTTTGTTGTAAGAGGAAATGATTCAAGCAATGTTAAATATGTTGATTCAGATGTTTATTTGCTTAAAAATGTTTACAAATTATATGCTCCAGATGTTGCAGTTGACCAAGGAAATTTGGTGATTAATTCCTCAAAAAACAACACATTCTTGTCGCAAACGGCTTCAGAAAATGACCTTTACAGAATGAGAATCACAAATGACGCAACAAATTTAAGCATGACAATAAATCGCGTCAACAACAACAGCCCATATATATATGAAGCGGGCATAACAGATATGGCAAGCAGCGACCCGAACTATAATTTTAAATCTTTTGAAACACAAGCCAAAAACTTTGGCGTGACAAACATCGGGACAACAACCACTTTCACAATGGAAAAAGATGAAAGCGGAAATCAAATCAGAATTCTTAAAAACAATGTGGACGCAAGCCTTGGCGTTGCGCTTACAAGCGACACAAAACCTATTCCTGCTGCAATGCTCAACAGCGTGCAAACACTTAATGTTGCAAACGGAGTTGTTTCATGGAACGCAGTTACAGGCACAACAACCATCAAGCCAAGCGCCACTGTCACAACTGAGGGCACAAACAATAAAATTGTGTATAAAGTCAGAGTGACACAATACAGACTCACCGCAACAGGCAGCGATGCAGCGGATGAAGCATTGACCGCGCCAAATACAATCTATGAAAAGGATTTCTACACGCTTTCAACTCAATTTGACTTTGCAAACATCAAAGAAAATGAATTTACAGAAATTGCCGGGAGCTACTTCAAAGTTCGTGTTCAGGCACTTGCTTTAAGAGTTTCAACAAGTTCAAGTTCTGGCGTTCCACTCATAGAAAAGGACGACAACGGAAGCACTCAATATGGCAGCGGCTATGTGCTTTATGACGACAGCGAAGACATGCGCGTGCTTATCGGAAACGGAGTGACAGTTGACGGCATCACCAGAATGAACGCTGTTGAAGGCGACACAATAAAGGTTGAAAACGGGGTTGTCAAATGGGAATATAAATCTCCTATTGCAGCAACAGCCACCTTAAAAGAGCAGATTGCATTTGTTGTTGCATATGGTGACAATCAGATAGTTGACGGACAGTTTGATATTGTCAAGAAAGATGACGAAATGGATGAAGCGGGGAATTACACCTACAGCGTCACTTTCACTGAAAGCAAAAACAAAAATGAAAAGCATATTCCAAGCGGCAAGCAGACTTTGGCAATTTACACATCTTCAATTTCAGGTGCAAAAATAATCAAATCCTATGCAAGAACTATTGATGTGACAAAACTTCCAAAAATTGAAGATGACAGCATCTATGAAATAAACACAAGAGCAAGCGGAGAATATGAAGAACTCACTTTCAAAAAATATTTTGATATTGTTGAAAATATGGAAAACACCATCGAAGCGACAATCGGCGGAGAAACAATAAAACTCGACAAAGAAAATTACATCTTATATATAGTTGACAGTGAAGACAGAATTTCAGCAAACAATCTTGACAGAAATAAATGCATTGTTGTGACAGAAAGCAGCAAAGTTTCAATGCAGTTTGTTGTGACAAAAGAGGGTGAGAATATCCTTTACAGCGACCCTAGTGATGAGTTCTTCTTGCAACGTTCAGCGGGAATTGAAGAAGGCGCAATTTTGTGGGATGAAACAGCACAAAAGTTCACATGGGAATATTACAATGAAGAAATTTCAGACCCAACTTTCTATGTCACTGTGACATATTCAACCGGCACAACAAGAATTTACACAATGCAAGCCAAAGAATTCACTCCAACAATCATAAGCGACAACATAGGCATAAGCATAAGAGTGAAACTCAACAATTCAAGCGTGCTTTCACAGGAAACAAAATATGACGGCACAAGTGCCAACTTCAACTTGTTTGCAAGCGGCTGGGGGACTTTGTCAAATCCATACATCATTCAAAATGAAACACAATTTATAAACATTCAATATCGCATGACAAAGAGTGGCGAACTTACAAGATTTACAGATGCAAGTTCTTCAATGACAAGAAATGAAGAAGCAAGATATTATTTTCAAATTGATGCACAAGAGTTGAATTTAACAAATTCAGAACAAGATTTAAGAGTTGACGGCTTGCTGTTTAAGGGCAACTTTACAGGCACTCTTGAGGGGAACGATTGTCAAATAAATTACAACGCTAAATCAATCACAAAGCTTTCTGAAACTTACACAGTTTCATCAAAAGACAGCAAAGTTTGGCCAACAAGAAACAACGCTGCAATAGACATTGTATATCAATATGGCGCAAGTTTGTTTGAAGCAGTCAGCGGCGAAATTAGAAACTTAAACGTGTCCGCTCTGTTTAAAGGTGATGGCGCATCCATCCCTGTTTCGCAAAATATTCTTGTTGGCGGCTTAACACTGTTTAACAGCGGAACATTAAGAAATATCAAGGTTACAAACTTTAACACAACCATATTTGGCTCAAGCAGAGTTGTCCTTGCATATGGTGGAGTTGCCGCAGTCAACAGAGAGGCTGGCGCAATCTTAAATTGTTCAATTTCAGCAAACATCTCTCTCAACGACAACGCTTATTCATGCCTTATGTTCTTTGGCGGAATTTGTTACAACAATTCAAGTGGCAGAATTGAAGGCTGCGTTTCTGGAGATGTTGATCAAAGCATTTCAGTCACTTGTGCAGTGGGCACAACGCAAGTTCAAATTGCAGGAATCGCCGTTTCAAGCCTCAACAATGCGTCTATCACAGGCTGCACAAACAATTACAAAATTTCAGTTGCTTGCAATTCTACAAGCAGTGATGTGTATGCAGGTGGAATCGCAGTTTTGGCACGTGGAACATGCTTAAATTGTCAAAATACTACGGGCATGCCAACATGCAGCGGCTCAAACAACGCACACCTTGCAGAAATCTTTGTGACAAACGAATAACAAATAATGAAAAAGAGTATATATAGATTATGAAAAAATCTGTATATATTCTTTTTTTGCTTATTTTTACATGTTTTTTATTCGGATGTGACAGCACCAAGCCAATTTCAATTTCAGAAAACTCCTTTCGCCTTATCAGACAGACAAACGGGCAGGAAACAACACTTGCCTACTCTTTGCCACTCAACACAAACAAGATGAGCGAGTATGGACTTAGCGCCCAAAACATAAAAATTTTTAAGTTTTATCTTGCGTCCTTTGTTCAGGCACTTGCACAACAAAATCAAGACAAAAAAGTGGAGGGAGTGAGGGTGTCGGGCTGCACTCTTTACAGCGACATTGATGCGCTGGGATTTTCAATAGTGTTTGAAGATGGTGACGCTTTGCAAAGATTTTTCAACTCAAATTCAGAAAAAGTGACGCCAAAAATGAGCGGCTTTTTTGTGAAAAAAGCGACATATCAAATCTCTTTTCCTTTTTCTTTGCAGACGGCAGAAGATTTAAAACAAATTTGCACAATGGCGGTTGAAAGCATGGCGGAAAGTGAAAACATAAAAGACGTTTCACAGGTTTTAAGTTTGTATGACGACAGCGTTTTTGTGTATGACTTTGCAAGCAAGGAAAAGGGGCTTAAAAGTGAGATGTTTTATCAGGGCAAAAACTTTTTTCACAATGTGTTTATAAAAACTTCTGAAGAAATAGAAGCCAATCCAACAATTCTGTTTTATGCCACTGCGCCAAATGTGGGAGTTTGGTATTTGTTTGCACTCTTTGGTGTGCTTTTGGGCATGATAGTCACATATTTAATAAAAAGCAGGCAGAAAAAATCGCCAAAGATGGCAAAAATTTCTCTAAAATAGCCCTTTGCGCCTTGTCTTTTTCAAAAAAAAGTGATATAATAGGCGCTTAGAGGACAAAAAGATGGAAAACAAAAATATAAGAAATGTGGCAATCATCGCTCACGTTGACCACGGCAAAACTTCACTTGTAAATGAAATGCTTAAACAAGGAAACGTTTTCAGAGATAATCAGGTTGTTGAAGATCGCGTTATGGACAGCAATGCCCTTGAAAGAGAACGCGGCATCACCATTCTCTCTAAAAATGCTTCTTGCATTTATAATGGCATAAAGATAAATGTTGTTGACACCCCGGGACACGCCGATTTTGGTGGCGAAGTAGAACGTGTTTTGAAGATGGTTGACGGCGTGCTTTTGGTTGTGGACGCTTTTGAGGGGCCAATGCCTCAAACTCGCTTTGTGCTTGAAAAAGCACTTGCGCTTCAACTGAAAGTTGTTGTTGTAATAAACAAAATCGACCGTCCAGATGCCAGAGTAAAAGAAGTCATCGATGAAGTTTTGGAACTTTTCTTAGAACTTGACGCCAATGATGAACAACTCAACAGCCCGTTTGTTTTTGCATCTGCAAGGCTTGGGATTGCATCCACAGATTACACTCAAAAGGGCACAGATTTAAAACCACTTTTTGAAACAATCATAAGCCATGTTCCAGCGCCAGTCGGCGATGAAAAAAAGCCGCTTAAACTTTTGATTTCTGCCGCAGAACACAACGACTATGTCGGCAAACTTGCCGTTGGAAAATTGGAACAGGGGCAGATTAAAGTTGGGCAAAATGTTGTTGTTTGCAACTATCATGATGAAAACAAAAAAGTCAAATCCAAGATTGTAAGTTTGTTTGTGTATGAGGGCTTAAAACGTGTGCCGGTTGAAGAGGCAAAAGTGGGCGAAATTGTCTGTGTTGCCGGGCTTGAAGATGTGACAATTGGCGACACAATTTGTGAAGAAGGGCTTATCGAGCCGATTGAATTTGTGAAGATTGCAGAGCCAAGCGTTGAAATGACCTTTATGGTCAACGACAGCCCATTTGCAGGGCGTGAAGGCAAATTTGTGACGTCTCGTCATCTTCGTGACCGCCTTTACAAAGAGGCAGTCAAAGACCTTTCACTTAAAGTTGAGGACGGCGACACTGCGGACAAATTTAAAGTGCGTGGACGCGGCGAAATGCACCTTTCAATCTTGATTGAAAATATGCGCCGTGACGGATATGAATTTCAAGTCAGCCAGCCAAAAGTTTTGATTAAAGAAATTGA
>CANRDW010000023.1 GCA_947629505.1 uncultured Clostridia bacterium
GTTGTTGCCGCCCACGTAGATGCGTATGGAATTCAGCCCGATGAACCGGAGTGATATATCTGTTGTGGTCGATCGAATCACGCTCAAAGACGGCAAAGACACACGCCTTACGGGCAGTTTGGAAACAGCACTGAAACTTGCAGACGGGCTTGTGACGGTTGAACATGACGAAAAAAGCGAACTTTTCTCCACCAACTATGCCTGTCCAGAGTGCGGTTGGACGCTTGAAGAAATCTCTCCGCGCCTTTTCTCTTTCAACGCGCCATATGGGGCATGCCCAAACTGTTTGGGCTTAGGATACACCATGGACATTGACGAGGGGCTTGTGCTTAAAAATGCCGACCTTTCAATCAATGAGGGCTGTTTCAACAACACGGGCTGGCGAGTGGAAGAGGGCAGTATGGCAAAGGCTTATCTTGACGGCGTGTGCAAAAAATATGACATAAGCATGACAACGCCCGTCAAAAAACTGTCCAAAGAAAAGCAGAACATTTTGCTTTATGGCTGTGACGAAAAAGTGGACATTGTTGTAAACAATGGTTCTGGAAAACACCCACTTTCAGTGAACTTTGAGGGCATTGTCAACAATCTTAGAAGAAGATATAAAGAAGCCACATCCGAATGGACAAAGTGGGAGATTGGGCGTTTTATGAGAGAACTCACCTGCTGCGAATGTCACGGAAAACGCCTCAACGAAAGTGCGCTTGCTGTGAAAATAAATCACAAAGATATTGTGGACTATTGTGACAACAGCATAAAAACGCTTATTCCTATGTTTGAAAATTTGGAACTTTCCAAAACGAAGATGCAAATCGCAGAGCCAATTCTTAAAGAAGTGAACGCCAGACTCAACTTTTTGCAAGATGTCGGGCTTGGATATCTCACTCTCAATCGCTCGGCGGAGAGTTTGTCGGGCGGCGAGGCGCAAAGAATCAGGCTTGCCACTCAAATTGGAAGCGGCCTTGTGGGCGTTTTGTATATTTTGGACGAGCCGTCAATAGGCTTGCATCAGCGTGACAACGAAAAACTGTTAAACACGCTTAAACGCCTTAAAGACCTTGGCAACACACTTATTGTGGTGGAACATGACGAGGACACCATTCGGGCGGCGGACTATATTGTGGATGTTGGGCCATATGCGGGCATTCACGGCGGCGAAATTGTTGCACAAGGCACAGTTGAGCAGGTTATGAAAAGCAAAAATTCAGTGACTGCCAAGTTTTTGCGTGGCGAAGAGAAGATTGAAATTCCAAAAACGCGCAGAAAACCTGTGGATTTTGTGCATATTGTTGGCGCAAAACAAAACAATCTTAAAAATATAGACGTTGACATTCCAACCGGCGTTTTGACGCTTATCACCGGCGTTTCAGGTGGCGGAAAATCCAGCCTTATCAACGGCGTGTTGTATCCGTATCTTTCCAACCTTTTAAACGGCAGCAAATTGGAACTTGGCAAGTTTAAAGAGATTAAAAACGACGAAGTTTTGGACAAAGTTATCTCAATCGACCAAGCACCGATTGGCAGAACGCCGCGTTCGAACCCTGCCACTTACACGGGTGTGTTCACGCCGATAAGAGAACTTTTTGCAGCAACAAATGATGCAAAAATGCGCGGGTTTGGATCTGGCAGATTTTCATTCAATGTCAAGGGAGGGCGCTGCGAAGCGTGCGAAGGCGCGGGCGTGAAAGAAATTGAAATGTATTTCTTGCCAGATATAACTGTGCCGTGTGAAGTTTGCCGCGGAAAACGCTATAATCGCGAAACGCTTGAAGTGAAATACAAGGGCAAAACAATCAGCGATGTTTTGGACATGACCGTTGAAGAAGCACTGAAATTTTTTGAAAATATTCCGGCAATTAAAACAAAAATCCAGGCGCTTTATGACGTTGGACTTTCTTATATCAAACTTGGACAGCCCGCAACGACACTGTCGGGCGGCGAAGCGCAACGTGTGAAACTTGCCGCAGAACTTTCTCGCAAGGACACCGGCAAAACCCTTTATATTTTGGATGAGCCGACAACCGGCCTTCATATGTTTGACGTGAAAAAACTTATTGCAATTTTGCAAAGACTTATTGGCAAGGGCAACAGCGTTGTGGTGATTGAACATAATTTGGATGTGATTAAATGCGCCGATTACATCATTGACCTTGGCCCTGAGGGCGGGGACGAAGGCGGCACGATTGTTGCCACAGGCACGCCAGAAGAGATTGCAAAAAATCCACACAGTTACACTGGGCAATTTTTGAAGAAGATATTAAGTGAAAAGTGAAAGGTGAAAAGAGAAGAGTGAAAAGAAATGGTAAAATTGAAAAGTGAAAAGTGAAAAGAGAAGAGTTAAGAGTAAAAAAATCCAGACTGACGCTGGATTTTTTAGCTGGTGACCCCGTTAACTTTTTAAATAAAGTTTGTTGAACCCAATGATGACGAGGAGTGGGATGCTTGCTTGCAAGGGCATCCACGACGAAGTCCTCTGGGTTCGAATCGTGTGCGGATGCACACACGATTGCAAAGCAATCGCCGTCGGGGACGCAAAGAAAATAGTGAAGAGTAAAAAAATCCAGACTGACGCTGGATTTTTAGGTGGTGACCCCGACGGGATTCGAACCCATGATACCGCCGTGAAAGGGCGGTGTCTTAACCGCTTGACCACGGGGCCACAAATTTGACACGATGTAAGTATAATATAAATCACAAATAAAAGTCAAGCATTTTTGAAAATATTTTTCTTTGGTTGACAAAATTCGTCAAGTTTATTAAAATTTGAGTATGGACAAAAATTGCGAAAAGTCGAAAAAAGAAACAAAATTTTCATTATTTTTCAAGAAAATGCACAAAAAATTTGATTATATGATGTTCCCAGACGACATCAAGTGTTTGTTTTGTGAAAATGATATACCAAATTTTTATGAAAAACCTTATTGCGCTGAATGTGAAAAGATAATTCAAGTCAACGATGGGCACAGATGCATAATTTGTGACACACCAATTGATGACGAGGCAAAGGTGTGTGACAATTGCAGAAAACATGTTCCAAATTTTAAAAAGGCGTTTTGTGCGTTTGTGTACGAGGGCGTTGTGAAAAATTCTGTTCTCTCTTACAAAAATGACAACAAACGCTATTTGGCAAAAGGCTATGCAATTTGTCTTGCCAAGAAATTAAAGGATTTGAAGATTGATTTCATAACTTTCATTCCACTGACTAAAAAGAAATTGAAAGAAAGAAGTTTCAATCAGTCACAACTTTTGGCGACAGAACTTGGCAAAATTCTTGATGTTCCTGTGGTGGACGCCTTTGAAAAGGTGAAAGAAGAGGCGACTGCGCAAAAATTCTTAAACTTTGCTGAAAGACAAAAGAATATTGTTGGGCTTTACAAATTGAAGAAGATTGACCTTAACAAAAACATGAATGTTTTGATTGTTGATGATGTTATGACAACGGGCGCAACACTCAGTTTCTGCAGCGGGCTTTTGAAAAATAAAGTTAAAAATGTTTATGTAAGCGCCGTTGCAAGAACAAAATTAAAAATAAAATTAAATTAAAAAAATATTTTTCGTTCGGTTTTTCGGGCGAGAAAAATGTCTAAAAAAATATTAAAAAAAATATTTTTAAAAATTTTTAATTTTTTTTGTTAAATCGTTTGGAAAATTTTTTTTGTTGTGCTATGATAATTATGTAATCAAAAAAGCAAGAATATTTCTTGCCGATTTTGAAAACAATAATTTTAAATTATTGGAGGATAAATTTATGAATGGTTTGATGTTAATTGCTTCCTGGAAAGAGTTATTTGAAGCTAATGGGGCTCTAAAAGACACTGTATTTTCAGGTTGGGTTCCAGGTTTGATGAACATTTTAACAATGGTTATGTGGGTTGTTTTGGGGCTTGTTGGGGCTGCTGGCGGCATTTATGCAGTTTATGTTGGCATCAAAATGGCAAGGGCAGACAGTGCAGAACAGCGTGAAGAAAACAAAAAACGCTTGATCAACATCCTGTTGTCACTTGTTGCAGTGGCAGTGTTGATTTTGATTTTCAATATATTCCTTCCTATGATTATTGGCGCAGTGTGGGCTGCGGATTATAGTCAGTTTGATCCAGGTTGGGGCAAAGACCCTTCTGTTCAAAATCCAAATGGTCAACAAGGGGGCGTAGGCCAGCAATCACTTCTAACAATTGTCAACACAGTTCGCTGTCTGATCGGCAGATAATCAAAGTTTGAATTGTTGAAAAATTGATTAAAAAAGAATGATTAAAAAAATAAAAAAGCACATTTTCATGTGCTTTTTTTATTTTTGGACAAAAGGTTGCGATTTTTATTCACATTTATTCCATTTCGCCGGTTTGGGACATAAACTTTGTGCCGGGGGCGACTGTGATTTTGTAGGTCTGCGGTTTGGTGTCGTCCGACCAGGTGACTGTGAAAGAAATATTGTTGTCTTTTTCGCTGAGCGTTGGATAGATTACAAAAAAGCGCTGTGGGGTGTCGTTGATTTTCTCCATGAAATTTGTGTAGTTTTGGTCGTTCATTTCAAGTTTTGCCGTGCTTAAATCAATGTTCTCATCTGGCGCAGTCACTTTAAGCCCAACGCGTGTGCCTTGTGAGATTTCATCGGACGAATATTGAATGATCTCATCTTGGCCGCCGACAGTGACGGTTTTGGTGTGTTTGTCATACACAAAACTTATGCTGCCGCCTGTTCTTGCATCGTCGCGAACGATGGTTGCGGGCGGGAGTTCTTTTTCATTACAGCCTGCTAAAAATAATGCACATGAAAGGCAGACGAATATCAAAATTTTCTTCATTTTTTTCATAAACATAGTTTGTGCGGGCGAAGTTATTTTATACATATCCACATTTTGCTTGATTTTAATCTCAAAAAACTTTAAAATATAACTATGGCACTTACAGGGACAATTGAAGATATAGTTTATCGCAATGAAGAAAACGGCTACACGGTTGCACGCCTTGAAAAAGACGACAGCGTTGTGACGGTTGTAGGCAAATTTATTGATGTGAAAATTGGCGCACAGGTGACTTTGGACGGCAAGTTTGAAAAGACGAAATACGGCGTTCAATATGCTTTTTCATCATATGAAATGTCTTTGCCAAAGAGTTTGGCGGGGATTGAGAAATATTTGGGCAGTGGGCTTATTCGCGGCGTGGGGCCGATTACTGCAAAAAAAATTGTAGAGCGATTTGGCACAGAAACTTTGGATATTTTGGAGTATTCACCGCAGAAACTTGCGCAAATTTCGGGCATAAGTGAGAAAAAAGCGGTTGAAATTGGTTTTTCATTTAAAGAACACCGCGAAGTGCAAAACACGATTATGTATCTTCAAAATTTCAATATTTCAACCAATATGGCGCTTAAAATTTACAATATTTATCACGAAAAGACCACAGAAATTGTCAAAAACAACCCTTACAAACTTGTGGAGGACATTGACGGCATCGGCTTTTTGACCGCCGATAAGATTGCGCAAAATGTTGGCATTCCAAGGACTTCGCCGTTTAGAGTGAGGGCGGGCATCATTCATGTTTTAAAGACTTCTTGCGAGAAAAATGGCAACACCTATTTGCCTAAAAAGATGCTGTTTGACGAGGCGGCAAATGCTTTGGAACTTTCGCTTGATGAAAATGAAGATGTCTTTCGCGATGCGTTTGAAAGTTTGTGCATGGACAAAACCGCCGTTTCAACTTTTGTTGACGGAGTTGAAATTGTCATGCTGTGCAAGTATTATTATTTTGAAAACATCATTGCGCAAAAACTCATGTGGCTTGCCGTGTGTCACAAAGAAGAAAAGTGGGATGTCAGCAAAGAAATTGAAAGTTTTGAACAGCGCAACCACATAACCTTTCATGAAGAACAAAAGCGCGCGATTGTTGGGGCGATAAACAACGGTGTGTTTGTGATTACGGGCGGCCCCGGGACGGGTAAAACCACGATAATAAAGTGTATTTTGGAGATTTTGCAGGCGCAAAGCAAACACGTTTCGCTTTCTGCGCCAACGGGACGTGCGGCGAAGCGCATGAGTGACAGCACGGGCTGTGAGGCCAAGACCATTCACAGACTTTTGGAAGTGAATGCCGTGCAGGACGACAGAAGTTTTTTTGTTCACAACGAAAGCAATCCGCTTAAAACCGACTGCGTGATTGTGGACGAAGTGTCCATGGTTGATGTTTCGCTTATGGCATCGCTTTTAAAGGCCATGCCACGAGATTGCAAACTTATTTTGGTGGGCGACAAAGATCAGTTGCCGTCTGTCGGGCCGGGCAATGTGCTTGCGGACATTTTGGGAAGTGGAATCATCGAATATGCGATGCTTTCCAAGATTTTTAGGCAAGATGAAAAGAGTTTGATTATCACAAATGCACACCTTATCAACGAAGGCAAAATGCCACTTATTGACAACACAAGTTTGGACTTTTTCTTTGAAAGCAAAAATGATTTGGAACTTATCAAAGACACGATTTTGGAACTTGCAACAAAAAGGCTGCCAAAATATCTTAAAATGGACCCAAAACAAATTCAGGTGCTTGCGCCACTTAAAGCAGGGGTCTGCGGCATTGAAAACTTAAACAAAGTTTTGCAAGAAGCAATCAATCCGCCGTCACCGGAGAAGCGTGAACTTGAATTTATACGCACTATTTTCCGCGAGGGTGACAAAGTTATGCAAATGGCAAATAACTATGACCTTGAATGGAAAAAACAGGGGCTTTTTGCAGTTGAAACGGGCAAGGGCGTGTTCAACGGAGATATTGGCTTCATTCAAACGATTGACCCTCAGACGGGCGAAGTTATTGTGGAGTTTGAAGACGGCAGAGTGTGCAAATACACGCGCATCGACCTTGGCGACCTTTCACTTTCATATGCAATCACAATTCACAAAAGTCAGGGCAGCGAATTTGATGTTATCATCATCCCAGCAATCGCGGGGCCAAGCATAATTTTAACAAGAAATCTAATCTACACCGCCGTCACACGTGCGAAAAAAATGGTGGTTTTGGTGGGCGAAAAACAATATCTTAAACGCATGGTTTCAAATAAATACACCGCCACTCGTTTTACAAACCTAAAACGATTGTTGATTGAGGCCAACGAAAAATTGGGTCAACTTTTTGACGAAGACGAAGATAAATAAAAAGAGTGAAAAATCACTCTTTTTTTGACCTAAAAATGACAAAATTTGCAAAAAAACTTGACAACTCCCCCCCCGTTATAAAATAAGAAAAGGAGAGGGATTATGGAAAAAATTAAATATACAAAAGTTGAAAATTATCAAGAAAGAAAAAAGAATTTGCTTGCTGGCTTTAAAGGGGTTATCGGCACGCTCCCAAGTGGATTTGACGATGATTTGTTTGTGTCTGCACTTTTGAAAATAGAAGAATTTTATAAAACAAAATTCCCAGACACAAAAATTCCTGCAAGTGTAATTCCAGATGAATTTGCGTTCCCTTCAAGACTGAAAGAATACACAATTTCACAACTTATTCACAGAAGAATTGCAAGAAATGTGAGTGAAGTGAACTTTTCAGAAAATTTCGATCCAAATGAAACTGCAATGGCTAAATACAGTCCGAGTCAGCGAAATATTCAAATTTTCAACAACAAACTTAAATCAAATATTGAAAATGCACTTTCGTCATATAAATTGACCGATTTTGAAAGCGAAGATGATTTCAAAAAAATGATGACAGAAGAATGTCTTGTGCATGAAATTTTGCATGCTATTTCGGACAATGGAATGATGCTTGGATTTTTTAAACCGAATGATACAACAACAACTTCATTAAACGAGGGGATGACTGAAAATCTTGCCCTTGAGATAAGTGGATTAAAAAACTGCTATTCCAAATGCGTTGCAGAAATAAATGACGCAAGGTTTGGCGTGCGCGGGCAAACTTCATCGGGATATATTCTTGAAAACAACATCGCCAATTTGGTGAGAATCTCATCTGAGGGGGATTTGTCACTTCCTTATCTTGTGGATGTAAAGCAAGCAAAATTTGGTGCTTTAGCCAAAATTGAAATCTATGCAAGTTCATCGCCGCTGAAAGTTGTTGCTGACACGCTTTCAAAGATTCCTGAAATAAGAGAAGAAAAAAATAAAATCTTAGATAATATAGAAAATGCAAAAAAACAACTTGCAAAAACAACAGTGAAGGAGGGCAAAGAAGCGATCGAAAAACAAATTGAATCTTTGCAGAAAGAATTAGATACAAACAAAATTAAACAAAAAAATGCTGTGGAAAATATTCAAAAGTTGCAAGCAATTTTAATTGAAGACATCTTAAAAAACAATCTTCAAAACACCATAAAGAGAGATTTTAACAAAAATTCACACCCAACTCAAAAAGATTATGACCGACTTCTTGAAGATTTGATGGTGATTGGCAGCAGCATTATTCCAACTTTGCCAGACAAAGAAGCTCAAAAGCAAATTGTGGAAAAAGATATGGCAGAAAAAGGATATATAGAAAAAATTGAATTTCTTGTATCTCCAGATTTGATAAGACAGCAAATTAAGGATGGAAAAATTCAACAGACGGAAAATGTTGAAAGATATTTGCAATATTTAGGCGCAGTTAAAGAAATTGGCCGCGATTTCAACCTTGATTTTAATGTCACGCCAAACAATCCCGAACAGCATCCAAAACAAAAATAAAAAGAGTGAAATTCACTCTTTTTTCTTTTTTGTTGTTGTTTTGACAGGCTTTGTGTCTGTTGGCTTTTTTGTTGTTTTTTCCACAGTTTTTGCAGTGACTTTTTTCGCAGGTTTTTCAGCAGGTTTTTCAGTTTTTTCACTTGTTTTTGGCTTTTTTTCAACATTTTTTGTTGCTTTGGTGTCAATTTCAGTGTTTGGTGTTTCAACTTGCTCTGTGACTTCTTTTTGCTTTCTTTTCTTTTTCGGCTTTTCTTCAATCACAATCTCTGGTGCATCAGGACTCTCATTTGTGATTTTTGGGGTGTGTTTTTTGAGTTGTCTGTGTCTAAATTTGTTTTTGACAATTTTCCAGAAATTCTTTTCGCCGCCCGCAAATTCTTCGCTGTATTTTCGTATATACCACTGTTTGAAGGAGTAAATTCCAACAACTATGATTATTGAGCACAACAGCATCGTGATGAGTGTTGTCATTACAGGGAATGTGAATTCTGTGATTTTAAAGAACCTTGAGAAGCCACAAATTGCGGAGATTATAAACACGGCGGAGATTGTTATGCACGCGGTGCGGAGCCAATTCAGTGGCCAGCAAACCCACACAAGATTTACAAAGCCTATAAAGGTGAAAAGCATGGTTGAAAGGCTTTCAAATTCAGTTGTGGTGAGTGTTGGGGTGTGGTCGTCCAAAATCAGCACAATCAAAATATTGATAAAAAGTAGCAGTGCGCACGGGATTGACTTTTTCAAAACTTGCGGAATGAAATTTCCTTTGATCAGTTCGTTGTTTGGCTGGAATGTCAGCACAAAGGATGGCAGGCCAATCACAAACATCTCTAAAAGCAAAAGTTGTTTTGGCGAGAATGGATAACTTATGCCTAAAACAAGTGTTGTCACACACAGCATGATTGTAAACAGTGTTTTCATTAAGTATAAAACTGACGAATTTTGCACGTTGTTGACAATCTGTCTGCCCTCTTTCACTATGCTTGGCAGGGCTGAAAAGTTGCTGTCCATAAGCACAAGATGTGAGATGTTGCGCGCAACTTCACTTCCGTCTGCCATGGCGATTGAGCAGTTTGCCTCTTTAAGCGCAAGTGTGTCATTCACGCCATCGCCGGTCATTGCAACAGTGTTGCCCTGTGTTTTGAGTGTTTTGATGATGACATGTTTCTGTTCGGGCGTAACTCTGCCAAAAACGGTGAATTTATTTGCAATCTGTGCCACTTCTTGAAGGCTCATATTTTCAAGCGAAATAAATTTGTCGCTGTTTTCAACGCCCACGCGCTTTGCAATTTTGGAAACGGTGAGTGCGTCATCTCCGGAGATGATTTTCACATCCACATTGTTGAGTCTAAACCAAGCGATTGTTTCAACGGCATCTTTTCTTATGTGGTCCTCAAGTGCAAAGAATGCCAAAAGTTTTCCTTTTTTGCCCGCAGTTTTTTCGCTGTATGGATTTGAATCTTCCACAAGTGCAATGACACGGAGGCCCTTTTCCATAAGGGCGCTCATCTCTTTCTTTTGGGCGGCAGTGACGGCACATTTTATAAAGCCAACCGCACCTATATAATAAGTTTTATTGTTGTTTAAGGTTGTTGCCGAATATTTGCGCTGAGAAGAAAATTCTACAACATTTTTTGCCTTTTCATTGATGTCTTTGCCAAAATGTTCAACAAGCGCAACCGATGTGGCATTTGTTGTTTTTTGATTTGCCAAAATGTGCTTCATAACGGTGTTTATGTGGCCAAGTTGCACATTATTTTGTGGGAAAACGTCCACAACTTTCATTGTTCCGTCTGTGATTGTGCCTGTTTTGTCAAGGCAAAGCACATTTGCACGCGCAAGCATTTCAATTGAATAGAGATTTTTCACAAGGGTTTTCTTTCTTGCAAGTTTAATCACGCCAACAGAAAGCCCAACAGTGATCAACAGATACATTCCCGCTGGAATCATGCCTGTGAGCGCACCACTTGTGCTTGTGATGGAATCTTGCATGTTTGTGCCAAGCATGTAAAACTCTTTGCAAAAGGTCAAAACGCCAAGTGGAATTAAAATCAAAATGATGATTTTGATAAGGCTGTTTAAGTCTTTAAAAAGGTTGGATGTTTGAGGTTTAAAGTCTTTTGTGCGCTCTGCAACAGTTTGAATATAGTTGTTTTTGCCGATTTTATCAATCCTTGCATAACACATGCCTGAAACCAAAAAACTGCCCGCCAAAAGTGTGTCGCCAATTTGTTTTTTGATGAGATTGCTCTCTCCGGTCAGCAAACTTTCATTTGCTTCAACATTGCCGTCAATGATTATGCAGTCGGCAGGGATTTGATTTCCGTTTTCCAAAATCACGACATCGTCTAAAAGCAAATCTTCACCTTTCACTTCGTGCGTGATGCCCATTCTCACAACTTTGATTTTTGGAACGGTGACCATGGAAAGTTTTTCAACAGTCACTTTTGCTTTAATTTCTTGGAAAATTGAGATTGCCGTGTTTGCAATGACAACAAACAAAAATAAGAGATCTCCCCATGCACCAACGCACATAAGGGCGATTGCAATCACAAGCCAAATGAGATTGAACACTGTGAAAATATTTTTGCAAATGATTGAAAGATATGAGTTTGATGTTTTGATTTTTGTGTCGTTGACAAGTTTGTGTTCGACACGTTCGGACACCTGCTCTTCAGACAAGCCATGGTCTTTATCAGTCTGATAGCGGACGATTGGAATGTCTTGTAATATTTGCTTTTTCTTGGATGTTTTTAACTTTCTCATATACAACTTTAATGATATTAAAATTTTGGCAAAATGTCAAATAATATTTGACTTTTTCAGTTGTTTTATTATATATTTTTTATATATGCGGAGGCGGAATGTTTATTGAAGTTTCAGACAATTTGAAAAAGTTGTCAAAATTTTTTCCTGAAAATTTGTATGTTGTGGGCGGCTATGTCAGAAATCGCATTTTGCATCTAGACGGTGGCGATGTTGATATATGCTCTTCTGTGGATGCACAGGAAGTTCTCACGCGTCTTGCGGGCAGTGAATTTTCTGTTAAAATCAAAAACATCAAATTTGGTTCGCTTGTGATAACAATTGGCGATGAAAGTTTTGAATACACCGCTTTTCGCAAGGAAAGTTATCCAGAAAATGACGGCACGCATTGTCCAAACAAGATCGAATTTACACAAAATTTACAGGAAGATGCAGCAAGGCGAGATTTCACAGTCAATGCGATTTATTACAACATAAACAAAGACGAGTGCGTTGACCTGTTTCATGGAATTGTTGACACTTCTTCAAAAATAATTCGTCAAATAAACGAAAATGTGCTTAAAAATGACGGCGAAAGAATTCTGCGCATGGTGAGAATTGCCGGCGAACTTGGCTTTAAAATTGACAAACAAACGCTTAAATCTGCCAAGACTTATGTTGCAAATTTAAAGGATATTCAGGGTGCAAGAAAATATCTTGAAATTGAAAAAATCCTCTATTGTGAAAAAAGATATGGCTTGAAAAATGCAAGTTACAAAAAAGCGCTTGCCCTTTTAAATAAACTTGGTGTTTGGCAGAGTTTTTCACTTGAAAGAGAAAACATTAAATACAAAATGGTGTTTAAATGCAAAGACAGATTTTTGGGGCTTTTGATTGACATTATCGACAGTGTTAAACCTGAATGTTTGGAAGTTTTTGTTTTAAAACTTTTAAAAGAGCAGTTTGGGCTTAGCACAAATTCTGCAAAAGACATCTTTGATTATCTTTCAGGCTATTACAGCGCTCTTGACGGCGTTGAAAACAAAGAATATTTTTTGCAACACTTTGAAAATTGGGAGAATATCTATCCACTTTTGGGGTGCAAATCCAAGCATATTCAAAGCAAATACAATTTTTTCTATCAATATATCATAGAGCACAATCTCACAATCAAACTTGGTGATTTGGCAATTGAAGAGGACGATATTGAAAAGAATTTTCCACAGATTGACAAGCGAAATTTTCAGCGCATTTTGAAAAATCTGTTGAGCAAAGTTTTTGATGGTGCAATCAAAAATGAAAAACAAATTCTTTTAGGTGAAATTGAAAAAAATCTTATAAATTTTTAAGCCAGCAAACTTTGCTGGTTTTTTAATATTTTTGTTTTCTTTAAACATACTAGAAATATGAAAAATGCAAAAAACAACAAAAAAACAACAAAAAATAAAGAAAATTCACGAAAAAAAGGTGGATTTTTGTGGTGTTTAGGAGCTGCGGCAGTTGCCGTTGTGCTTTTATTTTCTTGTCAACTTTTCTTTGAAAACACAATCACGGGCAAAGAAAGATTCTATGCAAACACAAAGATAAACGGCATAGATGTTTCTGGAATGTCGATTGCGGAGGCGGAAAATGTTGTGCTAACAGATATGCTTGAGGGCAAAAACGAACTTGAAGTAAATTTGAAAAGCAAGGACAAAACATGGACACTTTATGGCAATGATTTTGAAGTGACCAACAAAATTCAGCCTGTCATCAAAGAGATTTCGCGCTATGGAAAAGACGGCAACTTTTTTCAAAACTTAAAAAAAGAAAAAGAGATTAAAGCGAATGGCAAAGATTTTACTGTGTCTTACACAAAAGTTTTGGGCAGCATGGACAGTAAACTTGACGAGATAATCAAAGAGGTGGAAAGAGAAAGCGTGCGCGCAAGTTTGGTTTTTCAGCCAAATGAAGAAGAGGTGTTTAAAGTTGACCCGGGGCAAAATGCAGTCATTGTCAATCGCGACAAACTGTATGAGGACATCGACCTTGCGCTTAAAAATTCCAAAAAAGTGGAAATTGAAATTCCAATCATTGAGATTGAAAACGAAATTGATTTGGACGAACTCAAAAACAGTGTGGGGCTTAGAAGCGCTTTTTCAACAAGTTATGCTACAAGTTCGGCGGACAGAAAAAACAATGTCAAAAGGGCGCTTGAAGCGTTCAACGGGCTTGTTGTTGAGCCGGGGCAGAGCGTTTCTTTCAACGAAACAACGGGTGCGCGCACGGTTGAAAACGGATATAAATCCGCACATATCATTGTGGGTGGAGTGTATGTTGACGGCGTTGGCGGTGGAGTTTGTCAGGCATCGACCACGCTTTACAACGCACTTATTTTGGCGGATGTGGATGTTTTGTCTGTAAATCACCATTCTTTGCCGGCGTCATATGTTCCACTTTCTTTTGACGCCATGGTTTCGGGCAGTTACAGTGATTTGGTGTTTAAAAACAACTTTGATTTTCCGCTTTACATCAAAACTTTCTCAGACAGCCAAAAAGTGGGAGTGGAAATCTATGGACAGAAGCTTGAAGATGGCAAAGAAATCAAAACAAGAAGCGAACTTGTCAAAATTTTGCCACATGGCGGAGATAGGGTTGTTTCGGATGAAAAAGGCGAATATTCAAGCAAAATACTTTACAAAGGTGAGTATTTTCGTGTAAAATATCCTCGAGAAGGATATGAAAGCAAGGGATTTGTTGAATATTATCAAGACGGGCAACTTGTTGGGCAGAAAAAGATAAGACATGACTTTTATCAGCCACAAGACGGAATTGTCATGGAGGGCGTGGAAGAGCCTGCTCCGAGCATGAGCATTCCGGTGAGTGATGTCAAGATAATCAAGCCGCAAAAAGTGACAAAAGAAAACGAAGAGGCAGTTAGGGCGAAACTTGAAAAGACAAATCCAAGCAAATTCAATCCATAACTAAAAATTTGGAGAATATAATATAAAAAATGAAAGAAAAGCAAGAACTGACACTGAAAAAAAAGATTTTAAGGACAACTTTGGTGCTTGTTATTTTGGCGGCAGTGCTTACACTTGCTTATTTTATTTTGGTTTGGACGGGTGCATGGGAATACATCAATTCGGTTGACAAAATCCGTTCACTTATTCTGTCACTTGGCTTTTGGGGGAGATTTGTTTTTGTTTTCATTCAGTTTTTGCAGGTGACATTTCTTCCAATTCCGTCAACCGTTTCAACGCTTGCGGGGGTTTTGATTTATGGTCCACTTCAAACGGCACTTTTGTCGCTTGCGGGCATAATGCTTGGAAGCGTGTTTGCGTTCTTTTTGGGCAGAGTTTTTGGCAGAAGGCTTGTGGAATTTATGGTTGGCAAAGAAACCTGCGAAAAATGGGTGAAGTTTCTTACCGAGGCAAAATATTCTTTTTTTGTGATGATGGTTTTGCCGGCATTTCCAGATGATGTGCTTTGTTTGGTGGCAGGGCTGACAGATATGAGTTGGACATTCTTTGTTGTCACAAACTTGATTGCGCGTCCTATTGGCATTTTCTTGACTTGTTACATCGGAAGCGGTCAAATCATTCCATATCACGGCTGGGGGCTTGCAGTTTGGGCAGTGATAATTGTTGTGGTGGGCGTTTTGATTTTCCTTTCATATAAATATAGGGATCAGATTGAAAACTTTATGAAAAAATATTTCTCTTCGCACAAGAAAACTGAAAAGAAAGTTGTGGCAGAACAACAAACTGAAAAAGTTGAAGAAACGCCACAAGAAAACAAAATTGAAGAAAAAAGCGAAGAAAAAATTGAAAAACAAACAAAAAAATCTGCAAAAAAGCCTAAAAAAGATGAGAAAATTGATAAAAAAGAGTGATCACTCTTTTTTTAATATGATAAAAACACCCTCTTTGATTTGTTTTGGCGACATTTGATTGTCAAGCAAAATTTTTGTGCTGTCGATGCCAAATTTTTGAGAGATGATTTTCAAATTTTCATCTTTTTTCACTCTATAATAAGGAAAGGTTGTTTTTTCAATCATAAAAACTCCTTAATTTATATTACTTGCATATTTGTCCAAAAATTCTTATAAATTATTTTGTATGAAATCAATCTTAAAAAATTTTGTTATCATCACGCTTTTCACCTTTCTCACACGCTTTTTGGGATTTTTCTTTCGCATCTATCTCTCGCGGCAAATAGGGGCGGAGGCGCTTGGGCTGTATCAAGTGGCAATGTCGGTGTTTATGGTTTTAATGACAATCGTGTCAAGCGGCTTCACGCTTATCATTTCACGAATGACGGCAAGTTATCGCGTTCACTCCAACAAAAAAGCAACGGGAAGTCTGGTGTCCACAAGTTTGATTGTTGGGCTTAGCGTGAGTGTGATTTTGTGTCTTGTGATTTTTGTTTTTAGAAATCTCTTTGCAAATCTTTTCACGGATGAAAATTGCATCAACATTTTGATTATTCTGCTTCCGTCACTGATTTTCTCGTCTGTTTACTGCGTTTTCCGTGGGGCAATGTGGGGCAGCGACAATTATTTTGGCTTGTGTGCCACCGAACTTTTTGAAGAAGTGTCCAAAATCGTCATCTGTGTTTTGATTTTGGCTTCTGGCATGAGCGCAATTCAATATGCCATGTCGGTTGCGTGGAGTTTCACACTCTCTTGTGTGCTTTCGGCAATCTTTGTGGTGCTGTTGTATTTTTTCTATGGCGGCAAAATGAACAAGCCGTCAAAAATTTACAAAAAACTCATTCGTCAGTCCGCTCCAATCACGGGAGTGAGAGTTGTTGGCAGTTTTGTTCAGCCGCTTGTGGCACTTATTCTGCCTGCACAGCTCATCGCGGCGGGCTTCACCTCCTCTCAGGCAATGAGTTTGTATGGCGTGGCGTTTGGCATGACAATTCCTTTTCTTTATCTGCCAACCGCACTTATCGGCTCACTTTCCACGGCTCTTGTGCCGGACATCTCAATGGCAATGGTGCAAAATGACAACGACCACATCCAAAAACGCGTGTCGTCATCTGTGTTGTTTGCACTTTTCATTTCTTTTTGGATTGTTCCAACTTTCATTGCAATAGGCGACAAATTTGGCTTGCTTTTGTATAACAATGTGCTTTCCGGCACACTTTTGCAATATTCTGCGTGGCTTATGATTCCAATGGGCGTTGGAAACATCATCTCGGCAATCTCAAACTCGGTTGGGCTTGAAGTGAAATCTTTTTTCAACTATCTTGCCGGCGAAGTTTTCCTTTTTTTGTGCATTTTGATTTTGCCAAGATTTATTGGAATAAACGCTCTCATCTTGGGAATGGGGCTTTCCAGCCTTGTGAGTTTGCTTTTAAACATGCTTATGCTTAAAAGAAAACTTAAAATCAAATACGCCATCAAAAAGGATTTGATTTTGATGATTTTGCTGTCAATTCCCGTCACGGCAACGGTGTCTTTTTTAAGTTCGCTTTTGTCATATGTTTTGCCACTGTTTTTTGACATAGCAATCTCTTGCTGCGTTGGAGTTGTGATGTTTGCGCTCTTGTGCATGGTGTTTAATGTGATAAATTTTGATTTTTATTTTATAAGGTTTAAGGAAAAACACGGGCGACAACTAAAATTTTGACGGCAGCACGGAAAACAAGTTTTCCTAATGCCTAAAATTCGTTTTCCCCGTGTGCCCCTTTTCGTCTAGCAGCGGCAAAAACTGCATCTGTTGCTCATTTTTGCCTTTGGCAAAAAGTATCGCTTTATGATTTGTTTTTGCCTTTTCCCCAAAAGTGGCAAGCACTTTCGGGGGACCCCAAGAGATGCTGGACATTTTTGC
>CANRDW010000024.1 GCA_947629505.1 uncultured Clostridia bacterium
CCCGCCAAACTTTCGCCATAGACAATGTTTGTGACAGAATATTGAATTATTGGGTCAACATAGCCATACTCTTTAGATGCTTTTTCTGGTGTGACTGTCACAGCCCGTTTTGTTACTGTGCCATATGCTGGCGGCAAAATTGTTGTGTTCAATTTGTATATGTCCATATCCTTGCCTTGAAGGCTGATGCCACTTACAATTTCCGCAATTTTACTCTCCCCGACATTTGGATTTGAATATTGAAATTCAAAGTCAGCGGCATAAACTTCATGTCCAATCTCAACCCCAGACAGTGTGATTGAAACAAGGTCGTTTGATATAGCGGTTGTGCCGTCATAGACTCGACTGCCAATATAAACCGACTCGACTGAGATGTCTTTTCTAAATTTGGCATAGATATCTTGCCCCGGTGTGACACTCACAACAAGTGGATCTGTGCCGTTAAATTCACCATCCAAATACCAGCCCAAAAATTTGAAACCTGCCTTTTCTTTCACATCCAAGGCAATCATTTTCCCAGAAGCATAAGTCCCTTCGCCGATAAACACAGCAGGATCTTTGAAATCAGTCCTTACAATCACATTGACATCTTTTCCGTCAACTATGAGTTCACCATAGTTTGAAGAATATATCTTTTCAGACGAATATGAATTTTTGTTTGAATAAGCCCTGAATTTTATATGTGCACCATCTGGAGCAGTCTTTGAGATAACAAAACTAGAGCCAAAAATTTCGACATATTCTCCGCCCTCAACAAATTCAAAATTTATTTCGTGATTTATCTTTGAAAAGCTGATGAAATTTCCACTTACGCCAACAATTTGAGTTATGTCATTGAAAGCGTTTATTTTTATCATTTGCCCAGGAGCGACAACGCGGCTGTCAAACTGTAAAGTTACAGAAGAAATGATTGTGTAAAGGTGAATTGTCGGCTCAGTCATGGTGAAATTGTTTTTACTTCCGCTGGTTTCAAAAGCAAATCTGATGTTCTCGTCTGTTTCAAGTTTTAAAAGTGGAGTGACAATCTCACCGTTTACACCATCTATGCTCTGTGATTTCTCTCCTGCGGAAATGGTGATTTTAACGTTTGTTTGTTGTGATGAAATTATGGCGGAAGCCTGAGCATAAACAAGGCCTTTGTCAATAAGTGCAATGACATCTGGCGTTGGGCTATATTCACCCCAACCAGAACTGTTTTGCCCACCTGTTGATGTTATGGAATAATAATACTGCCCTTTTTCGCTTTTTGTTTTTGCATTGACAAGAGTGCTTTGTCCACTTCCGTCAAGGAAGAAATGGTCTGGGCTGCTGCCTGCTATTCCTGTCATCACAATTTTATTTCCCGCAACACCCTCGACTGCTGCCCTTGAAATGCTGGCAAAATTAAAGGACGAGAAAAAGACGCAGGCTAAAACCAGCGTAGCGAATATAAGACAAGTGCTGAATATTCGTTTTTTCATTTTCCCCTCCTTTAAAATTTAAAATCTGCAAGCCTGTCTGATGATGCCCAACAGAGCAGTATCTCCAATATAACTGTCACCAGGTTTTATAAATGGATTTACGTTTGAAAGTGAAAGTATTGAGAATTCAATCGGCAATGTAACAACCATATTCACCACTCCACTGAAGTTGAACATTGAATAGTTGCAACTTGCATTCAGTTTTGATCTGTCCATATTCAGTGGGGCTCTAAATTTTTGAGAAAGAGCATCAACATTGATTCTCATAACTCCAAGATTGTAATAATCTTTTCCGTTGTAGGTGTAACAAAATTCTTTATGTTTTGAAACAAAATCTTTGACTTGATTGAAGAATCCGTCCGCTGCGAAAGAAACGCCAGCGTCTGTAAATATTTGTTTTATGTCAAGCCCCTGTTCAAGTTGATCAAGAGTGGACCAATTGTAAAATCTCACTTCACCTTCCAAAACAAGATTGCTTGTTTTCATGTTTTCGTCTTCCTTCATTTCCACCCATATTCCGCACAAACTTGATGTGAAAATGCTGTCTTTCACTTTGACATCGCTTTCCTTGTCAGAGTTGCCGTTTATGCATATGCCATTTTTAAGGCAATTTCTGAAAATGCAACCCTCAAAACTTATTGACGCACTTGACAACCACGCACCTGATTCTGCGTTTTCAATAATGGTGTTGTAGAACAATATATTTGAAGAATCTGACACCCCAACACAAGTGTATGTAGCTTTAAGTTCCTGTGCTTTTGAGAAGGATGTCGCTCTCAAAATCACATTGTCAATGACAAGATTTTGCTTGCCGGATATGTTAAAGCGTGACCAATTTTTCCCGCCTGTGCGTTTTGAAAAATCTAGTGCATAGCCATTTCCATACAGATTATAAGCAAAACTTATTCCGCCGGTGCCCTCGCCACTTATCACATCACACTGCAATATAATGGCGGCAAAATCTTTCTTTCTGTCTTTGTTTATTTCTTCAAGTGTTTTTGCTGCAATTTCAAACTGCTGATAGTTGTAAACATTGATTCCTTCAACCACAGTGAAATCATAACTGTCACTTGCAACAATTGCACCTTCATATAAAACTTTTTGCTTAACAGTGATTGTCACTTTTCCGGTTTTTAGGAATGTGACTATTCCGTCATTGTCAACAGTGGCAATGGCTTCATTGCTGGAAGAATATTCAAGCAAATCCTTTGAACAAATTTCTGGGAAGAGTGAAACATTCATTTGATAGGTGTTTACAACTTCGCCTTTTGAATTCACAAAATAATTTCCAAACACTCTATACTGTCCATGTCCATTTAGATCGGCAGAATTGTCAAGTTCAAGCATGAGATCGTCAATACGATTGTAAACATGGAATTGTTTTGAAACTTCAATGTCCCTGCCCTTAACCTTTGCTGTGACTGTAACTTCACCCTCGGCGCTGCCCACAAGTCGATAACCATTTGTGCGCTTTATGAGTGTGGCAATCTTTTCATCATCTATGCTGATTTCATATTCAAATTCTTCTGCATCATATGGCTGAGCCAAAACAGAAATGTCCACATATCCTCCAACATAAAGGCTGTCTTGAACACTGCTGAATTTGATTGATTGCAGTTGTTTTGTGTAAACAATTTCAATTGTCTTTGAAACTGATGGATTGTCAACAATATACACTGTGACCAACACCTTTCCCAATTCGCTAAACTCAACAACGCCGTCAGGTGTGACTGTGGCAACTGCATCACCCTCAATTTTATAGCCCAAAAGTGCCTGATGTGTGTCTGTTTCAAGTGCGTGAGCCTTTATAACATAATTTGGCTGCGAAACATACACTTTCAAATCATCTTCAATGACTATATCAGTTGCATCTCTTGTCACGATGAGAGTGAGAGTGTCAAGTTTCAGATTGTTTGCAAAAAGTGTAAACTCAAATTGCCCACCATTCAGTGCATAAAGCGTTCCATCTTCAAAGGCTGCGACCTGTTTGTTTATATCATTTCGTTTTTCAGAAGTATCTCTAATCACAAATTTAATATCTTTATTGTCATTTGGATAAACTACATCAAGTTTAAAGTCAAAAGACTCTCCTGCTTTAAGATAAATCACGTTGTTTTGCATTTGTGACTTATCAAGGGTCGCTTCAATGATGTCTTGTCCAACATAATAGAAACTGTAAGTTTTTGACTTCTGCCCAAGGGATATGTCTGCGCTTGTAAATTTGATTGAAACTCTGCCCTGTGACAAGAAGATGATTTTGTTTCCCTCAATTTTTGCAATGCTGCTGGAAATCTCATAAGAATAGTCTGTTGTTGTGGCATCTTGTGGATAAAGCACAACTTTAAATGCAATTTCACTTTGACTTGTGATGAATGTGCTTTGATTTTGATAATTTTGCATTTCTGTTTCAAATTGCAAGTCTATGCTCTCCACAGGGCATATTACATCAACAGTGCAATCAGCAAAAATCTCTTGCCCATAATAATCTGTGGCATAGATGCGGACAATTGCACTTCCGCCATAAACTCCCCTAACTGTGCCATTGTCAAAAATCTGTATAACTTCATTTTCTGAGTTGTCAATCGCTTGCTGTGAAATGATTTTAAATTTCACATCATTATTTGTTGCGTTGAGAGGATATTTTTCAAAATCTATGCTGATTGACTGCCCTTTGGTGATTTTATATTCGCTTTGGCTTAAAACAATTTGATGTAGATATCCCATCGTGCTTGTCACACTTATGCGTTTTTCAATTTCGCTTCCATCGGTTGAACGAACAATCACATAAACAGTGCCTGCTTTTGAGAAGTGCAAAGTGCTGCCCTCCAAAATTGCAATGTCAGTTTTTTCCAACTCAAAATCAAGGTCTTTTATCGTTGCATTTGTTGGCAGAACTTCTGCCATGATGTTGTATGTATCACTTGCGGTCACAATATTTTCTTCGACCACGATATCTGTCACTTTGTTGAGGCAAACTATTTCAATCTCTTTGACAACTCCATTTGAAAGTTGCACAACAAGTTTTGTTTGCCCGCTGTCAACGGCGGTGATGGTGTTTGTCTTAGAGTTGATTTCAATCACCTTTTTGGCTGAAGAATTGATTTCTGACAACACAATTCTCTTGTTTTTGCAGTCAAAAGGCACCCATCTGGTCACTTCTATTGTGATTTGCTGGCCGATGTTCATGACAAGATTGTCGTCAACATTAAGGATTCCGTCCAAAGCATCTCCGCCCGTGTTTCTAATCTGCATGACAAGTGAACTGTTGCCGTCAAGCGAGCAGGCTTGCACTGTCACACTTCCAGAACTTATAAAATACAATGTTTTTCCGCTGATGTAAGCGATGCTTGTCGGCTGGACAAATGAAATTTTAACTTCTTTATTGGTGGCATAGGACGGAAAAATGTAAAAATCAAGGTCAACTGCATCTTCCGCAACAACATATTCGCCATTAAACATGTCTATCTCGCTTGCCAGCGAAATGTTTTCAACAGGCTGTGCAACATCAATATGAATTGTGAAAGTTTGTCCGCTTATCTCAACTTCAATTTCTGCCGTTCCTGCAGAGAGTGTTTTGATATATTTATCCTCAATTATTGCAACCTCTTCACCTGAAACAATAGGATTGTTTTGCAAAATGCGCAGTGAATAATTCTCTTCCAACTCATATGCAAGCACATCACCCTTGTTGACTGAAATCTGTTTTTGTCCATATGTGAAAAACACGATATCTTTTTCCACTTTTTCAATTGAAAATCTGGTTGATATGCTCTCATTTGCCTCACAATAAGCGATGATATGGGCTGTTCCATTTTTCTTGAACTTCAAAATGTTGTCTTCAACGCTTGCAACATCTTCATTTTCAACAACATATCTGACCTTTTGATTTGTTGCATCAATTGGCGAAACTGTCGAAATCAAATTGACTGTATCACTTTGCACTTGTGTGTCTGCCTGCAAAACTGTCACTTTTTCTGGCAATCTTTCCACCAAAATATCAAAACTTGCTCTCACTGAGTTTGAAATATTGACAACAAGCGTGGCAGTCCCTCCCGCAACACCAACAACGCGATTATCCTCAATTTTCAACACAACACCTGTGGCATTTGCCGTCTTTTGATTTGTAACTTGCAAATAAACTTTTCGATTTTGAATGTTTTGTGGAATGATTTTTTCAATTACAACACTAAAACTGTCATTTATTGAAATTTTGTCTGGAATTTCTCGCTTTTCGTCATCAATTATCGCCTTAACTTGCCCAAATACAGGATTTGATGCAGTGTAAAAAACTTCAACAGAATTTGAGATGCCCCCAACAGTTGCGGTCAATGTGACATAACCTGCCCTGTTGAAAATCAAACTGTCCCCGTCAATAAAGGCAATGCTCTTGTCGTTGACAGACCAGATTATGTCTTTCTCTGTCGCATCAAGCGGAGAGATTTTTCCAGAGAATTTGACAATGTTTTCGCCCGTCACATATTGATAATTGTAATATTCTTCGTCAATCACAATTTCAATGCTTTCGGCTTGTCTATTAACAGTTACATCGCAGTATTGTGTGACAAGTCTGCCGTCATAAAGTGTGACCTCTGCTTTAATTCTTGCAGTTCCGCCGCCAATCGCTGTAATTTCGCCGGCCGAGTCAATTTCAACAACTCTTCCATCTGCAACAACAGGATTTGACGAAACAATGCTCAGTTTTGGCTTTGCCGCATCCCCTATGCCGTCTATATCATATTGCAAATATGTTTTTTCACCATAATCAAGCGTCAGATGACTGTCTATTAAACTGAAATGGCTTGCTTTGCCGGCAGTGTATGTGACATAGATTGCCTTTGAAACAGTGCTGTAATCTTTGTTTGCATAGACAACAACAAGCACTTTGCAAGGCTCATCAGTCAAAAACTCAACAACCCCGTCAGATGAAACTGTCGCCTTATCAACTTCATCTATGTGATAGAAATAATCTTCATTTGTTGACCATTCTGGCAGTGATTTAGGCTGAAGTTTAACCGTTCTTTCAACTGTTATGACATCTTCCAAATCTATCCCCTCAGCAGGGCTTTTGATGTTGATGTAAATCTGTCGCTCCAAAATTGTGTCAGCACTTGTGTGCACTCTGATTCTTAAGATTGTGCTCCCGCCCTTAACGGCATTCAAACATCCGCTTTTGTCAACATATGCAATGTTTTCTTCATCAAAGACAAATTCAAGTTGCGCTAATTCTTGATCCAAAAATTCTGGCAAAGTTTGATATTCAATCAAAACAGGCACATCGTCCACTTGCATATCAATAAAGTTTTGTTCCACAATAAGGTCATATGCATAGCCAGCGGTGTAGATATATTTGATTGTTCTTTCAAATCCACCGTCCACTGTGGTGATTGTAAGGTTGACTTCCCCAGGTTTTAGGAAAGTTATAAGCCCAAGATTGTTGACAGACGCAATTTCTGGATTGTCAACTTCAAAAATCACATTCTTGTTTGTGGCATAAAATGGCTCGATGATATATTCCACCTGAACTTGTTTTGAAGAGGTTATGATTTCGCTTTCTTCAACAATCAATGCCGTGACAGGCTTTGAAATTAAAAGGTCAACAGAATCTGTGAAGCCGCCGTCTTCTGTTGTGACAGTTATTGTCACATAGCCTTCAGACAGCCCTGTGACCCGTCCATTTGTGTCAACAGTGGCAATGCTTGTGTCACTTGATGAAAATTCAACCGCCTGATTTTCTGCCTCAGTTGGCAAAACTGTTGCCGTCAGTTGAAGAGGCTCTTTTGCTCCAATATGAACAAAGTCTTGTGGGGCATATAGTTCCACGCGATGCGCAACGGTGTCATACACATGATAATAGCACTGTGCACGCATATTTCCATCTTGAGTGGTCACTGAAATGTAACCCGAGCCTATGTCCAAAAATTCAACATGGCCATTCATATCAACAGTTGCAACGCTTTCATTGTCGCTGCTCCAAGTGACAACTTTATTTGTGGCAATTTTTGGATAGATTTCACATTCCAAATCAACAGATGTGCCCACTTTTTCAAAAATAGGATCGTGCAAGATTACAACTGATTGAACAGATATAAAAACATCACCCACAGCCATATTTGCCGTAAGTTTGACTATCAAAACAACTAATATCGGTATCGCAACCATCAAAAACATCAGCAGTTTCTTCACTTTTATACCTCAATCTCATTATACCTCTTTTCGAGGTGAAAAAACAAGTGGAAAATTTCAATTGCAGCAAATGGAACGCCAAATGCAAACAAAACGAGATACATTGTAGGAACATTTACGAAAGATGAAATGATAATTGCGCCCACGCCCATCAAAATTGCTATTGCAAAACCAAGCCCAATTGACGCCGAAACATTCTTATTGGATGAAGCAATCTCGCCATTTTCAAGATATTGAAATTGTGGACGCCTTATATCCAGCGAAATGGAATGGCAGATGCTTCCAACAGCAACAAAACTGAGTGATGTGCCAATCAAGAATGCCGCCAAATAATCAATAAATCCAGCAAAGGACAAAACAAAGCAAGATATGAATATTGCAGGAATTGAAATGAAAATATAGATTGCAAATTTCACTGCAACTTGTTTTGTGAATTTCACAGGAATAATTTTTGTCAAAAAGAAATTTTCACCCTCTCTTGTGATTGATGTTGCAGAAAAAGAAGTGTTCATGCTTAAAAACATTATCATAACAAGCACAACAATCCCCGGCAAAGTTCCAGAGCCAAGCATAGGAGTGCCAACACTTGATGCCACCTCACTTGAAAAATACACCATAAGCGGAGTTGTGATGACAATTGTCAAATATTGAAAAGCATAGTTTGTTGAACGAAAGATGTTTTTAAATTCTTTTGAAAAAAGTGCAGTGCTTTCTTTCTGATGCTTCACATGTATATTTTTTGAAAATGATTTTTCTTGCATGCTTGAATAAATCACATTGAGATAACATTTAGAGGCAAACCAGAACACCAAAAGCCCCAGCACGCAAACAAGGGCAAGGTTTATCGCTGCGCTATGCCAAAAGCGATATAAAAGAAGTGAATTTTTCCAAAGGGCTGGCAAATAGAGATATGCCGCAAAACGTCTGATCTGTCTGACGGTGTTTAAATCAAAGAAATTTGCAAAATCCCCGTCGTCAAGCATCTGCAAAACAAATTTCAACACAAAAATATATGCGACAAACGCTCCTACAAGCAGAATTGTGTAAAATACAAACAACACCAAAAATTGATTTTTAAAAGTGCGGATTATCCACATCACAGGCACAGACATAAGTATTGAAAGCAAAAATGGAATGACAGGCAAAAACAAAACGTTTGGCAAAAGCATGACATAAAACAGTGCGCCTTGTGCTGTTTTTATGCCAAAAAGAATAAAAACCGGCAAAGCAATAAGAAATGAAAATAAAAGTTCCCTTAAAAAAACATAAAGGCACTTGGCGGCAAAAATCTCTGTGCCACTTACCGGCAATTTGAGAAGTGAAAGATTTGTTTTAAGATAAAATATTTTTGTCACCATGATTATGCCAAGCACAAAAAACACAAGCCCCATAAAAGCACAAAAAAGTGTCAAAAATTCTTGTTGCAAATCTGTCGCTAAAAAAACTTTCATCACGGAATTGATTGCAAACAGAAAAAGTGCCGCCATAAGCAGCGCCCCAATCAAAGTCACCCCAGCCCTTCTTATGCGTGTAAAAAGTTTGTCATCTTTAAAACGCGACATATTTGACAAAAATTCTAGTTTCAAAAGTGATGCAAACTTTCTCAATTTTTCTCCTTTTTCAGTTTTTTGTTAGATTTAAAAAATACTCTTCAAGCGACTTGCCCGTTTTTGCAAATTCTTTAAGGTCAATCACTTCCAAAAGTTGACCTTTGTGCATTATTCCCACACGGTCGCAAAGTTTTTCGACAAGGTCTATGTTGTGCGAAGAAAAAAACACAGAATTGCCAAGCCTTTTATGTTCAACCATATAGTCTTTTATCTCGGCTATGCTTTGTGGGTCAAGCCCCATAAGTGGCTCGTCAAGCACCCAAAAGCGCGGATTGTGAATAAGCGCTGCAATTATGCAAATTTTTTGCTTCATTCCGTGAGAATAAGACTTGATTTGCTTGTCCAAAGAATTTGTCATTGAAAAAAGTTTCGCAAATTTTTGCATTCTTTTTTCAATCTCAACTTTGCTGACGCCATATATATTGCCCATAAAGGTCACATATTCCGCCCCTGTCAAATTGTCATAGACGGCGTGATCGTCAGGCACATAACCAATATTCATTTTGGCATGGATTGGATCTTTTTGAATGTCAAAACCGCATATTGTGATTTGCCCTTCGTTAAATGGGATTATGCCGGTCAGCGACTTGATCGTTGTGCTTTTGCCCGCACCATTTTTGCCCAAAAAACCAAAAATTTCACCTTCATTTATGGTTAAATTTAGGTTTTTAACTGAATATTTGTCATTATTTTTGTATTTTTTGCTTAAATTTGTTATCTTTAACATTTGTATTATCCACCAATGTCTATATTATATCAATAAAGTATATATTTGTCAATATTGGCTTTGGCTTAAATTGTAAAAAATAAAAAGCCAAAAATTTGGCTTTTTATTTCAATTTGTTATATTGTTTGTCATCAACAGGCTCGAGCCACTCGTTTGAAGTTTTTGTTCCCGGCACTTCGATTGCGAGATGAGAAAACCAACTATCTTTTGCCGCGCCGTGCCAATGTTTGACATTCGCTGGAATATTTACGCAATCGCCAGGCTTGAGTTCAATGGCCTTTTTGCCAAATTCTTGATAATATCCTCTGCCGCCAACACAAATAAGGATTTGTCCACCGCCAGATTTTGCACGATGAATATGCCAATTATTTCTACATCCCGGCTCGAAAGTTACATTAAATATGCCTTGTTCTTTGCAAATTGGTGCGAGATAACTTTGTCCTACAAAATAATCTTTAAAGGCATCATTTGGCTCGCCGATTGGGAAGAAAATTGTGTTTTGATAGATTTCTTTTTCAGTTTTTGCGTCAACTTTTTCATTCCAAACATCTTTTGCAAGCCTAAACACAGCCCACGCCTTTGGCCAACCGACATAAAAAGCACAGTGTGTGATTATCGCCGCAATTTCTTTTTTGCTAACTCCATTGTTCTTTGCATTTTGCAAATGATAGATAAGCGAAGTGTCAGTTATGCCCGATGACATAAGCCCAACAACTGTGATAATGCATCTTGTTTTAAGGTCAATATCAGCGTTGTTCCAATTCTCGCCAAAAAGCACATCATCATTGAAATGTGCAAAGTCAGGTGCAAAATCCCCAAGTTGTTTTCTTCCTGCATCTTGCGTAATCTTTTTCATATTATCTCCTTTTTCTATATTTAAATGATACCACATTCGCCGCAAATTTGTATCAAAATGTTGCAAACTTTTCAATAAATAATTTTTTTGATTTTTGAATTTTTTTTAAATTTTATGAAAAAATTACATAAAAATCATCAAAAAAGTTGACAGCGGGGGGGGGATTTGCGGTAAAATTTTTTTAGCATAAAAATATGGAAATAAAAAAGGAGAATGATTATGAAAAAGAAATTGCTTACAAGTTTAGGTTGTCTTGCTTTGGCTGTTGTTGGCGCAATAGGAATTGTTGGGTGCTGTGATAAGACCCCTGCAACAATCACTCCATTTGCAGTTTGCGAAGAAGCAACCATTGGTGATGCAACCTTTACAACAGCAGAAGATGTGGAAATTGTTTCTTATGCAGAAAGTGGCATGGATATGCCAGAAGACGCAACTGAACAACAGAAAAATATTTATGCAAAAACATATGTATTGCAAGGAACTGCAAGCGTGTTTTCACAAGAACAAGCGGCCGCATATGGGGATCCAACCGCAGAAGGAGATTTGTATGTCGTTTTGAAAATCGGCGTTCCTGCAGGACAATCTTACAAGGTGGAATGGGTTACAACCGATCCAACTGAACAGCCAAATTTTACACTCTCACAAGACGCAAAAGTGATTGACACAGCCACTGATCCAACAAACAACCAACTTGTTGTGAGAATTTCGGATATCGATAATATTGTCCTTGGCGTTGAAATTGATGGCGAAGCCTATTTACTCTATATTGGGGTCACACCAGCAGAATAATTAAATAAATTAAAAAAAACATATGCTTTACCACCAAACATATGTTTTTTTATTTCACTTTTTTTATAATAACACTGATTAGCGAATATATGCATCAGTTTTGGCATCTAAAACAGATTTTTCTATTACTTCTGGGGAAATATTTTTTAAATCCTGTTCAACTTCAACAGAATATTTTTCTGGAGTTTTTTGAACTTCTTGAATCAGTGCATCAAACACATCCAAATCTTGTTGCTTTGTCCAATCATCTAATTCTTCATATGGGACAAACAAATATTCATTCGCTTCTGTTTTTTGATTTCTTTTCATCCAATCAGCATGAATGAGTGTGCCAATATCTTTTTTATTCTCAGGGCTTGAAAGTTCGTCTAATGTTGCCCCTCTTTTTGCATATTCTTCATAAACACTCAAAGCCCCTTTTGCTGCCTCTAAATTTTCTTTCTGAGAATCTGCTGACAACTTTTTGAATGGTCTTAAAATATTTTCTTCTTGCGAATCTGCTTTATAGTTGCCGCTGCCCATTCTTTTTTGTTCTTCGTCTGTCAACGTTCTTTTTGTAAATCTTTTGACAACAACCACTTCACAATCAAGCAAACTTACAAAATTTTCAAAAGTTTCCAACGCTTTACTTACAACCGAAGTGTGTTCATTAAGCCATTTTGTGTCCAACTCCACTTCATTTCTAGGTTTGCCATTTTTGTTGCATGCACTTTGCAAAGCGTCTTGAATGCTTGCCCCGTTTTGTTTTTCTGCCACAAACCTGCCATAAAATGCTTGCAGTTCCCCTCTGCACCACGCTTCATGAACTTTCGCAGCCGCCTCCATGACAAGTTCTTGTCTGTCTTCTTCTTTCATAAAAACCTCCTATTTATGTTAAGTATAACATTTTTTTCTTAAAATTTCTACAATCAATTTTTATTTTGTTGGAATAATTTGCACAAAGGCTTGGGTTGTTGCACCGCTGTCCATCAATCTATCGTCAAACCACATATAAAAAAACCTTTCTGCCGGAACATAGGTGTAACCATCTTCACAGCCGTCATTAAGGTCAGACGGGTCAGCAAAGATTGCAATATCTTCGCTTGGATTGTCTGGATTGACTTCGTCAAAGCCAATCAAAACTCTGTAATGCCCACCATAGTCGCAATTTTCTAAGATGGTTGGAATGCCTTTGTCTATGCTTTCAATCATAAATTTTTTAAATTCGTCATAAGTTGCAAAGCACTCCCCCCCCCTTGTCACCTTTAAAGTCATATGTTGAAACAATTTTATGTCCGGTGACTTGTTTTAAAGCGTTTACAAGGTCAAGCAATCTTGTGCCACCTTTCTCTCTTGTTTTGCACAAGTTTGCAAGCGCCTGTTCGCCGGGCGGAGTCATGCCAAGATATGACATAACCATCATCACGCAGGTTGGCCCACAAGTTGTTGGAGTTGTCTGTAATTTTGTTTTGAAATGTGTGAGAATATGAAAGTTTCCTTTGCTTTTCATATTGTAAAAATCAAATTTTTTGTAATATTTGCTCATTTTTATCTCACTTTTTATTTAGATTTTGCGTAAAAAGCAACGCCGATTGCTGATGTCAATCAAAATTTGTATCATATATTCACCTTTAAAGTGCTTTCACCCATGAAGAAAGTGCGCTGTCACTTGGATTGCCGTTTAAAATTTTGCCCTCTTTGATTGTGGCTTTTGGAGCGCTTGGCTGCAAAAATTTGACAGTTTGTCCAAAACTGCTCCCTCCAGATGTGGCAAACAAAACAATTGTTTTTCCAGAAAAATCATAACTTTCCAAAAATGTGTTTATGATTGTTGGCGCAACATACCACCAAATTGGAAAGCCCAAAAGAATGGTGTCATATTCGCCCAAATTCAAATTTTTCTTCACGATTTCTGGGCGCGAAGATTTGTCCGCCATCTCCAAAGTTGAACGGCTTTTCTTGTCCATCCAATTCAAATCTGCATCCGTGTATGGCGCTTTTGGCTCAATTTCAAACAAATCCGCCTCAGCAACCTTTGCAAGATGCTCTGCCACCCTTTTTGTTGTGCCGCTTGCACTAAAATATGCAACTAATTTTTTCATAATCCCCTCCTTGATATGAATCATTATAGCACATCACGACAAAAACTCCTATTCAATTTGCATACATTTTTAAAACAACTCTCTGTTAGCAAACATTTAATTTAGAACTTGATTTTTATAAAAAGACTGTGTTATGATTATTAAAAGGGAGTTTTTATGAACGAAATCAACAATCAATATGGATATATTTCGCAAATCAGCCAAAACAACCCCTATGTGGATTACATCAGTTTCTATGACACAGGCGTGAAAAACGCAAGGGCTTATCAAATTTCATATGTTTTTAAAAGGTTTCAAGGAATGTCTGAAATAGTTGATCTTTTGGACCCGCACTCTCCAATTTTGACAAAAATAAGGGCTGAACTTACACAACACCCAACAGTGTATGGCACAACTGCAAATGCTTTTTTAAAATCATATTACAACAGCATGTGCGTGATGAGCGACATGGCGATGAAATACAATAAAACCGACAAAGTGGATGACGTTGTTTTCAAAAAAGGCTTTTATATATTAAATGAAAAACTTCAAAACGATTTAAAAAGTGGGAAACTTTCAATATCTTTGTGTGTAAAGGCTTTTGCGCAAATGGAAGATTCTTTGCAGCGTATTGCCCCTAAAAAAACTCAGCCACCACAAAAATAAGGAGTTAAGTTGTGAGTAAAAGAAAGGATATTAAACTTCAAATACTTCAAAATTATTTTTCAATAAATGGGAAGATTGCCACCTTGGAACTTGTGTATGACACCTTTGAGGAACTTATCAATCAAAATTTCGGCGGTGACAATATTGAAAAATTGAATGACAAACTTTTTTCAGATATCGATGAGGCTGTGTCTTTGCTGCCTCGTAATTTTAAACTCAACCTGCATATTGTGATAAGGGATTTTGGGAAATACACACAAGAAGAATGTGAAAAAATCATCAAACAAAACATCTATTTATTTGCCTATAGAAAATTAAAATCAAACAACCAAAGACTTCTGAGTGGCTGCGTTTTGATTGGAATAGGTGCAGTCGTTTTGCTTGCAAGTTATTTTCTTCACAATTACAACCTGTGGTTTGACCTAATAAACATAAGCGGAACTTTGTTTGTTTGGGAAGGCGTTTATATGGCTTTTATCGAAAGAAACCTTGAAAATAAAGCGACTCGCAGGCTTGCAAAATCCATTCAAAATATCACAATAGAAAAAGAAAAATAAAAAAATTCGACATAAATTTGAAAAATGTCGCCAAAAATTATTTTATTTTTTGAAAATATGATATAATTTTTGTATGCATATGAGAAAATTATCGATTTTTGTTTGTGTTTGTCTTTTGGCGGCGTGTGTAACACTGCTTTGTGGTTGCACGCAAAACGAACTTAAAATTGAAACGCCAAGCAACCTGTCACTTGCCGTTGGCACAAGTCAAAAGGTTTCTTACACTGTAAATCCCGTTACAGCATTCGTCACTTTTGACAGTGACAACCCAGATGTTGTGAAGAAAGATGGCAACATGCTTATCGCCGTTTCAGTTGGCAGCGCAACAATAACTTTCCGCGCACAAAACAAAGGTAAAACAGCAACCGCAACTTGTGTTGTGACAGTTTATGATCCAAACGCCACTCCAGATGCGCCAGAAAAAGGTGATGATAACACACCGGATGATGAAACAGAACTTGTAAGTTTTTATTTAAACGGCACAAATGGAAAGTTTGACAAAGAAACTTGCACTCTCACCGTTAAACAAGGTCAGCTATCTTTCTTCAGAGTAAATTTTGATGAAAATATTGAAAATTTTAATCAAATTTGTGAAAATTACACCCTGTCCAGCAAAGATTTTGATGTTTCTCTTTCTTTGGACGGCTACGCTTGGAATTTCACCGCAAATCAAAATGGCACAATAAACATCATGTTTGAAAACGCCATAATAGGCATAATCAACATTGTTGTGGAATAAAAAAACAAGGCATTTACACAGAAATGTCTTTTTTTTATTATCCAATATAATGATTGTCGGAATAATATTCTTCACAAATCTCACAGTATTTTGCAAAAGTTTGAGTGTTGTCTTTTGTTTTCTTCAACTCTTTTACAAATTCTTTAAAAATTTTCTTACTTTGATATAAACACATCAAAAACCATATTTTTTCTTCTTCGCCAATTTCTTCGTCTTCGATTTTGTCTATTGAATTGAAAAACTCAACAAATCTATCTTTTTTAGATATCAAATTGGTTGATTTTAAAATATAGTCCAAAACATCATTCATCTTAAGTTCAAAACGGTTTGTTTTTAAATGATAATCCTTTCCTGTCTTTTCTTTTAAAAGTTCTTCAAGCCCCGTGCGAGTGGCGTTAAGATTTGTGTTGTGGCTTGAATACATAAAATGCTTTAAAGTGTATTCAATTTGTTTTTCTTTCGTGTCAAAATAAAAATCTTCTTCCAACGCCTGATATTTTTTCTCAAGTTCCTCCACTGAAAGATCATTATACCATTCTTTAACTAAATTTGATGAAAATGCCATATTTCCTCCTTTACAACAATTATTATACAACGGGGGGGGGAGTTGTCAAGTAAAATTAAATTTTTTAAGTCCTGCCACAAACACATCTAATCAAACGATTGCCCTAAACTGCCAACGAAGTGCAGTTTACATTCGGGGCAAAGGCAAAAAAATAAGCGTCAAGCGACGCCTACTAAATCATATCAATTTTTCTTCAAAGCACATCTTCGCAAGAGAGTCGCCGCAAAATGCTTGCATTTTCGTTTAGCGGCGGATGTGAAACCAACCAATCAAACGATTGCCCTAAACTGCTAACGGAGTGCAGTTTACATCCGGGGCAATTAAAGAGAAAAAACAAACGCCAAGGCGATGCTTTTTGGCGCTTGCGACAAAAACGAGCAAAAGTGCAATTTTTTCTCTTGGCAGGGGTGGCAGGACTTGAACCTACGAATGCTGGAATCAAAATCCAGTGCCTTACCACTTGGCTACACCCCTACAAAATTAAAAGGGTTTTCACGGGCATTAAGAACTTTTAAAAAAAATTCTTTGGTGGCTCGCCCGGGTTCGTTTTTGAGAGAATCGAAAACAAGCACTTCCGCTTTCACCTTCGCTTGCAGCCGGGACTTGTCCCGGGGTCGAATCACGGGCATCAAGAACTTTTAAAAAAAATTCTTTGGTGGCTCGCCCGGGATTCGAACCCGGGACCCCTTGATTAAAAGTCAAGTGCTCTACCGACTGAGCTAGCGAACCAAAATTTTCTTTATCATACACTTTTTCAGGCAGAATTGCAAGCC
>CANRDW010000025.1 GCA_947629505.1 uncultured Clostridia bacterium
CACGAAGTGCCTAATGCCTAAAATTCGTTTTCCCCGTGTGCCCCTTTTCGTCTGGCAGCGGCAAAAACTGCATCTGTTGCTCATTTTTGCCTTTGGCAAAAAGTATCGCCTTATGATTTGTTTTTTGCCTTTTCCCCAAAAGTGGCAAGCACTTTCGGGGGACCCCAAGAGATGCTGGACATTTTGCGGGCGGCAGGAGTGCGATTTCAATTTGTGCTTGCCGAACGCAGTTCTACGCTCGCAAAATTGAAACTCGAGTTTTGGATGCGTAAGTGGGGCAACTATTTCGTCATTCTGAGCCGAAGGCGAAGAATCTGAGATCCTTCGTTTTATTCGGGATGAAGAATGGCAAAATGCAGGTTTTGCCTATTTTGGCATAATCTGACAAAATGTGACATATTTTAAAACATGGATACTTCATTTTTGGAATTGCGTTGCAAAGAGGTTGTTAATGTTGTTGACGGGCGCAGGCTTGGCAGCATATGCGATGTTGTTTTCAACCTTGAAAGCGGTTGTTTTTTGGGGATTGTTGTGCCAGGCGAAAAAACAAGTTTTTGGAGTTTCAAAGGCGGCACAGAACTTTTCATTCCGCTTGGACAGATTGTTAAACTTGGCGAGGATACCGTTTTGGTGGAAGTTTTCACAAACACTCAAAATCCACAGCCTACGCTTATTACATCCGCTCAAAAAAAGAAAAAATAGCCTTTTTTAATGAAAAATTATGTCGAATAATGCATAAATATAAATTTTTTTAAATATTTATGATTTTTATTTGACTTTTTTTGTTTATTGTTTTAAACTATTAACAAATGAGGGGAATATGGCTGATTGCAATGTAGTTGTTATTGAAATTGGTTCATCGAAACTGTCATGTGTTGTGGCCCAAAGGGGTGTCAACGGCATTTTTAACATCAAAGCAAAGGCGCAAGTTGAATACGCAGGCTTTTTTGAGGGCGAATTTATTGAAACTTCGCTTTTGGAGGACGCTTGCAGAGCGCTATTTGCGGATATTCAATCAGTTTACAAGAAAAAGATTGACCATATCTATGTTGGAGTGCCTGCTGAATTTTCAAAGGTGACTTTGGCAAAGGAGCAAATCAATTTTGCCTTCAAGCGCGCTGTTAGAAAAGGGGATATTGAAGAACTTTCGCGCCTTGCTTCATCTAAAATTGATGCGGATGGCATGGAAGTTTTGTCTGTAAATCCAATTTCCTTTATGCTTGATGATGATCGCAAAACCAATTCGCCAGAAAAAATTAAAGCAAACAAAATTTCCGCAGAACTTTCTGTTGTGTTTGCTCAATCATCCTTTATTCAAACTTTCAACAAAATTTGGACTAGGCTTGGCATTGAACAAGTTGAATACTTATCCGAGCCGCTTTGTGAGGCACTTTTCATTTTGGAAAAAGAAGAACGTGAACGCACTTGCATTGTGATTGACGTTGGGGCGCGCTCGACAAGTGTTGCTTTTGTCAAAGGTGACGGGCTGACAAACTTGACATCTTTTTCGATGGGTGGCTCTTATGTGACAAGTGACCTTTCTGAAGCCTTCTCAATCCCGTATGCCGATGCAAGAAGTTTGAAAAAACAGATTGTGCTTTCTTTGAAGGGCAGCGACAACGATTTTTACGAACTCATTTCACTTGGAGGCAGGGTGACAAAAGTTCCACTTAACCTTGCAAACGAAGTTGTATGTTACAGGCTTGAACTTATTGCAAAAACTGTGAACGAATGCATCCGTCTTTTTGCAAAGGAGTATGTGCCATATTATCCAATCTATCTTTGTGGAGCGGGCGTGAGCAAAATCAAAGGCGGAAAAGATTTCTTTGCAAAGTGCTTGAACAGGAACATTTTGTATGGACTTCCACCAATTCCGGCTTTGGACAAACCTGAAAATTCGGCTTTGCTTGGGCTTGTAAATGCCGCTTTAGAGGAAAATTGACAAAAATAATGCTTAAATTTTAAATTTTATTTGCAAATTGTTGTAAATTACGCTAAAATATACTTGAAAGTGTGTTAGAATATGAAAAGGAGATTTCATTATGGAACAAAATTCAACATCTGTCGTTAAAATCAAAGTTTTGGGAGTTGGTGGTGGCGGAAACAACGCTGTCAATCGTATGATTGAAGCAAATGTCGCTTCTGCTGAATTTGTTGCTATCAACACTGATAAACAAGCCCTTTTGATTTCTAAGGCAGACAAAAGATTGCAAATTGGCGAACGTTTGACCGGTGGGCGTGGCGCAGGCGCTATTCCTGAAATCGGAAGAAAGGCCGCTGAAGAAAGCAAATCTTCAATCACTGAAATTTTAAAGGGAACAGACCTTGTTTTCATCACTGCCGGCATGGGCGGTGGAACGGGAACGGGCGCTGCTCCTGTGATTGCACAGATTGCAAAAGAACTTGGCATTCTCACTGTTGGCATTGTGACAAAGCCATTCAACTTTGAAAATCCAAAGCGTATGGAAAACGCTGAAAAAGGTATCAACGAACTTAGAAAATATGTTGATACAATCGTTATCATTCCAAATGAAAGACTTCTTACAATCTTGCCTGAAAAAACCACTTTAGTTGAAGCATTTAGATATGCAGACGATGTTCTTCGTCAAGGTATTCAAGGAATTTCCGACCTTATCGTTTTCCCTGGAATGATCAACCTCGACTTTGCCGACATTGAAACAATTATGAAAAACCGCGGACTTGCTCACATGGGAATTGGTCACGGGAAAGGTGAAAATAAAACTTTGGAGGCCGTTCGTCAAGCAGTTGCTTCTCCACTTATTGAAACAACAATTGAGGGCGCAACAGGTGTTGTATTAAACATCAAAGGCGGCAGCGACATCACTTTGCGTGAAGTTACTGAGGCGGCAAACATGGTGAAAGAAGTCATCGACCCATCTTGCAACCTTATTTTTGGAAGCAGCATTGACCCTGAAATGAGAGATGAAGTTGAAATCACAATCATTGCAACAGGCTTTAAAGTGCCGGGAGAAGATAAGGAAGAGGAAGAAGAAAAACCTGCTGAAAAAGAAGAAGAGGAAGAGGACAAATTCAAAGGCTTCAATCCTTTTGGATACAATGCACAAACTGCTCCTCAGCCACAAAAAGATGTTCGCTTAGAGCAAACTGACAATTCTTCTCGTGTGGATGTCAATCCAAGCATCAATATTCCACCATGGATTGAAAAAATTAGAAACAAAAACAAAAAATAATTTTTAAAAGCACGCAAAATTTTGCGTGTTTTTTTATTGTCAAAAATCGACAAAGATTGACATGATTTGCATGTTTTTTAATTTGCCTAACAACTTTTGTAGTTTTATAATTGTGTTAGGAGTGTGATTATGGCAAGAAAAATTGTTATCACAAGCGGCAAAGGTGGAGTTGGAAAGACAACAGTTTGCGCAAATCTTGGCGTGTATCTTTCAAGGCTTGGATTTAGGGTGGCAATGTTGGATGTGGATATTGGGCTCAACAATTTGGATGTTATTTTGGGGCTTGAAAGACAGGTTGTGTTTGATATAACAGATGTCGTCATGGGCAAATGCCGTGTGAGGCAGGCGCTTGTTCAAGATAACAACTATCCTTCACTTTATCTTTTGCCGTCATCTCATACTTATTCGTCCAGCAAAATCACGGGCGAACATATTAAAAACATAACTGACATAATTGACCATTCTTTTGATTACATTCTCTTAGACTGTCCTGCAGGGGTTGAGGCGGGCTTTCACAGAGCTGTTTTTCCGGCAAATGAGGCGCTTATTGTGGTGACTCCGCATCTTTCTTCAATTCGCGATGCAGACAAGGTTGTTGGGCTTTTAAACGACTATAAAATTGAAAGCAAGGGGCTTGTCATAAATCGAATGCGTGGTGATTTGCTGCTCTCTGGCGAGATGATGAACATTGAAAGCATTGTAAAATCCATGGGCATTCCACTTTTGGGGGTTATTCCAGAAGATGACAGCGTTGGAAAGATGTCATGTGATGGCAGAATTATGACTGACAGCGAAAGTGCGCGCGCTTTCACACTTTTGTCCGAGAACATTCACAATGGCAGCAAGAAGATTTTTGACTGCACATACAAATATCGCGGCCTTGTTGGCTATTTAAAACGAAATATCAAAAAGTTGGTGTGATATGGACAGAATGAATGAACTTTTAATTCAAGACAAGTTTAAAAATTTGGAGCAGGTCGCCGAAATTTTGAAGGAAGAAATCCAGCCAATTGCAAGAAATTTTTTCCTTCTCTCTGACGATGTTGTTGTGAGATTTAAGCGAGATGGCGACAAATTTGTGTTTAATGTCGAAATTTGTGCAAGCAGGGTTAAATCCTTTGGCACAAGGCTTTAAAAAAACAGCCGTTTGGCTGTTTATTTTGAAAAATACACCATTCCATAGCAGTTTGGGCCGGCATGTGTGCCAACAACGCATCCAATTTCATGAATTGGGGTGTTTTTTGATTCAACATCAAGTTTTGCAGCATATTTTTCCAAAAAGTTTGTGATAACTTGTGGATTGGCTGAATGGCCGAAATAGATTGGATATGCTCTGTCGCGGGTGTTGGCAAGTTCAACCATATATTCGTTGGCTTTTTCGCCAATTTTTTTGGCAATGTTGTTGACCTTTCCGCCATCAAGTGAAATGATTGGGTGAATGTTTAAAACAGATGCTGCGATGTAACTTGCTGTTGACAATCTTCCGCCAACTTTGAGATATTTCAAATCTCCGACAACGGCGATAAGGCGAACTTTGCTTTTTAAACGCTCTAATTCATCAATCACTTCATTTGGTTGTGCATTTGGATGTGTGTTTATGAATTTTTGAATTTCAATGATAAGCGCTCCTTCTGCAAAGGTTGTCACGCGGCTGTCACAAATATAAACATTTTTCATGCCAAGATTTTCAACGGCGTTTTTTGCTTGTGCGATTGTTCCGGCAAGGTCAGACGAAATGACAATTGTAAGCACAAACCAATCTTCTTTGTTTACATATGGATTTAAAGCGTTTTCAAATTTGAATTGATTTGGTTGGCTTGTTTTGGGAATAATTCCCGTTTTCAATTTTTCATAAAATTCTTTTGTTGGCAGGCCTTCAGGGTAAAGTTCTCCGTTGAAATTGACCTCAATTGGCAAAATTGTAATATCATATTTTTCTGCGAATTCTTTTGGCATATCGACAGATGCTTCTGTGATGATTTTATATTTCATTTTTTTATCCTCAAATCTATTTTAACAAAATATATGTTATTTTGCAAATAATAATAAAAGATTTTTAAAAAAAAAAGACCATAATTGGCCTTAATTTTTCTTAAATAATTGTTCTGTGAAAGTGTAAAGAAGCACAACAAGAACAAGATAATACACAAGCGAGATGAAAAAGTTTCCGCTTGAATAAAGTGAGGTGACAAGAAAGCCTGTTTGCATCGTTCCGCCGCCAAGCATTCGTGACAAATCCACGTGAATAAATGGGAGCAAGCAATATACAAGTGACCCGTTTAAGAAGATGTTTAAAATTGTTGCAAGTGCAAAAATGACAAGCATAACGCCAAAGCCCAAATTAAACTTTCTTGAAAGGTTCATGACAAACACACATAAAACTGCATAAAACATCGCTTGAAGTTCGAAAGTTATCAATTTTATCAGTAAAAACATAAATGGATGAATTGAGTAAACAGTTGAAAGGTTGAACACCGCAAGAATTGAGCCTGGCAGGGTTGGATAGACTATGATTGAAAACAAAAACATCGACAAGGCAAAAAGTGACAGCGCAAAAGAGGTGATAAAGAAAATTGCCAAAACTTTTCCGGCAAAGACTTGCCCATAGGTGACATTTTGTGACAAAATGACGTCCATTTTCCCATTTTTGCGGTCACGTCCAAACAATTTATATGCGCAGAAAATTGCAAATATAATGTTTATAAAGCCAATGATTGATGTTGAAAAATATGTTACATCATAGGCGGAAACTTCATATGAAGCAGTGTAAAAATTCAAAGGTTGTTGCTGTTGAGAATAATACAAATTACTGTCGTGGAGATAATAATTTATTTTTGCAAGTTCAACTTTGATGTCCTCTTCGTGATATTCGCCAAAAGAATAGATATTTTCAAGATTTTTAAAGTGCGTTTTAATCAAAAGCAAAAGTTCATTTTCAACGCCTTTTTTGGCACTTTCACAAGTGAGTTTATAACTTGTCACAAGTGCAATCATAGCGTCTTTATCTTTAAAATCCTCAATTTTTTTGCTGAGTTGCACCATCTCATACTCTATGCTGCCTTCCACGTCATATGGCTTTTCACTGCCCAAACGTTTTTTTGCCGTTTCAATGTAATCTGCCCTTAATCTGTCCAAAACATCTGTGCCAATTTGCAAAACAACTTTGCTTGCAATGGCGTTGTCTATCTCGTCAAAAACTTGTAAATTGTCACTCATTTTTGCGACTTTGCTTTCTAAACTTTCACTGCTTGCAAGCACTTCAGATAAAAAGTTTGCACAATTTTCAAGCAGGGCAAAGTTTGTTTTTGTGAAATAGACATTGCTTTCAAAGTGTTGATTTTCTTTGTAAGAATTCACAAAATTTTTGAGTTGATTTACAATTGTTTCCACATCTTGCAAACTGCCATTTTCTGTGTAAGTGTTTTCATGCAGGGTGTGATATTTTCTCATTTGAGTTTGGATTTCTTCAAATGGACTAAGCATGTTTTCAAGAGTTGTGGCATCTTGACATTCAGTTTGAATGCTTAAAAGGGTGTCCGCATTGTCTATATTTTTCAAATATTGCCCGCGAGTTTCTTTGTCAGAAATTGTAAGGCTGAAATTGTCATAAATTTCTTTTGTTGTTTGCCCTTCGACATCTGCAGTATATATTGGCGTTGTTGGAAGTGGAACGCATATTGTGACAGCAAGAATGACAATCAAAATTGCAATCATACTTAAAAGCATGATTGGGTTCATGAGAAGTCGTTTAAAGTCATAATTTGCAATTTGAAAAATCTTCTTCAATTTACTTTTCCTCCTTAAAATAAGGAGTCAGTTCTGCGAAAATCTTTTCCGCTTTTCTTGTGATGTAGCCCGCACCATATATTGCAAGATTGTGTTTTGTGATAAATCTCACCATTTTTGCAACTTCGTCTTCATCCGCTTTGAAAATCACGCGTCTGCCAAGAATTTTAACTTTCAATTCATAGTTGTCAATGAGAAGTTTGCCGACATAGTGAGGATATTTGACTTTGATAAAGGCATAGGAGTTTTCTTCAGTGATTTCTTCTACATCTTCTTTTTGCAAAATGCTTTTAATCACGCGTTCTTCCATGAAAACAAAGCGGTCACACTCGTCTTCAAGCAGTTCTATATTTTTTGAAGTGATAATCACAGTTGCGCCATTTTTGCGAGCAGTTTTAATCGCATCTTTCACGATTTTTAGATATCTTTCAGGAAGATTTTTAAAAGGCTCGTCGAGCAGCAAAATTTCTGGCTCAGTCAAAAATGCAAGGGCAAGTGCCATGAGTTTCTTTTGATAATAAGGCAAAAACATAACGCGTGTGTCTTTTTCTTTTTCTAAGCCAAATTTTTGAAGCACATCCACAATTTTTTGTTTGCTTTTGTTTTCACTTAAACTTGAAATATATTCAATGTTATCCATCACTGTTTGATATTTAAAGAAAATTGGAGGGTCAAGGCATGTTGAAACTTTTGTCAACACTTTTTTGTTGTAAAAAATGTCCTCGCCAAAAATAAAGGCTTGTCCAGGTTTGATTGGAAGAGAACCTGAAATTGCTTTAATTAAACTTGTTTTGCCAGATTTATCTTCACCTAAAACGCCAACACATTCACCTTTATGCAGCGTCAGATAAATGTTTTTAACAAGAAATCTGTCTTTGATGATGACTGACAAGTTTTTAATTTCAATTACATTTTCCATGTGTTTATTATATAACATTATTTTTAAAATGTAAAGGCATTTTAACAACAAAAAAAAGGCAAAATTGCCTTAATCTGTGTTTATTAAATTGTCAAAAATGTATTCATACATGTTTGGAGCGGATTGACGCCATTTTTTGCAGGCTTCTTCGGCGGCCTGTCTTGTTGGCGCTTTGATTTGAATTTCAAAAAGTGGCGTGGAGATTAAACTTTCATAGATTCGAAGCGTGACAAGATAACTGCCGTCATCTGCATCTGTGTAATTTGCATAATATTCTTGTGACTGTTTGATGGAAAGACGATTGGATTTGCAATACTGCGTGATTTCATCTCTAAGTGCGGATGGAATTCGTCTGTAAAAATAAGAAAGACAATCTCTTCCTTCAAATGTGAGGGTGTAGCGCATTTCGCCTTCTTTACATTCGGTTTTGTAGATGAGTTTTGCCTCAGAGAGTTGATATAAAAGGTCGAGGCAGTCCATGTAATTCACCCAATTGTTTGTCACAGAGCAAATTTCAATGATAGAGTTTTCTGTAAGGGGCATTTCCATTTTGTCCATACAGAAAAGAATGATAAGTTTGTTTGTGACTGCATCGTAATCCATACTTAAATAATAACACATTTAAAAATAAAAAAGCAATTTTTTTATGCATGTTTGCAAATTTATTTGTTTTTTTCTTAAATTGTGCTAAAATGGAATAAATGGAGGCTGAAATGGAAGCAAAAAACATTCTTGATGTGCAAAAGTTTGTGTTGGAATGCAATGATATACTCAGCGGAAAATTCCTTGACCTGTCAAAAAGGCTGGAAAAGTTTCTCACCGTTATGACTGACAGCGAAGATTTGATTGATTTCTTGGCAGATTGCCTTGTGGATTTTGACGATGAGGAAGAACTTGCAAAGGCTTTCTCTTTGGACAAATCCAGCAATGCACGGGTTTATCTTCCAAGTGACGACAAGAAAAGATTGGCACTCACTGTGACAATTTTCAATGGCATTTCAAATGGAAAAATCAACACAAATCAATTTTTGGAAACTTATTTTAAAGACAGAAAAACAACGGTTATGCAAAATTTCCTTGAAAAAATAATCAAGCCTTATCGCGACCTCATTTGCAAATATTTTGAAATTTCGCCAGATTTAACTCAAGACGACATTCAAAGAGAACTTGAAGAAGAAAGGCAGGAAAAAATTGAAGAAGAAAAAAGATTGGCAGCAGAACAATTTCCACATTTGGATGAACTTATGGAGGAAATTATCAAAGTTTGCAATCAAATTATGTCACTTTTAAAATTTGAAAAACACAGAACAGATGTTTTGGATGATGTTGAATTTGTTGTCAACTCAATCATAAAGGCGTGTGAAGTAAAAGATTTGATGGTTGTGAACGGGCTTGTGATTGGGCTCAACTATGTTTCGAAGAAATTCAAAAACATAAGAAATTTTGTTAAAGAATTGAATGATATGATTTACAACTATTATGAATATCTCTCATCTGGCGCTGAAGAAGAATAAAAGGCGGAAAACTCCGTCTTTTTTTATCTCATTTTTCTTTTTTGTTTCATATCTATTAACATGAAAGAAAAAACAATCATTTTATATGGCGGAAAAAGTGTCGAACACGATATTTCCATAATAACCGCTCTCCAAGTGCAAAAAGCCCTTTCAGGCTTTGATGAATTTTTGCCAATTTACATAGACAAAAGTGGGATTTGGTGGACTGCGGAAAATCTCTCGGAGCAGTCAATCTATGCCAATTTCAACAAGTTTGCAAAGAAAAAAAGCCAAGTGAGTTTTCTTCTTGGCAGAAATATCTTGTTGAAAAAGAAAGGCGGGAAATTTGTGGAATTTGCCAGCATCAGTGCCGTTTTAAACTGCTGTCACGGGAATGTTGGCGAGGACGGGGCTGTCGCTGGGATTTTGAAAGCGTGCGACATTCCTCACACAAGCGCATCAACGCTTGCTGCATCTCTTTGCATGGATAAGGGGCTTTTTAAAGATGTGCTTGTGGCAAACGACATTCCAACGCCAGAATATGTCTATTTTGACAGAGAAAATATCAAAACAAACAAAATAAAACTGCCCGTTGTTGTCAAGCCGTGCAGTCTTGGAAGCAGCATTGGGGTGAGCAAATGCACAAAGGCGAGCGAACTTTCAATGGCGCTTGATTTGGCTTTTAATTTTGATAGGCGCGTGATAATAGAAAAACTTGTTGAAAATTTAAGAGAATTTAATTGTGCTTGTTTGAAATATAAAGATGAATTTCTGCTTTCAAAGGTGACTGAAGTGGAAAATGACGGCAAAATTTTCTCTTTTGAGGACAAATATCTCTCAAATGCGTCAAAAAACAAAGAAATGTTTTCAAATTTAGCGAGAAAGATAAAAAATCTCACCTTGAAGGTGTATAAACTTTTTTCGCTGAGTGGAATTGTGCGTGTGGATTTTTTATATGACGAAAAGAAAAATGTTTTATATGTCAATGAAGTGAACACAGTCCCGGGCTCGCTTGCCTTTTATCTTTTCAAAGATTTTTCTCTTAAAGACCTTGTTTTTGCAGCGCTTGAGCAGTGCAAAATTGACAAAAATAAAGATGACAAACTTGTCAAAACATTCACAAGTGATGCAATCGAATTTTTCAGCAAAAACACTCCAACTTCAAAAAAGTGAGTGCAAAATTTGTCTTATTTTTTCTATTTTTGACATGGCATAACATTTGTATGTCAAAGTCTATTAAAATGGTTAAAAAGGAGGGAATATGAAAATCGCTGACCTTTTAACTTCGCAAAAATTTGCTGATTTGAGAATTTCTGGCATAAGTCGTGACAGCAAAACTGTCAAAAAGGGAGAAGTGTATTTCTGCTTGTCAGACGAATATGAAAAGGCGCATCAACGCTGCATAGAAGCCCTTGAAAATGGGGCGGCTTGTGTTGTGAGCAACTTTACTTTGCCTTTTGACAACTCTGTTAAGGTGGAAAACTGCCGAAAAAGTTTTGCAGAGGCTTGCAAGATTCAAAGCGGAAATGCGTGCGACAAAATGAAGATGATTGGCGTGACGGGGACAAACGGCAAAACAACAACATCTTATGTCATTGCACAGATGCTTTCTCGCAGTGGACACAAAGTGGGATTGATCGGCACAAATGGGGTGTATTATGCGGGCAAAAAGGAAGAATGTCCACTGACAACGCCTGATGCTGATTTTTTGCATGAAACTTTCAAAAAGATGCACGATGCAGGCGTGGAATATGTTGTCATGGAAGTGTCCGCACATGCAATCGACCAAAATCGCATACACGGAATCAATTTTGACATCGGCGTTTTGATGAACATCACGCAAGACCATTTGGACTATTTCAAAACGATGAAAAACTATCAAAATGCAAAGGCTAAATTCTTTGAAAATGTTAAAAATGCAGTGATTTGCACTGACGATGCGCGCTGCTTTGAGATTGCACAAAAACTTGATATTCCCGTGACAACATATGGCGTTGAAAACCCTTGTGATGCCTTTGCAATTGACATTTTTTGCAGTTTAAATGGCAGCAGATTTGTTGCAAACATAAATGACGAAATCATGGAGATTAAAACAAATTTAATTGGCGATTACAACATCTACAACTCCTTGGCGGCACTTTGCGTTTGTCAAAAACTTGGGCTTGACTCACAACAGTTGCAGCGTGGACTGAATTTCATAAATCCTGTTGAGGGGCGTTTTAATGTGATAAATTTTGACGGGAAATATGTTGTGATTGACTACGCACACACTCCTGACGGCTTAGCAAAAGTTTTACAAACGGCAAAGAAACTGACTGACGGCAAAGTGTATGTTGTGTTTGGCTGTGGGGGAAATCGTGACAAAGACAAACGTCACAAAATGGGAAAAATCGCAGAAACAAATGCCGATTTTGTGTGTCTTACTGATGACAATCCACGCTACGAGATGCCAAGGGAAATCATAAAAGAAATTGAAAGTGGCATGAAAAAACCTCACTTTGTTGAAGAAGATAGGCAAAAGGCGATTGAAAAAATGCTTGCACTTGCAAAACAAAAAGACATCATTGTCGTTGCGGGCAAGGGTGCTGAGAAATATCAAGAGATTCAGGGCATAAAACACCCTTACAACGATTTTGATGCCGTTTACAGCATTTTTAAACCAAAAATAAAGAAGGACAGATTCTATGGTTGTTAAATTTCTGATTTGCGGACTTTTTTGTCTGCTTTTTTCCACGATTATCTCTCCGCTTGTGCTGTGGCTTTGCAAAAAGATGAAAGCGACACAAAGCATTTTGCATTATGTGGACAAGCACGCCTCAAAACAAGGCACGCCAACCATGGGCGGACTTATCTTTTTGTTGACGCTTGTTTTTGCAACTTTCTTTCTGTTTGACAGCGAAAAGACGCTTGCAATTTTCACAATAATTGTCACTTTTTCTTATGCGCTTTTGGGATTTTTGGACGATTTTATCAAAGTGCGCTATCTTCAAAATGCGGGATTAAAACCTTATCAAAAAATTGTTGGACAAGTTGGCATTGCACTTATCGTGTCGCTTTTTGTCTATCTGTCGGGGAGGACAAGCCTTTCGTTTTTCAATCTTAGTTTTGACATCGGCTTTTGGATTATTCCCTTTGTCATTTTGGTGCTTGTGGCAACCACAAACAGCGTCAATCTCACTGACGGGCTTGACGGACTTGCTGGCGGTGTGAGTTTTGTTTATATTCTGGTTTTTGGCGTGATTTTGGCCTGTGTTGGAGGATTAGAGATGCAAAACATGGCGATGCTTTGTTTTGGGCTTTGCGGCGGGATTTTGGGATTTTTGATGTGCAACTGCTATCCCGCAAAAATCTTTATGGGCGATACAGGCTCGCTTGCACTTGGGGGATTTATTGCGTGCGTTGCAGTTTTAAGTGGGCTTGAACTTTTACTTCCAATCATGGGCTTTATGTTTGTGCTGTCGGCTGTGTCGGACATCATCCAAGTTTTGCACTTTAAACGCACAAAAAAGCGGGTGTTTTTAATGGCACCCCTGCATCATCACTTTGAACAAAAAGGTGTGCATGAAAACAGAATTGTTGTCGTATATATAGTAATAACCACGGCTCTGTCAATCGCAACTCTTGCCACTTTTTTGAGCCTCGTTTAAAGGGATTTTATGAGATTAAAAAACAAAAAAATTTTGGTTTTAGGGCTTGGCGAAAGTGGACGAGCCGTCATCAAACTTTGCATCTCAAAAGGTGCACATGTGAGTTTTTATGATGACAACCTCAAGTTTTATGATTATGTAGGCTTTGAAAGATATCCACTTGAACACCGCTATGACTTTGTCATTGTCAGTCCCGGCATTAAGGTGAAAGGCAACACGCTGCTTGAAAAACTTAAAGAAAAAAATAAAGTTGTTTTAAGCGAACTTGACTTTGCCTATCTTCAAAGCAAGGGCAAAATAATTGGCATCACGGGGACAAACGGCAAGACCACTGTCAGCATGCTGACTGCAAAAATTTTGAAAGAAGCGGGCTTTAAAACTTTCTTATGCGGAAACATTGGCTTGCCATTTTCGTCTGTTTGCACTCGCACAACAAAGGACAGTGTTGTGGTGTGTGAAGTGTCAAATTTTCAACTTGAAACAAGCAAATATTTTCGCCCAAACATCGCTTGCATTTTAAATATCAAGCCCGACCACTTGGACAGGCACGGAAGTTTTGAAGAATATAAAAGCGTGAAAGCAAAGATTTGTCAAAGGCAAAAGGGCGGAGATGTTTTGATTTTAAATTTGGACGATGATGAGTGCAAAAAAATGATTTTGCATAAAAAATATCAATTTTTTTCGAAAAAAACGCTAAAAAAAGGTGTTTTTTTGAAAAATAATCAAATTTTTGTTAACAGAAAGAGTGTTTTGAGCGTGAATGACATAACTCTTCTTGGTGAGAAAAATTTGGAAAATGTGCTGGCAAGTGTGGCAATCTGTTCGCACTTTAAAGTGTCAAATGAAAACTTTTCATATGCCGTGAAAAACTTTTCGCCAGCATCTCATCGCATGGAGCTTGTCGGCAAAATTGACGGCGTGACTTTTATTGACGACAGCAAAGCCACAAATGTTGCTTCCACTGTTGCGTGTGTTTTGGCGTTTAAAAATAAAAGCATTTTTCTTTTGCTTGGTGGACTTGGAAAAGAGATTGAATATGACGAAATTTTTTCAAACTTCACTTTTAAAGAAGTTGTCTGCTTTGGCGCGGAAAGGGAGAATATTTTTGCTTGCGCTCAAAAATATAAAGTGAAAGCATCAAGATTTGAAAAGTTTTCAGATGCGGTTTTGTATTGCAAACAAAATGCAACGCTTGGCGACTTTGTCATTCTTTCTCCGGCGTGTGCAAGTTTTGATGAATTTTCAAGTTATGCACAGCGCGGCGATGTGTTTAAAAATCTTGTTTTAGGAACAGCGGAATGAAAAAATTTTCAAGCACAGAAATTTGGGTTTTTGTCATTACAGTTGCGCTTGCCGTGTTTGGCTGCGTGATGGTTTACAGCGCAAGTTGTTATTCCGCCGCATATCATTATCACAATCAATATTTTTTTCTTTTTAAACAAATCTTTGGCGTTGTGCTTGGGATTTGCGCCATGACTTTCTTAGCGTTTATCGACTATCACATTTTGGACAGGCTGAAATATGTGATTTTGCTTGTGAGTGTGGTGCTTTTGGTGCTAGTTTTTGTGCCATTTTTTGGCGTGCAAAGTTATGGGGCAAACAGATGGGTGAGAATTTTGGGTGTGTCCATTCAGCCAAGTGAAATTGCAAAATTTGCGCTTGTCATTTTTATGGCATGTTATCTTTCAAAAGAACACTCAAAAATCAAATCTTTCAAAGCGTTAATTCCGCCACTTGCGGTTGCGGGCACGCTTTGTCTTTTGGTGATTATCGAGCCCAGCATGAGTGTGACGATGTGTTT
>CANRDW010000026.1 GCA_947629505.1 uncultured Clostridia bacterium
GGGCATTGTAGGAGATGAAATAACACAAAAAGTGTCTAATAAAAATCTATTATTTTTTTCTCTTAATCGAAGGGTCCAGGGTTCGAGCCCCTGGCAATCCACCACAGAACAGGAATCTCTCCTGTTTTTTTTGTTGCCTTGGGGCTTGCAAATCTTTGATTTGCGTTTGCTTCGCAAACAGAACCCTTCAATCATTTTTTGAGTGTTGTTTTGAGAGTCGTCCACAAGATCCGCTGCAAGATATTCTTGTCTCCCCATATCTTTCTCCTTATGGATTGCAAAGTCAAGCAAATGAAAGAATTTTTGCAATTTCGTTGACAAAGCTGCATAAAAATAGTATTATTATGAATAGTTCAACTTTGAACTATTTTTTTGAGGTTTGTTATGAAAGAAAATGAACTTATCGAATTCACGCGAAATGCACTTTGCATCAAACAAAAAATCACGGAAAATGTGGGAAAAGAGTTTTCACTTCCGCCGATTGAAGTGGATATATTGTGTTATGTGTATGTCTGTGCAAAAAGCACAACCGCATCAAAAATTGAGCGTGAACGAAATATCAAAAAAAATACTATATCTATTCATGTTGAAAGTTTGGTTGAAAAAGGCTATTTAACGCGCCACGAACATGACGATGACCGCCGACTTGTCAACCTTGTGCCAACGGAAAAGGCGATTGAAATTGCAAAAAAGTATATCAAAGAAACAAAGGCGTTAAAGAAAAAACTTTTTGCGGGCTTGCAAGATGAAGATATTGAAAAATTGCAGCAAATTTTTGGAATTTTAAATCAAAATGCGAAACAAATTTTGCAAAAATAGGAGTTTTATATGCTTAAAATATTTAAATATTTAAAAACAAAAGATTGGATTATGATTGGAATAAGTGTTGCACTGATTGTGCTTCAAGTTTGGCTGGAAATCAAAATGCCAGAATTTACAAAGAATCTTTCAGAGTCACTTTCTGACAGTTCAATCACAACAAGCATTTTATGGCAAAATGGTGGGCCTATGATCGCATGTGCCGCCGCCAGCATGATTGCAGCAATAATTTGTGGCTATTTTGTGTCACGAGTTGCCGCCGACTTTGCAAAAACGCTTAGAGCGGAGTTGTTTGACAAAATCACAAACTTCAGCAACAAAGAAATCAATCGTTTTTCAACTCCAAGTCTTATCACCAGAACGACAAACGATGTTGTGCAACTTCAAATGTTTATCGCAATGGGGATGCAACTTTTAATCAAAGCCCCTGTCACTGCAATTTGGGGAATTTGCAAAGTTTCCGCATCCCACATAGAGTGGTCAATTGCTGTGATAATCACCGTTGTTGTTATCGTGTGCATGGTTTCGCTTATCGTTGGACTTTGCTATCCAAAATTTAAGAAAATTCAAAAATTGACTGATGATTTAAACGAAGTAACTCGTGAAAGCATAAGCGGTGTGAGAGTCATTCGCGCCTACAACGCAGATGAATATCAAAGCAAAAAATTTGAAAAGGTGAACAAAGATGTGACAAAAACGCATTATTTCACTGCAAAAACAATGGGTTTTATGACGCCTATCATGACGATGTGCATGAGCGGGCTGTCACTTGCAATCTATTGGATTGCCGCAATTCTTATAAACGGCATCTCGCAAGATCAAATCACCGCCGAAGTCAATCCGCGCAAAATTCTCATCGGCCAAATGACTGAATTTTCACAATATGCGCTTTTGATTGTTGGCGCATTTATGATGCTTATCATGATTTTTGTGGTGTTGCCGCGAACAATGGTTTCCGCAAAGCGTATCAACGAAGTTTTGGACACAAAGGAAAGCATCACTTATCCATCAGTTGACCCAAAAACTGACAAAATTGGCGAAATAGAATATAAAAACGTTTCATTTTCATATTCAGATTCAAGTGAGCCATGCATTGAAAACATAAGTTTCAAAATAAAGCGAGGCGAAACATTTGCAATAATTGGCGCAACAGGCTCCGGCAAAAGCACGATTGTCAACCTGCTCCCGCGCTTCTTTGACGCAACAAGTGGTGAGGTTTTATTGGATGGCGAAAACATTCAAAACTATTCAAAAGCAACTTTGCAGAAAAAAATCTCCATTGCCCCACAAAAAGCCGCACTTTTTAAAGGTGACATCAAATCCAACATAACATATGGCTTTGATGAAGAGGTTTCAGATGACGACCCGCGCATCGCCCGTGCAATCGAAATTTCTCAGTCTGATTTTGTTGGCGATTTAGAAAAAAGCATCCATGCCGAAGTGGCGCAAGGCGGCACAAACTTCTCAGGCGGACAAAAGCAAAGATTGTCCATTGCACGCGCCATTTTCAAAGACAGTGAAGTTGTCATTTTTGACGACACATTCTCCGCACTTGATTACAAAACCGATATGCTTGTCAGAAAAGAGATTAAAGAAAATTTAACCGGCACAACCGTGATTATCATTGCACAGCGCATCGGCACAATCAAAAATGCCGACCAAATCATGGTGCTTGACAAGGGCAAAATTGTTGGGCTTGGAAAACACGAAGATTTGATTGAAAACTGCGAAGTTTATAAGGAAATTGCGCTTTCACAATTAAGCAAGGAGGAACTGTAAAATGCCTGGTCCAATGATGAGAAAAATCAATAATATGCCAAAAGAAAAAACAGACTTTAAATCACTTGGAAAACTTATTGTGTTTTGCAAGAAATATCTTCCACTTGTGATTATTGCCATTATTTTTGGGATTGGAAGCGCCGTTTGTTCTATTATCGGCCCTGAAAAAATAGAAAACATCACAAATCAACTTTATGCCGCAGTTGTCCTTCCACTTGGGCTTGATATGGGCGAATTTGGAAAAGTTTGCATCACACTTGTGATAATTTACATCATCGGCGCAATAATCGGCTATGGAAGTCAATTTTTAATGGCAACCGTCACACAAGCCGTTTCCAAAAAACTTCGCTCGTCAATCAACAAAAAAATAAGCAAAGTTCCGCTCAACTATTTTGACACAACCACAAAAGGTGATTTGCTTTCACGCGTGACAAACGATGTTGACATCATAAGCCAAACGCTAAGTTCCAGCACCGCCAACCTCATAAGCGCCCTGACGCTTTTTATCGGCGTTGTGATAAAGATGTTCACAAACAATTGGATGCTTTCACTCATCACAATCGGGACATCTCTTTTTGGCTTTGTGTTTATGGGCATAATTTTAAGATTTTCACAAAAATACTTCAACCGCAAACAAGTTGACCTTGGCATTATGGACGGACAAATTGAAGAAGTTTACACAAATCACAATGTCGTGTCTGCGTTTGGTGGCAAAAAGTCAGAAATTAAAAAATTCAACAAAACAAATGGTGATTTGTATGTTGACAACAAAAAATCTCAGTTTCTGTCCGGCATGATGATGCCAATCATGAACTTTGTCGGCAACTTTTCAAATGTGCTGATTTTCATTGTGTGCATAACCCTTATTTTAAATGGCAGTAAAACCGTCACCCCAGGCACAATCTCTTCGTTTATTTTGTATGCAAGGCTTTTCTCACAGCCACTTTCAACTTTTGCGCAGTCAATGACCTCACTTCAACAGACATCTGCCGCATCCAGAAGAGTTTTTGAATTTCTTGAAACAGAAGAGATGGCAAATGAGGACGAAAAAACTTTCAAACTTGAAACAGTTAAGGGCAATGTCGAATTTAAGCATGTAAACTTTGGCTATCTGTCAAACAAGACAATTATTCATGATTTTTCAGCAAAATTGAGTGCTGGGCAGAAAGTCGCGATTGTTGGGCCAACCGGTGCTGGCAAAACCACAATCGTCAACCTTTTGATGAGATTTTACGAGTGCAATGGCGATATCACAATTGACGGCGTTTCAACAAAAGACATGAAGCGCGAAGATGTGCAAGGGCTTTTCGATATGATTTTGCAAGACACATGGCTGTTTGACGGCACAATTAGAGAAAATCTTGTGTTCAATCAAGAAAATGTCAGTGACGAGAAACTTTATAAGGTTTGCGAGGCTGTTGGGCTTAAACACTTCATTGACACCCTCCCACAAGGCTTTGACACCATGCTCACCGACAACCTCAACCTGTCTGAAGGTCAAAAACAACAACTCACAATCGCCCGTGCCATGATAAAAGATTCGCCGCTTCTTATATTGGACGAGGCAACATCTTCAGTTGACACCAGAACAGAACTTATCATTCAGGAGGCGATGGACAATTTGACAAAAGGCAGAACATCTTTTGTCATAGCGCACAGACTTTCGACAATCAAAAATGCCGACACAATTTTGGTTATGAAAGACGGCGACATAATCGAACAAGGCAGCCACAGCGAACTTCTTGCGAAAAACGGCTTTTACGCCGAACTTTACAACAGTCAGTTTGCCACAACATAATCAGCTCATAATCTGTTTTTCAGCAAAAAAGTTTACCCACGGATTTGTCAAAAATTTGTCAATATTTTTGAGTTTCACTTGATTTGGCGAAATCTTTTCAAGATTCTTCCATGAAATCGGGCAAGACACAGGTGCACCCGCCCTAGCACGAAGAGAATATGGTGCAACACATGTTGCACCTTTTTTATTTCTCAGATAGTCCACAAAAATTCGCCCGTGACGGCTGTCCTTTCTAATATTTGATGTAAAAAGTTTCGGCCAACGCGCCTCCAACAAAAGCGCCACATCTTTTGAAAATTCACTGAAATTCTCCCAATTTTTAGAATGCGAAAATGGCACGACAATGTGATAGCCTTTGCCACCACTCGTCTTTAAAAAAGACTTCAGGTGAAGTTCGTCCAACACGCTTTTAAGATTGCAAACGCCGTCTTTAAGTTTTTCTAAACGCACATCTTCGCTGGGGTCCAAATCAAACACCATGACATCCGGCCTGTCAATCGCATCAATTCTGCTGCCCCAAGTGTGAAATTCCAAACTCCCCATTTGTGATTGAAAAACAAGCTCTCTTTTGTCTTTCACATAAAAATATTTGTCGCCACCAACATCAAAACTGCTCACCAGATCCCCTTCAGTTGTGGGATGTTTTTTAAAAAACTTTTCACCGTTAATATTTTCGTGACAACGAATGACACTTAAAAGTCTTTTTTCCAAAAATGGCAACATTAAAGACGCAACTTTTTCATAATATTTGCAAATTTCAAATTTTGAGATTTTATCTTTTGGATAAACGATTTTTTGCGGATTTGTTATGTTCACTTTCAAAATTTCAGTCATCTTCAATCTCCAAATGCACACTTTTTGGATTTTTATCTTCTCTGATGCCAATGAAACTTGGCTGCCTTAAAATTTTGTCCTTTGTAAGTTCGGCAAACTCAACTTCAACAACAATCTCAGGTTTTGTCCAAATCACATTTTTCAAATCAAAATTTGGCGTCTTTTTTGTGATTTTTGCTAGGTTTTTATGAATTTCTGCTCTCTTTTTTTCGTCAAAGCCTGTCCCAACTTTGCCAACAAAATTCAGTTTTTCATTCTCATAAACGCCCAAAACAAGCGCACTTAAAGTTGGATTTTTGTCTGTGACAGTAAAGCCCGCAACAACAAACTCTTGCCTGTGCCTACACTTAATTTTCAGCCAATTTTCATCACGTTGCCCTGTGTATTTTGAGTCCACTTTCTTTGCAATCACGCCCTCCAAATTGTTCTGCTTTGCAAAATCAAACACCTTTTGCCCATTTCCCAAAACAAAGTCGCTGTAAAGCAAAAACTTGCCATTTATCAAGTTTTTCAGCACTTTTTTGCGTTCTAAAAGCGTTTTTTCGCGTAAATCTTCGCCTTGAAAGGCTAAAATATCAAAAATTTGATAATAAATGTTGCCATTTTTCTTTATTTCTTCTTGCAAAAGCCCAAAATCGCTTCTGCCATTTTTATCAAAAGCCACCATCTCGCCGTCAAGCACAAAAGTGTATTTTTTCGCAAGATTTTCAAGTTCTTTCATGCATTTTGAAAATTTTTTTGTGTAGTCCTGCCCATTTCGGGTCAAAAGTTTAACTTTGCCCCTCTCGCCAAAAGCCAGAATGCGATAGCCGTCATACTTTATCTCAAAAGCATAGTCTTTGCCCTTTGGCACACTTTTCACAAATGTTGCAAGCATCACATCACACTTTTTAAACGGATTTTTTGGCTGTGTTAATTCAAGATTTTCATTTTCAAACTCATCTTTAAGTTTCATCAAAAGCCAATTTTTCTCGTCTGTTTTAAGTAGTGACCACTTGCCTTTAAGTTTCTTTCCTTTTAAAACAAAAACTAGATGTCCCTTTTTGAGCGAATAGTCCATGTCAAACAAACTTTCATATTCCCCTTTGTCGAAGATTTGAACAGTGCCCGCCCCATAATTTCCCTTTGGAATAATCCCCTCAAAGTTGATGTAATCAAGCGGATGATCTTCCACCTGCACTGCAAGGCGCTTGACGGACAAATCATATGAAAAACCTTTTGGCACAGCCCAACTTAAAAGCACGCCGTCATGCTCCAATCTAAAATCATAGTGCTTGGCGCGTGCCTCGTGATATTGCACCACAAAGCGCCCACCAACCCCACTTTTAATTTCTCCAAAAGGCTCGCCTGTCTTAAGAAAATTGCGCTTTTTGTTGTATTTTTCAAGTTTCATTTTGCTTGTTTAAGACTTTTCTGCAGCGCATCCATTAAACTTATTATCTTTGTTGGCTGAGAATTGTCATCCTTTTCTTCAATAATTTCATGGCCTGCAATCTTGCGTTTGATTGCTTTCTTAAGTTTTTCGTTGTATTCATCCTTAAACAGTTCGGGCTTAAAAGGCTGCGTCATTTGGTCGATAAGTGAAATGGCAAGGTCGAGTTCTTTTTTGTCAATTTTGCCCATTTCCACAGACTTTGCTTTTTGAATTTCATCATAAAAATACATGGTGTTTAAAAGCATTTTGCCATCTCTCGCACGCACAAGCACAAGAGTTTCTTTTGTGCCCAAAACTGTCTTTGCAAGCCCCGCCTTATTCTTCTTCTCCATAGCCTGCAAAAGCACATTAAAGGCTTTTTCGCCGCCCGTTGGAGTCACATAATATGCCCTGTCAAAATAAATCGGGTCAATTTCGCCAAGATTTACAAACTGCAAAATGGTGATGTTTTTGTCTTTTTCGGTTTTAATCTTTTCAAAATCCTTGTCAGTGAAAATCACATATTTGCCCTTTTCATATTGATAGCCTTTCACAATATCTTCGTTTTTTACCTCTTTGTTGTCGCAATCCACACAAGTCTTTTTGTATTTCACTCGCGACATGGTGTGTTTTTCAATCATGTTGAAGCCGATGTCATTTTCCTTGATGCTTGCGTTTAATGTGATTGGAATATACACAAGCCCAAAACTAATCGCCCCTTTATAATAAGCCATAAAATACCCCTAAGGTTATTTTTGGCAAAAAAATCGCAAAAAATAATAAAAAAAGAGGTTTTTTTACCTCTTTTTTATTAAAACACTTTTGAAATAAGTTCTCGAACTTTTGCGGAGTTTGCTTTGCCGCCCGTGTTTTTCATGACATAGCCCATGATAAAGCCCGTCACTTTGTCCGGCGAAACTTTGTAGTCCGCAGCCACTTTTGCGTTTTCGTTTTTGAGCTTGTTTAAAAGTTCAAGAATCTGCTCGTCTGAAATTGTCACAAGCAAATTCATCTCTTTTGCAAGCACTTCTGGGGATTTTTGAGTTTTAATCACTTCGTCCAAAAGTTGAAGCCCAACCGTCTTGTTGATGACTTTCTCTTCCACCATTTTCACAATGCTTGCAAGGTGCTGCTCGCTGATTGGAAAGACAATCTCTTCTTGTTCTTTGACAAGTTTCAAAAGGTCAACCATAATCCAATTGCTTATCTTCTTTGGCGCATTGTAAAATTCAACACATTTCTCAAAATAATCAGAAATATATTTTGTGGATGTCAAAATGTTGGCGTCATATTGTGGCAAGCCAAATTCTTCAATGTAGCGCGCTCTTCTATCTGCCGGCAGCGCTGTCATCTCGCTTTTGATATGTTCAACATCCTCTTTTGTCACTTCAATTGGAAGCAGATCTGGGTCTGGGAAATATCTGTAATCCTGCGCCTGTTCTTTGCTTCTCATGGCAAAACTTTCGCCCTTGTCATCGTCCCATTTTCTTGTTTCTTGCACAATGACGCCGCCCGCAGAAAGCACTTCGGCTTGTCGATTTGCTTCAAAGTTTATTGCACGCTCAACACTTTTGAAAGAGTTAAGATTTTTCATTTCAGTTCGTGTTCCAAAGACGGTTGTTCCCTTTGGACGAAGAGAAAGATTGACATCGCAGCGCATTCCGCCCTCTTCCATTTTGCAGTTCGCAATGTCTTCAAACACAAGCGCTTCTCTCACTTTGCGCAAAAATTCAACTGCTTCTTCGGCAGATGAAATGTCCGGCTCTGTCACCATTTCAATAAGTGGTGTTCCGCCACGATTGTAGTCCACAAGTGTTCCGCCCGCATGAGAGATATGCGTTAGTTTTCCGGCATCTTCTTCCAAATGGATGCGATTTAATCTCACTTTTTTGCCGCTGTCCAAGGTGATCACTCCGCCAAGACAAAGTGGATAGACAAGTTGGCTTATCTGATAGGCTTTTGAAAGGTCGGGATAGAAATAATTTTTGCGTTCAAACACAGAATAAGGCGAAATTTCGCAGCCAAAAGACAACCCCGCTTTGATTGCAAGTTCAACAGCGTGTTTATTTAAAACAGGCAGTGCTCCCGGCATGCCCGTGCAAACAGGACATGTGTTTGTGTTTGGAAGCGCTCCAAATTCGTTTTTACAACTGCAAAAAACCTTTGTTTTTGTTTTGAGTTCGGCATGAATTTCAAGCCCAATCACAACATCAAAGTTATCAAGTTCGCTCACTTCACACCTCCCACTTTTTCCACGATTTTTGCAACTTCAAACATGACATCTTCGTTTAAGTCATTTGCATAAAGTTGCGCTCCAAGTGGAAATTTTCCAATCTTTGCATAAGGCACAGAAATTGCAGGAACGCCCACGATGTTTGCAGGCACAGTGAACAAATCTTCTTTATACATTGCAATCGGGTCTGATAGTTTTTCGCCGATTTTAAAAGTTGTGCCAGCGGTTGTTGGCATCAAAATGCAATCACAGTGTGAAAATGCTTCATTAAATTCGCGTTTAATGAGTTTTTGCACGCGTTTTGCTTTGTTGTAATATGCGTCAAAATAGCCGCTTGAAAGCACATAATTTCCAAGCATAATGCGTCTTTTAACCTCACGCCCAAAGCCCTCACTTCTGCTTTGAACATACACACTCTCCAAATCCTTTGCGCCCTCACTTCTGACAGTGTATTTCACCCCATCAAAGCGCGCAAGGTTTGATGTCGCCTCTGCCGGCGCAATGATGTAATAACATGCAAGTGAATTTTGAATGTGCGGAATATCAACTTGCACAATATCAAAAATATCGCCAAGTTTTTGAATGAGTTTATAAAATTCCTCGCCACCTTGAGTGGATTTTGCCTCTTGCATAACCTGTCTGCAAATACCAAGTGTATATTTGCTCTTATGCACAGATGTCATTTTGTTGTCGATTGTGGTGCTGTCATGGATATCTTTGCCGGCAATAACCTTTAAAACAAGTTGGCAGTCCTCAACAGTTTTGCAGATTGGCGATGCTTGGTCAAGAGAACTTGCAAAAGCCACAATGCCATATCTTGAAACAGTGCCATAGGTTGGTTTCAGCCCCACAACTCCGTTGAGAGATGCTGGCTGACGAATGGAGCCACCTGTGTCTGTCCCAAGTGCGCATGGCACAAGCCCTGCAGCCACCGCTGAAGCGCTTCCACCACTGCTGCCACCTGCGACATATTCTGGGTCAATCGCGTTGTGACAAACGCCATAGCATGTGTTTTCACAACTGCTGCCCATAGCAAATTCGTCCATGTTTGTGCGCCCCAAAATGACGGCATCTTCACTTAAAAGTTTTTCAACAACAGTGGATGTGTATGGTGCAACAAAATTCTGTAAAAATTTGCTTGCACAGCCCATTTTTTTGCCTTTATACAAAATGTTGTCCTTAATTGCAATTGGCACGCCTGCCAAAACACCCACTTTTTCGTGATTTTTGATTTTCTTGTCAACTTCTTTTGCCTTGTCAACTGCGTCATAGAAAATTTCAACAACGGCATTCAAAGATTTTTTCGCTTCACATTGTGCGATAAAAAATTTCACAACCTCTTCGCTTGTGAATTTGCCACTTGCAATGCCATCTCTGATTTCAATTAAACTAAGTTTTGAAAAGTCCATCAGTCAACCACCAGCGGCGTTGAATAACAGCCGTCCTTTTGTTTAGGTGCATTTCGCAAAACTTCTTCGCGTGGCATACTTGGCTGAGCCTCGTCTGGACGAAGTTCGGTCATTTTAATTGGTTTGTCTTTTTCAATATCGTCAGGAATTTCAAGTGAAGTAATTTCATTTACAAAAGTGAGGATGTTTTCAAATTCTTTTTCAAATTTTTTGCGTTCTTCATCTGAAAACTTCAACTTGCTGAGATATTCAAGATGTTCTATCGTGTCCATTTTTCCCCCGTTTGAGATAAAAGACGGCGAATTTCTCCGTCAATTTTCTTAATCATTTTATCATTTATTTTGACGATAAGTCAATCTATTTGTGTTATTTTATTTAAGAATGCACATCCAAGCCGATATTGAAATATTGTGATGGCTTTGTGATGCTGTCTTTTTGAAGTTTGCCGTGTTTGAGCGGCTGATTTGCAATGTCAATTAAAAGATTTTTGCCCATCTTTTTGTCAGCATCTTTTGGGCAATTAAAAAGTGCCCACGCAAGCATATATTTTTCAGATGGAGTTTTAAAATCGTTTTTTTGTGGTTTGTATTTTTTGCTCAAAAAAAGTGCAATGTTTTCCCTTGAGAAAAATACCCCGCTGTATTGTTCGAGTATGCTTTTTGGCACTGCACCCGCATTAATCGCTTGTGAAGCACGCAAATAATTACACAAATCACTGTCATTTCCCTGTTTTGAAGTGAAAAATCGCGCATAATAGCCAAGTTGTGCCTTTTGCACTGCTTTTCCATACTGTGTGTTTAAAAAGGCAGTGTGATAAAGCCTGCATTTAAGCCAAAATTTCTTCCAATTGTCACTGTTTTTCTCAAAGGCTTCAAGATAGTTGTTGTATTGTAAAATTGCATTTATTCCAACACTTTCAATGTCTGTAGGCACTTTTTCAAGTTCATTTGAAAGTTGAATTTTGTCATGCACATGTGAGCATGCAAGCACTTCCCATTCTTCTGGAGTTTTAATCTTTTTGCTTTCAATATTTGCAATCAACTTTGTTATTTTTTCGCTCCAATTTTTTCTTTCATCAATGCTAACATAAAAAGCAAGCGCATTCAAATTTGGCTTTTCTGCAAGTTCCACAAGTCTTGGCTTTATATTTGTGAATGCAAGTATATTTGCCTTTTTTAAACATGCAATTCTTGTGTCAATTTTTGATAAAAGTGGATGTTTATCTAAAACATCTTTCAACATTCCTTGAAAAACAAATTGTTGACATTTATAAAACGCTTTTAAAATTGCAAGGTCATCTTGGTCATCTGAAGCAGGTTCAACACGGCTTACAGTGTCAATGTCAAAATCATATGTTTCATTTAAAAGCGCATCTAAACCTTTTTCCATAACCACTCCTTTTAAAATGACATTTTAAAACGCGATTTCAAAGAAAAAAAGGCTGAAAAAGCCTTTTTATCCTATGTTTTCTTCAACTTTAACAGGAACAACTGTGCGATATTTTTTAAGCCCTGTTCCTGCAGGAATAAGTTTTCCAATAATAACATTCTCTTTAATGCCCATAAGATTGTCAACTTTGCCTTTAAGCGCAGCATCTGTAAGAACTCTTGATGTTTCTTGGAAGGATGATGCAGAAAGGAAAGATTCTGTTGAAAGAGATGCTTTTGTAATTCCAAGCAAGATTCTTCTTGCAATGGCAGGTCTGCCACCCGCACGAAGCACTCTTTCGTTTTCTTCTTCGCATTTAGAAACATCAACAATTTCGCCAGACAAGAGATTTGTGTCACCACTGTCCTCAATCTTAACCTTTTTAAGCATCTGTCTGATGATGATTTCGATATGTTTGTCGTTAACCTTAACATCTTGTCCACGATAAACTGAAATAACTTCGCTCAACAGATATTGTTGCAAACCTTTAAGGCCCTTTGTAACAAGAAGGTCAGATGGGTTGATTGCTCCGGCAGTGAGTTGTGTGCCCGGCTCAACAGTTTCGCCATCTTTAACTTTCAAAACGGCAGGTTTTCTAACTTCATAGTCAATGTCGCCCTCGCCTGTGACGATTGTGATGTAATAGTTTTTAACATCTTCTTTAATCTTCACTTTGCCGGCAACTTCACTCAAAAGACATTCACCTTTTGGACGACGTGCTTCAAAGATTTCTTCAACACGAGGCAAGCCTTGTGTGATGTCCGCAGCAACGGCAGCACCACCGGTGTGGAAAGTTCTCATAGTGAGCTGTGTGCCCGGTTCACCAATTGACTGAGCAGCGATAATTCCAACTGCTTCGCCAAGAGTGACCATATCTTTGCCAGCCAAGTTTCTTCCATAGCATTTTGCACAAACGCCATGTTTGCAGCGGCAAGTGATAAGTGAACGAATTTGCACTTCTTTGATGCCTGCGTCTGTGATGGCAGCGGCTTGTTGTTTTGAAATCATTGTGTTTGCAGGCACGATAACTTCTTTTGTCTTTGGATTTACGATATCTTCAACGGCAACTCTGCCATAAATTCTTTCAGCAAGAGTTTCTTGAACAAATCCGTCAACAACAAGATCTGATACTGTCACGCCCTTAACCTTTTCGCCAGCATCTTCAAAGCAGTCTTCAGTTGTGACAACAACATCTTGTGCAATGTCAACCAAACGACGAGTAAGATAACCAGAGTCCGCTGTTTTAAGCGCTGTATCCGACAAACCTTTTCTTGATCCACGAGAGTTGATGAAATATTCAATTGGAGTCAAACCTTGTTTGAATGAAGATTTGATTGGTGTGTCGTTTTTCTGTCCGGAAGCAGTTGCTTTAATTCCAATCATGCCGACATCCATGTTAAGCTGTGTGTTGTTACCACGAGCACCAGACACAACCATAAGGCTGAATGGGTTGAAAGTGTCAAGATGTTTAACAACGGCATTTTGCACTTCGTTTGTGGCTTCATTCCAAACGGCAACGTTTTCGTTGATTTTTTCATCGAGAGTGATAAGTCCACGGCGAAGCATTTTTTCGTTTTCAAGCGCTTTTGCTTCCGCTTCTTTCATAATTTCGGCTTTTTCTTCTGGCGCTTCAATATCATAAATATTAACAGAAACTGAAGCCAAAGTTGAATACTTATAGCCAATTTCTTTGATTCTGTCAACAAGTTTAGAGCATTCTGTTGTGTCAAATTTGTCATAGCAGTCTGCAACAATCTTTTTAAGGTCGCCCTTCTTGACAGGCTTGTTGATTTCAAGTTCGCAGATGTTGTCTGGGTTAGAACGGTCAACATATCCCAAATTTTGTGGAATGATGTTGTTGAACAAAATTCTGCCGACAGAAGTTGTGATTCTCTTTGAATAAGTTTTTCCGTCAACTTCTTTTGTCATTCTAACTTGAATTTCTGCTTGAAGGTCAAGGTTTTTGGTTTGATATGCGTAGATAACTTCATTTCTAGAAGCAAACACACTTCCCTCGCCCTTTGCACCCGGTCTGATAAGAGTGAGATAATAGCAGCCCAAAACAACGTCCTGTGCAGGAGTTACGATAGGCTCGCCATCTGAAAGTTTTAAAATGTTGTTTGAAGCAAGCATAAGTGTGCGTGCTTCTGTTCTTGCATCGATTGAAAGTGGAATGTGAACAGGCATTTGGTCACCATCAAAGTCGGCATTGAACGCAGCGCAGACAGATGGGTGAAGTTTGATTGCCTTGCCTTCAACAAGCACAGGTTCAAACGCTTGCACTGAAAGTCTGTGAAGTGTTGGAGCACGGTTCAAAAGCACAGGATGGTCTTTGATGACATCTGCAAGAACGTCCCAAACGATAGGTTTTTCGCGTTCAATCATGCGCTTTGCACTTTTGATGTTGTTGGATTGATTCATATCCATCAAACGATTGATAATAAATGGTTTGAAAAGTTCCAAAGCCATTTCTTTTGGAAGTCCGCATTGATACATTTTAAGTTCTGGGCCAACAACGATAACTGAACGGCCAGAGTAGTCAACACGCTTTCCCAAAAGGTTTTGACGGAAACGCCCCTGCTTTCCGCCGAGCATAGCAGTGAGGGATTTCAAATCTCTTTGTTTAGAGCCTTGAACAG
>CANRDW010000027.1 GCA_947629505.1 uncultured Clostridia bacterium
CTTGGAGCGTTTACAGGGCTGCCGTTTTTGGTTGGAATTGGCCCAAAAGTGAACATTAAACTTGTGCCGATTGGCGCTATGACCTCTTCTTTTGAAAATTCTTTTAAAAGTGCTGGAATAAATCAAACGAATCACTCTCTTTATATTCATTTGCACGCAAGTGTCAGCATGATTTTGCCGGCATACACTAAAACAATTGACAGTGTGACTGAAATGCTTGTGTGTGAAAGTGTCATTGTGGGCAGTGTGCCTGAAATTTATTTTGTGAGTGGCGGCGGACTGAATTTTTCGCCAAATTAAAAATATTGCAAAATCGTTTTTACTTTTTTCTCTTTTGTTGTATAATGCTTGTATAGTGAGGTATTTAATGGCAAGTAAAAAACAGGAAAAAACAAATGCTGAAAGATTTTTAGCCGCATTTAATGACATTGATTACGCAATCAAAACACGCTATAATTTAAATCGAAGCATGGGATTTTCAGAGGCAGTTAGGCGCGCTGTTGCTTACAACTACACAATAAGAAAATATGAAGATGATTTGATTGGATATGGCAGGCTTAGAAATGCGATTGTCCATGACACAGGCGATTTTGTTATTGCAGAGCCACATATAGATGTTGTTGAAAAGATTGAAAAAATCTCAAAACTTCTCACAACGCCGCCACGCGCTTTGGAGAGCATTGCAAGGCGAGATGTTTTGTCTGTTCATGCACACAAATCCATGAGAGAAGTCATCATGCTGATCGCTTCGTCAAGTTATTCAAACATCCCTGTGTTTAATGATGACAACGAAATTATTGGCATTGCAAACGGGCAAAAAATCATAAATGCCTTTGGAAAACATCTTTTATCTGGCGGAAAAGCAGATGCATTTTTGGATTCAATTAAAATCGAAGATATGTTGTCTAAAATTGAAAACAGTGACTATTATGCAATCGCAAACAAAGATGTCACAGTGGAACAAGCGCTGACACTGTTTCACCAAAATTCAAAACTTCTTGCCGTTTTAATCACAACCAACGGCGGGGCAAAAGAAAAGCCACTTGGAATTTTGACCGGTGCAGATGTTTTGAAAATGAATAAAATTTTGGAAAACTATTAGTTTTAGTTGACAAATATTACATATAAATGTTAAAATCAGTTTGTCGAAAATATTAAAGACGTTTGAGAAAAGACACAATTTTAAAATCTTGAATTTCCAGAGAGTTGCCGTTTGCTGAAAGGCAATAATTCAAATTTAAAATCATCACTTTTCGAGTTGCTTTCTGAAGATAGTAAGAAAGACGGCGGCTTCCCGTTAGTAAGCGGGCGTGTGTTGGCACGCTGAAAGTAACAAGTGGTTTAGCCTTGAAGGTTCTTGTGACTTTCAAGGATTTTTTATAATAGGAGTTTTTATGAAAAAAGAACAGACAGTTCCAAATTTTGTGGAGATGGAGCATGACATCTTAAACTATTGGAAAGAGAACAAGAGTTTTGAAAAACTTGTCGAAAAAAACAAAGGACATAAGCGCTTTAAGTTTCTTGACGGCCCTGCAACTGCCAACAACAGGCTTGGCATTCATCACTTCTGGGGCAGAGTTTTAAAAGACATGACAATCCGCTATCATGCGCTTAAGGGCATGGATTGTCAATATCAAAATGGCTTTGACGGACAAGGCCTTTGGGTTGAAGTGAACATTGAAAAAGAACTTGGGCTGAATGGCAAGCCGGAAATTGTGAATTATGGCATCGACAAATTCACAAACAAGTGTATGGAGCGTGTCAAATATTTTGCCAACGAAATGACAAATCAATCAATCCGCATGGGGCAGTGGATGGATTGGGACAACTCATATTTTACAAACAGTGACGAAAACATCACATCAATCTGGCACTTTTTGAAAAAGTGTCATGAAAAGGGCTGGATTGTCAAGAAAAACAGGCCAATGGCTTGGTGTCCACGCTGCGGAACAAGTTTGTCCGAACACGAAATGTCATCTTCTTATCACGAAGTTGAACACACAGCGATTTTTGCAAAACTGCCTGTAATTGGAAAGGATTTTAAGATTGTCGCTTGGACAACAACTCCTTGGACACTTTCTGCAAACGTTGCACTTGCTGTCAATCCAGATTTTGAATATGTTGTGGTTGAGTTTGAGGGCGAGAAGATTCTTTTGGGCAAAGATAGGCTTTCTGTTTTGAAATGTCAGCCAAAAATCTTGCAAACATATAAAGGTAGCGAACTTGTTGGGCTTTCATATGAAACTTGCTTCCCAGAACTTGTTGACCAACACTTTGAACACAAAATTGTCGCTTGGGACGAAGTTGACAACGCCGAAGGCACTTGCGTTGTGCATATTGCACCAGGCTGCGGCGTGGAGGACTTTGAACTTGGACAAAAACTTTCTCTTCCTGAAATCTGCCCGATAAATGAACAGGGTGTTATGCTTCCATCCACAGGCTTTTTGGCTGGGAAAAAGACAACTGATGTGGTTGACTTGGTTGTTGACAGACTTAAAAGTGACGGCAAACTTTTATACAGTCACAGATACAAACACTCATATCCTTATTGTTGGCGCTGCAAAACTGATCTCGTTTACAAGTTGATTTCCGCTTGGTTTATCAAAATGGACGAAATCCGTCCGCTTGCAATAAAGGCAGTTGAAGAGGTTGAGTTTAAGCCAGAATATGCCAAAAAGCGTATGCTGGATTGGCTTGCAAACATGGGGGATTGGAACATTTCAAGAAGCCGTTTCTATGGCTTGCCGCTTCCATTCTATGTTTGTGAAAAATGCGGCAAAGTGCATGTTATCGGCAGTTTAGACGAACTTAGAAAACGCGCAGTAAATTCGCAGCTTATTGACAAACTTCCAAATATTCACAAGCCATGGATTGATGAAATAAAAATCAAATGTGACTGCGGCGGAGTTGTTTCGCGCATTCTAGAAGTGGGCGATGTTTGGCTGGATGCCGGCATCACACCATTTTCAACGAAAAAATATTTCACTGACAAAAAATTCTTTGAAGAAAACTTCCCGTCTGACTATGTCTGCGAGATGATTGAACAAATCAAACTGTGGTTCTATTCGCTTTTGATTATGAGCGTTGTGCTCACGGGCAAAGCGCCATACAAAAAAATCGTCACATATCAATATGTAAAAGACGAAAACGGCAACGAGTTCCACAAGAGTGGCGGCAATTCGCTTGATGCAGATGTTGTTGCGGACAAGGTTGGTGCGGATGTTGTGAGATATCTATATTCTTCTTCAAGCCCAACAAATGAGATGCGTTTTGGCTTTAATCTCACAGATGAAGCAAGGCGCAAACTTTTGGCATTTTGGAACATTTACACATTCTTCAACACCTATGCTTGCATTGACAATCCAGATATTGCACACTTTGAAATTGACGAGAAAAATTTGACTGTCACAGACAAGTGGCTTATTCAAAGCATAAACAAATTTGTTACAGAAAGCGACAAAAATTACAGCGAGGACAAAAACTATGTTGTTGTGCATGACTTTGAAAAACTTGTAGATGACATTTCAAATTTTTATATTCGTGCAAATCGCAAGAGATTTTGGAAGAGTGAAAACAAAACCGATCAAATGACGGCATATTGGACACTTTATCATTCAATCAAGGCCATGATTAAGGTTATGTGCCCAATCATTCCATTTATGAGCGAATATATCTGGCAAAACCTTGTGCGTGAAGTTGAAAAAGATGAAGCCGAAAATGTTATGCTTTCTGGCTTTGGCGGAAAGATTTATGACAAAGATTTTGGCGACATTTTGCAAAACGCACAGGTTGCAAGAGATGTTATGTCAACTGCTCAAAGGCTTAGAAACGAAAATCAAATCAAGGTTAAACAGCCACTTCGCACAATGTATGTTGCCGGCGGAGATAACACAGTTAAAGTTTTGAAAGATTTTCAAGATATCATCAAAGAAGAACTCAACGTCAAAAATCTTGAAGCAGTCACCGATGACAGCAAATTTAATGACGAATATTTATCTGTAAACTTCAAAAAAGCGGGCGTTGTTTTAAAGGGTGATGTGCAGAAACTTAAAAACGCACTTTCAAATCTTTCTGACGCAGAAAATGTCGCTGTTATGCAGGGTTATAAAAACGGCAAAGTGACAGTGGGTGAATTTAAAGATTTGGATAGCGACCTTTTCAACTTGGAAAAGAAGCCAAAGACCGATTTTGTCATCTCTCACGAAAATGGCAATACGGTTGTTTTGGACATCACGCTTGACGAAGAACTTGTGCTTGAAGGCTTGTATCGTGAGTTTGTTCGTGGGTTGCAAGTTTTGAGAAAAGATGCGGATTTTGCCATTGACGAGAGAATTTATGCTTATTTTGAAACTGCTGACGACAAACTTGCTGAAATGCTTATGAAATATATGCAAAAAATCAAACAAGAGGTTTTGATTTTACGCGCTGTTGAAAAGATTGACAATGCGGACATCGAAAGAAATATCGAAGTTGGCGATAGTTTTATCATTGCAAAATTTAAAAGAAAGGATAATGTATGAGAATTGCAAATTCTTGGAAAGACTACAAGGTGATTGCAACCGGTGACGGTGACAAACTTGAAGATTGGGCAGGTGTGAGGCTTCTTCGACCTGACCCACAGGTTATTTGGCACAAAAAAGTTGATATGAAAAAGTCAGCCGATGCCTTTTATGAACGTAAAGACGGCGGCGGCCTGTGGCACTTTAACAAAAAGATTCCTGAAAGTTGGGTTGTGTCTTGGAATGGGCTGAAATTTATTGTCAAACCTATGGGCTTTAAACACACAGGGCTTTTTCCAGAACAAGCGACAAATTGGGAACTTATGTCTGACCTTATCAAAAAATCTAAGCGCGAAATCAAGGTTTTAAATCTTTTTGCATATACGGGTGGGGCTTCTGTGGCGCTTGCAAATGCGGGGGCGCTTGTCACACATGTTGACGCAAGTAAAGGGATGGTTGAACGCGCCAAAGAAAACGCTAAACTCAACAATATTTCAAATATTCGCTTTATTGTTGACGACTGTCAAAAGTTTATTGAGCGTGAAGTCAGACGTGGCAACTTTTATGACGCAATAATCATGGATCCGCCAAGTTATGGGCGTGGGCCAAGTGGCGAGATGTGGAAACTTGAAGATAATCTTGCAGATTTTGTTGAACTTACAAAAAAAGTGCTTTCAAACAAACCTCTTTTTGTGCTGATAAATTCTTACACAACAGGTTTGCAGCCAACAGTGATTGCAAACATTCTTAAAAGTGTGTTTGGACAAGATAATGTTGAGGCGGACGAGATTGGGCTTCCAACAGAGGAAGGACTTGTTCTTCCATGTGGAGCGACAGGGGTGAAAGTATGGAAAAATTGACAGTTTTATATGAAGATAATCAAATTGTTGTTGTGATAAAGCCACAAAATGTGCCAACTGCTGAGGATGTAAGCGGGGATTTGGATATGCTTTCAATGGTTAAGGCATATGTGAAAGAAAAATACAACAAATCCGGCGAGGCTTTCATTGGGCTTGTGCATAGGCTTGACCGTCCAACCGGCGGAATCATGGTGTTTGCAAGAAATTCAAAGTCTGCAAAACGCCTTTCACAACAATTTGCCACTCACGATGTTGAGAAAATCTATTATGCCGTCACAAACGGGGTTGTGAAAGTGAAATCTCAGACACTTGTCAACTTTGTGAAGAAAGATGAAAAGGAAAACATCGTTAAAATTGTGCCTATGAGTGAAAACGGGGCTAAAAAAGCTGAACTTGAATACAAAGTTTTAGAGATATCGGACAAGGAAAGTCTGCTTGAAGTGAGAATATTGACGGGCAGAAGCCATCAAATCAGGCTGCAACTGTCAAATATAGGCTTTCCACTTGTTGGAGATGTCAAATATGGAAAGGCAAAGGGGATGACGCAAAACCTTGGCTTGTGGGCTGGAAAACTTTCCTTCACTCATCCAACAACAAAGGAAAAACTCACCTTTCTTGCTTGTCCAACGGGCAACCCTTGGGACAAATTTCACATGGAGAAATATTTTCAAAGATAACAACATGTTGTGTATTATGCCGTGAAAGTTGCCTGCATACTACACAATATATGCCGATATTCGACACTTTTCGACACTCTTAGATTTGATTAGATGTAAAAAGGTGTCAAAAAATGTTGATTTTTGTATTTTGATGTGTTAAAATTTTAACGATTTTTATGCTGGAGGTAAAATATGTATAAAATTGATTCAAAAACAAATGACCAGATTGAATTGATCTTTTCATCAAATGGAAAGGATTGGGAGGAGCAAGTAAACAAGGTCTATGAACAACAAAAAACTAAATTTAATGTTATGGGCTTTAGAAAAGGTCATGCGCCAAGAAAGGTGATTGAACAGATTTATGGAGAGGGCTTTTTCTTTGATGACGCTTTTCAAAATGTCATCCATGAAAACTTGGACAAGTTTATCGAAGAAAATCCAACACTTGAGCCTGTCACTGAGCCAGAATTTGTTGTTGAAAACTTTTCAAAAGAGGGCGTTAGTGTAAGGGTTAAATTCAAGTTTATCCCTGATTTTAAGGTTGCTAAACACGAGGGCTTGGAAATTAAGGTGCACAAATACAACACGACGGATTCTGAGGTTGATGCTGAGATCAATCAAAATCTTGAAGAACATGCAAAGTTTACAGACGTTGACAGACCAATTGAAACTTCAGACCGTGCAATCATCGACTTTGTCGGATATGTTGACGGGGTTGCTTTCCAAGACGGCTCGGCAAAGGATTATCCACTTGATATTGGCTCTCACAGTTTTATTGGAAATTTTGAAGAACAACTTGTTGGCGCAAAGAAAAACGATGTTGTAAAAGTTGTTGTTGATTTCCCATCTGCTTATTTTAATCAAGAACTTGCTGGCAAAAATGCAACATTTGATGTCACTGTGAAACAGGTTAAGGAAAAACATCTTCCAACACTCGATGACAAATTTGTTGCTGATACGACAGAATTTGAAACTGTTGAAGAGTATAGAAAAGCCACAAAAGAGCATATTGACTTTATGAAAGAAAACTCTCAAAACAGCGAATATGAACTTGAACTTCTTGGAACAATTGTCAAAAACACCAAAATTGATATGCCAAGCGAGTATATCAAATATGTTGAGGACAATGTTGAAAAACAAATCGACAAAGTTGCCGCTGTTTATGGAATGGATTTAAAGACTTTTGCAAATTACAATGGCTTTGATTCAGTTGACAAATTTGTTGAAAAGACAAAGGTTGATGCAATTGAAAACATCAAGAAAAAGAGAATTATCAGAAAACTTGCTGAAGAATATAACGTGCAAGTTCCAGAGAATTTGTTTCATAAACAACAAGACAAAGAAGAAGCTGAGGACAGATATCTTCGTGAACAAATCGGAAAAATTTTGAGAGAAAAGAACAAAAAAATCCCTACTTTTGAAGATTAATTTTTAAGGAGGTTTGATATGTTAATTCCAATGGTGGTTGACCAAACAGGAGCAAATGAAAGGTCATATGACATTTATTCAAGACTTTTAGAGGACAGAATTGTGTTTTTGACGGGCGAAATAAATGATGCTTCGGCAAACGTTGTCATTGCACAACTCATCTATCTCGAAGGAAAAAATCCCGACAAAGACATTTATCTTTACATCAACAGTCCGGGCGGATCTGTAACTGCGGGAATTGCAATCTATGACACGATGAATTACATTAAATGCGATGTTTCAACAATCTGCATAGGGCTGGCTGCATCCATGGGAGCATTTTTGCTTTCAAGCGGAACAAAGGGCAAGCGCTTTGCACTTCCAAACAGCGAAATCATGATTCATCAACCTCTTGGAGGAACTCAGGGGCAGGCAAGTGACATTGCCATCCAAGCAGAGCATATGAAAAAGACAAAAGATATGCTCAATAAAATTTTAAGTGAAAACACCGGCAAGAGTTTGAAAGAAATCGAAAAAGACACCGATCGTGACAATTATATGACTGCAAAAGAAGCAAAGGATTATGGACTTATTGACAACATTTTTGTGACAAGAAAAAATAAAAAGAATAAGGAGTAAAAATGAGAGATATCGACATCTGCACTTGCACATTTTGCGGGAAACAACAAAGGGAAGTGAAGAAACTTATCGCAAGCCCAAACGGCGATGCGTTTATCTGTGATGACTGTGTGCGAATTTGTGCCGATATTATAAAAGAAGAAAGCGCAAAAGTTAAGGTGTTTAAAGACCTTGTTTTGCCATCTCCAAAAGATATTAAGAAAAGCCTTGACAGTTATGTGATTGGACAAGAACAAGCAAAGAAAGTGCTTTCAGTTGCAGTGTTCAATCACTATAAACGCATCAACTTCAACGAACATAACAAAAACAAAAAGAAAGACCAAATTTCACTTGAACTTGAAAAGAGCAATGTGCTTATGATTGGGCCAACGGGCTCAGGCAAAACACTTTTGGTGAGAACTTTGGCAAAGATTTTGGATGTGCCTTTTGCGTGCGCAGATGCCACAACCTTGACTGAGGCGGGATATGTTGGCGAAGATGTTGAAAATGTGCTTTTAAAACTCATACAAAACGCCGACTATGACATTGAAAGGGCGCAGCGTGGCATAATCTACATTGACGAAATTGACAAGATTGCAAGAAAAAGCGAAAACAGGTCACTCACGCGTGATGTTGGCGGCGAAGGCGTTCAACAGGCGCTTTTGAAGATTATTGAAAGCACTATTGCAAGCGTTCCACCACAGGGCGGGCGAAAACATCCTCATCAAGAGATGCTTCAAATTGACACAACAAACATTCTCTTCATCTGCGGAGGGGCATTTGTTGGCCTTGACGACATAATAAACAAACGTCTGTCAACAGCATCGCTTGGCTTCAACGCAAACATCAAAAACACTGCTGAAAAGACAAAGATAGACTATTCAAAGGATGTTCAGCCAGATGACTTAATCAAATTTGGGCTTATTCCTGAGTTTGTTGGGCGACTTCCAATCATAACCGGCCTTGATGACCTTGATGACAAGGCACTTGGCAGAATTTTGGTTGAGCCGAAAAATTCACTGATAAAGCAATATAAACAGATGTTTAAAATCGATGGCTTTGACATTGAATTTGATGAAGAAGCAATCTCTTACATCTCAAAAAAGGCCATAGAACTTAAAACAGGGGCGCGCGGAATAAGAACAATCATGGAAACAAAGATGCTAGAACTTATGTTTGACCTTCCAGACCCAAAAATCTACAATAAAATCATCATCACAAGAGATTTTATTGAAAATGGTGCTGCGCCTGTGCTGATTAAGCGTGATGACGCTGAAACACAAAATATAGCGTAGTATGCACTGCATAATACACAAAATGTTGTTGTAAAAATTTTCGACAAAATATATAATAAAAATATATTCAAATTTGATTGACAAAAATTTATAAAAAAGGTAAACTAGGTTTGTAAGTTTAGTTTGCCTTTTATTTTTCGTCATATTGGCAATAAAAACTACATTAAAAGGGGTATTATGGTGGAAATGTTATTGGATGTTTCCCCTGCCATCGTGTCGGTGATATCTGTTGTGCTTTTTATTGTTGGGCTTGCATTTGGATTTGTTATCTTTAAAGTTTACAGCAGCAAAAAACTTGAAAAAAATAAATCAAATGCTTTGAAAATTATCGAAGACGCGTATGCAGAGGCGAAAACGATTAAAAAAGAAGCGGTCATCGAAAGCAAAGAACAAACTCAAAAACTTAAAGACGCTGTTGAACAAGAAGTTAAAGAGCGCCGTTTGGAAGTTGTTAAACTTGAAGAACGCTTAAATCAAAGAGAAGAATACATTGAAAAGAAAGAACAGTCTGTTGACAAAAAAACAGAACAACTTGAAGAAGAAAAAACAAAATTACAAGACGAAAGAACAAAAATCGATGCTTTGAAAGAAGAAGAGGAGAAGATTAAGGCTCAGATTTTGGACGAACTTGAAAAGGTTTCCAAACTTTCAAAACAAGAAGCAAAAGACATGCTTATCTCTTCGATGAGAAATGATGCGCAAAAAGAAGCAGCAGTCATTGTTAAGCAAATCGAAGACGAAGCAAAAGAAAATGGTGAAAAGAAAGCGCGCGAGATTATTGGACAAGCGCTTCAACGCTGTGCAACAGAAACTACAAGTGAAATGACCGTGTCGGTGGTTTCTCTTCCTAATGACGAAATGAAAGGAAGAATCATCGGGCGTGAAGGCAGAAACATTCGTGCAATCGAGGCGGTTACGGGTGTTGAACTTATCGTGGATGACACGCCGGAAACAATCACCATTTCGGGCTTTGACCCAATTCGCAGAGAAGTTGCAAGGCTTTCTCTTGAAAAGTTGATTTCAGATGGAAGAATCCATCCAACTCGCGTTGAAGAGATTGTTGAAAAAATGCAAAAAGAAGTTGACAAAATCATCAAACAGGCGGGCGAAGATGCTTGCAACGAAGCGGGAATTTTCAACTTAAATCCAGAACTTGTCAAAATTTTAGGCAGGCTTAAATACAGAACAAGTTATGGGCAAAATGTTTTGAAACACTCAATTGAATGTTCAATCATTGCTGGGCTTTTGGCGAGTGAAATTGGCGCAAATGTGAAAATCGCTAAACGTGGCGGACTTTTGCATGATATTGGAAAGGCTCTTGACCATGAAATTGAGGGGACTCACGTTCAAATCGGCGTTGATTTGGCAAAGAAATATGGCGAAAGCGAAGCCGTTGTTCACTGCATAGAAGCGCATCACTTCAACGTTGAATTTAAATCAATTGAGGCGGTTATTGTGCAGGTTGCAGATGCCATTTCAAGTTCAAGGCCGGGTGCAAGACGCGACAGTTTTGAAAACTACATCAAACGCTTGCAACAACTTGAAGAGATCGCAAACGGTTTTGATGGCGTTGAAAAATCCTATGCCGTTCAAGCAGGAAGAGAAGTTAGAATCATTGTTAAGCCAGAACAAATCACAGATGCACAAGCCATGTTTATGGCAAAGGAAATTGCTGCAAAGATTGAAAATGAAATGCAATATCCAGGTCAAATCAAAGTTAATGTCATTCGTGAAAGCAGATACACTGAAACTGCAAAATAATGTTGTGTTTTTGACAAGAAATTTGTCAATCAACATATAAATTAAAAGGAGAATATTATGGCAGAAGAAAAGAAAACTGAAAAGCCGAAAAAACAAGCAAGAACTTGGTCATCTACAAAGATTTTGGATTGCCTTTCTTATTTTGCAATCATCTTTATTGCGCTTGCACTTATTTTGAAACTCATCTTCAAAAATCTCAACCTTGAAGTTGCAAATGCATTCCAAGCAGTTGGCGAATGTTTGGCTTATATCATCATCATTTGGCTTGGCTTGTATTGGACACTTCGCAAAAAAGGTGCAGGCTGGAACAAACGCAACATTTGGTGGCTTGTGGGCTGGCTTGTTGCAACAATTGTGATTGTGATTATCTACATCTTCGCTTATTAAAAGGAATTGTTTGTGAATAAACTCCCATATTTCATAACCGGCGGTGCCGTCATTTTGGCGGCACTATTTGCCATATTAAACAGATTTTGGACAGGCTTTGTTTACTTTGTTTTGTCAAGCCTGCTTGTTTTGGCGCTGTTTTGGGGAGTTTGGCTTATTTATAAATATTTCACAGATTTTAAAAAAGAACTTAAAGAAAGATTTGTTCTTTACAAAGCAAACAAAATCAACAGCACAAACGCAACATCTGATGTGGTTGATGCAAACGAATCGGCCTATTTAAAACAGTTTAACAGGCTTGTTTTAAAAGACAAAATAATCAAATGGTTTATCATTTTATTTTGTTTTTCTGTTGCAGTTATGTTTGTGATTGGAATGATTTTATATTAAACAAGTCAAATTTGACTTGTTTTTTTATAAATCGTTTTGAAATATGAAAGAAATTTGTTATACTTAAACTATTGCAAAGGAGTGAAAATGTTATCTAAAGTTTTAAGTTTTGGTTTACTTGGAATTGACGGCTTTAAAGTTGAAATTGAAACAGATATTGTGGGAGGCCTTCCAAAATTTGATGTGGTTGGGCTTGGCGACACATCCGTTAAAGAAGCAAAGGAAAGGGTTAAGTCTGCAATCGCAAATTCTGGCCTTGAATATCCAATCAAACACATCACAATCAATCTTGCCCCAGCAGATGTAAAAAAAGAGGGTCCACTTTTTGACCTTGGCATTGCAGTGGGCGTGCTTGCAGCAACAAAACAAATCACAAAACCTACATATAAAGATTTTATATTTTTAGGCGAACTTTCCCTTGATGGCTCTGTCAAAATGGTGAAAGGGGTGCTTCCAATTCTAATCAGCGCATCTTCTTGTGGCTACAAGAAGTTTATCATTCCAGACGCAAACAAAGAAGAAGCCAGATTTATTGAAGGCTTGGAGATTTATCCTGTTGAAAATTTAAAAGATGTCGTTGACTTCTTAAATTTTGAAAAGACAATCCAGCCACTTAAAACAACCACATTTGAAGAGGTTGTTAAAGCAAATGTAAACAACCTTGACTTTGAAAATGTCAAAGGGCAAAAGGCGGCAAAGCGCG
>CANRDW010000028.1 GCA_947629505.1 uncultured Clostridia bacterium
TCAAATTTGTCGCTATTTTCCTTACAAACAAAGGAAAGTAGCGATTTTTTATTTGACACAACTTTTCCGGACAAAAAGCTGAAAGTCGTTGATTTTTGACACACATTTGTTCAAAAATGTGTGTCAAAATGTGTGTCAGTTTTCGCAATACAAATTATTGTATAATTTGTAAATTTTTTCTTTGTCCAAATGGAAGTCAATGTCGGTGTAAACGTCTTTGGTGATTTGCGTTCTCGCGTGGCCCATTTCGCGCGAAATTGTCAAATCTTGCTTACCAAGATAGAAACAGTTTGTTGCGAAAGTGTGCCTGCAGTTCACAATGCTGCCTTTGATGTTCAGTTCTTTGAGCAGTTCGCCAAATTCACGATATGCTTTCTCAGCATTGTAACTGTGGATGATGTCAAGGTTGTTCATAATCATGCTGATTGCAGCTTTACTGAGTCGAATTTGTTTGTAGCGCTTGACGAAGTTTCTGCCTTTAAGGTTGACAGCCTTCAAAACTCTGTTGTTAATGTCGATGTCTTTTTCGATGCTGCTGAAATTTAACTCGTTCTTGCGTAAGCCGGTTATTAAGTAAATCAAAATTATGGTCTTCAGCCTTCTGCCTTTGAGCGCTTCCAATATTGCTTTTTGTTGCTCGTAAGTAAAGGCTTGCTTGCGCGCATTAGATTTTAAAACACGAACGTTTGCGCACGGGTTGACACTTATTATGCCTTCGTTCAAATAATATTTTAAAAACGCGTTTAGATATAACCTTGCCTTTTCTTTGGACCGGCTTTCTGGCATAGTTTTGAAAAAGTCGACAATCTCTTGACGGGTGAGACGTTTTATATTTTTATTGTGCAGGGGTTCGAGTTGGCGATAGACAAGCATGATGTCTTCTTGCGTGCCTTGTGTGATGAAAGGCTCTTTTTCTTGTTTATACCAACTCATAAAAGCATTTTTTAACAAAAATTTTGTTTTATCAGGTTTTTTGATATCCAAGTTATAAAAAGCTTGAATTTCATTTTTCAACTTTTCTGCGCACTCTTTTTGAGTTTTTGCGTAAACAGTGATCAAATGATTTTTAATTCGTTTGCGGCCAACATAACGGCCGTCGCTTATTCTAAATGTGATGTTTTTCAATTCTATTTCTCCTTTTGGTCTGATTATAGAATTGACTTTTTTGACACTTGGCTTTTCGATAACAATGATTTCTTTTTGTGGCTCGTTTTGGGTGCTGTTGTTGAATTCTCTCCCAGATTCAATCTTCAAGCATTTCAGCATGTATGATGAAATCTCAACAATTTTCATCAACCCTTCATACATGTCCTTTTCAAATTCGTTTTCCATTGTTTCCCCCTTAGATAGGGAAAAGGTTACACGAACTTAAAGTGAAAATCAATAGTGAGCTAACATTTTAATCAATCGAGTTGACAAAAAGAAAAGAATTTGATATACTCAGCACGTAAGATAATCTTACTTTGGGGCTCTGGCACTATCGAAGGGCTACGCGCACGCGTGGACGGCTTATGTAGAAGTGTCGGGGCTAAAACTCGCCTAACCTTTAGTTGTAGGGGGAGTTCTAAAAGCAGTCGCAGTGATGGCTGCTTTTTGTTTATGGCAGACATTATTGCTGTTGACTTTTTGTACAAGTTGTGGTAAAATATGATTATCAAATAAGGGATGAACCACTGGGTTGGTTACCGATATGGTAGTAGGCGGAAGCTTAGAATTCCAACTAGGAGGGCGAATATCTTGGTTACCGATATGGTAGTAGGCGAATGCTTAGAACTCCAAGATTTCCGGCGGTGGTCATCCTTTATTTTTTTTTGCAAATAGCAGTGGCAGTTAATGTATACTTTTGAGATTTTTTGAAATATACTATTAGTGATATGAAATCACTAAAAAAATTTCAAAAAACACTTGACAAAGCCGGCAATTAGTGGTATCATATCCATGAGTTTAAGAATGGTTTTCCATTGCATAGACTCCTTTTGATTTGGATTATTTGATTTGGATTATTTGATTTTTAATTTGGCGCACCTTAGGGTGTGCCATTTTTATCTTGCCAACCACTCGGTCTCAGGTTTCGCTATTTGTCGGGCGTTATTATATGCCATATCCATCGTTAGGCAAGTATAACCCTTATAGCATTTGTCAGTGACCTTATTCACGGCTAATACCAAATCGGTATTTTGACTATTATTGGATAAAGAGAGTGGAAGAAGGAATTGCACTTTTCCATCATAGAATTGAGGAACTGCAACTTTGTAATTGCAGGCAACCCTCTTTTTTACTCGAATTATTTCACCATTTAGTATCGACAGTAAATTTGGGCTGTTGCGTATATCTTCTGGTATTCGCTTGCGGTTTTCCTCATCTTCCAAAATGTGCTCGAAATTTGAAACGATTTTTGCCTCAGTATCGAAAATTAGCTCATCAATGTTGTTTATATACGTTGCCTTGCGTGGAAGTTCGTCAATTTGACAGATTTCATTATCGGATTCTTTAAAAAAACCTTTTGAAATCCAAGGCTGCTTGTGTGTGTTTTTCACCATCAACATATAAATCCATTCGTAGTTTTTGGTCAAAAGCCCAGTGTTAAAGCAAATTCGATCTTGCGATATAAACAACCAGTTACCTTTGGGGTCCTTGTTATACAAATTTGCCAGTCTTTTGTAAGTATAGTTGATATAGTTTACCAAAATTGGGAATTCATAGTCCGACGGGGTATCTTTATATTTCCAATCTTCATTCATCGCCATTTGGCTTAAAAATTTCCAGTGTGATACTGGTACAAAACAAAGTTTTTTAAGTTTAGTTTCCATAGAATCTCTCCTTTTTCTCTAATATGGCCTGACTGGTTTGACTGCGTTGTATGGCAAGCCGAGCACGTCTGACACTTTGCCAAGAACAAACCAGGACTGTTCCGGCGTGAGCTGTATTACAAGCTCAACAATTTTGCGCTGTGCCTCGTTTAGCCCTTCAAGTTGAAGGGTGTTTTTTGTTTGATGCCCGAGCAAATAGTCAACCGAACAATCAAAAAAATTAGCAATTTTAATAATTGTTTCAATTGGTGGGTTGCCTTGCATTTCATAATAGGAAAGCATTTGCTGTGAAATTCCTATTTGTTTTGCCGTTTCCATTAACGTTAGACCACGATTTTTACGAAGCGTTTTTAAATTTTTCACATCTTCACCTCCAACTGCATTTTAAAACAAAGCAAATTTTTCAAAAAATATTTGAAAAAACACTTGACAAAATCAAATCAGATTTGATAAAATGCAATCGTAAACAAATAAAATTTGTAAAAATTGACCAAAATCTCGGAGGTGGTCAGTGCGGAGAAGAAGGAAACTAAGTCGCTTACAGTTTGCTTTTGACTATCTTGAAAAGATACCAATCAACAAAGATACAAACATGGCGTTTGTCGATTGCTATCTTGCAAGTCATAACGGAGGTAGAGATGAACCAACTCTTTACGGTTACTTAATTTGGCTCAGGGTGATAGTTCGCCAATACATAGCGCAAAAAGACTACTTGTATTCATTTGAAGACTTTGTGCATGGAAAAGGCGAGCGCGAAATCAAGTTTAAAAGAATCAGCCGATTAAGATTCGAACTGCGTTACCTTTTCAACATTGCTGTCGACAAAAAAACAAATTTCCCATACATGAAGTATTTCTTCGCGAGTGGGGAGTTGCACAATCTTTGGGATTACTTATTTTGGCTCAAATCTGAAATTGATTTATACCTAATGGGCAACAAACTGATTTCGTTTGAGCAATACTTGAAAGAAGCATACCGCGAATAAAAAAATCGCCCGGACGGGCGACAAAAACTACTTCTTAGTTTTTGAAAACAGTTTGCGTTTTGGCTTTTCAACAGGTTTATCTTTCTGTGTACCAGCATTTACAACAAGTCCATCTGCCTTTACGCCATTGGTTTTGGAAATGTTGTAAGTGCGAGAAGAATTATCGACGACAGGCTTTGAAGCTTTGGTTACAGCGTTTTCTCGAGCAATTTGTTCACGAGTATTCAACCTACCAATTTGACCGATTACCTTATTCAACTGTGCTTCTTGCTTATCCGTTCGTCGAGAGATAGATTCAAGCTCATCTCGTTTGTGCTCAAGCTGATCTTTTCTTCCACCACGATAAACGCGAACTTCATTTCTAAGAAATCCCATAAATTCCCCCTTAAGTAATTTTCAACTAGCATAGCAATCGACATACTTAACATCTAGTTCAACTTTCTATTATACCACAAAACAAGGCTAAAGGAGTATAGAAAATGACAAAAAATTTTCAACTGAATCAACAAGCCAGTGTGCAAGTAAAAATGGATCGTCCATTTTCTACTTCTGCTGGCTTTTTTGGTGTCGTATGGAAACAGTCCGGCAAAAATCACTGGGTTTTCTGCAAGGATGAAACAAAATGTCACCGTCTTTTTGATAGCATTCTAAACGTGCAGCCGCTTGCGCAGCTTTGGCACATAACCGGCGAAGGCCAAAATCTTTGCATGAGGAGGGCGGCATGAAAGAAGCAAAAGAAATTTTTTACGCGCCCGAGTGTGTGCGACTGTCAACAAGATTCACAGGTGACGAAAAAGATTTGTATTATCACCTGTACATCAACAGGAATCCGGCTGGATTCTGCGTATTCTCAAACGCGGAGCTAGCAAAACACTTTGGCGTTTCAGATCAAACAATCACAGCGCGCTTGGGGAGCATGCAAAAAAAGAATTTGATTCACATGGTCATAAACGTGCACACACATAAACGAATAATTTGGCCGCAAATTCCTGGTCAGCCGGCGCTTTATGGAAAGCCAATCGAAACTTTGGAAGCAAAAGCAAAAGAATATTTCGCGCTGGCCTTGCAAAAGTCAATGATTTTTGGAGATGTCAGTCTTGACACGCTGGTTGAGAAAGTTAAGTCAAATACATATCTTGACGATGTGACTGACAGCAAATATCAGTTTGCGCTCACCGATGAACAAATCTTATTCCTGGCGTGGCTCAAACAAAATTTCCCGGACAAAAAAATTGACTGTCAGCTTGCTGCTTACGCAGATGTCGATTTTAATGAGCTGAAATATCAAATCAAGCACAGTGAGTTGCTGCAAAGCAACAATATCAGCCTTCGCTGGATCATGGATCACCAAGCTGAAGTTTTGCGCGGCGATTATAAGAAATTCGACAACATCGAAACACTTATGCCAAACAAATCAAATTTCCAAGGTCGCCAATACACGCGCGAGGAAATGAACGCCATGTTCCAAGATATAGACAAGGTTGAGGTCTAACAGTGCAAGCGATTCAATGTGGAATCTATAACGACATCGACTATGTGAAGCTGGAAAAACAAATCAAGAGATTAAAAAGGGGAGACGACCATGGAAAACAATTCAATTCAAAACTACGTTAATTGGTGCAAAGATATGGGCCTCAAGCCAAGCGCCGGCACATCGGTTGAGCTTTATGACCAGTTAAAAGGCCGGACACCAACGCAAAGAATTATGCAGCGCGTTTTAAGAGGCGTTGACGAAGAAACAAATCTGATCACAAAATACCGGACTGGTTATTTGTTGCTGCTCTCAGAGATAAAATCGAAGGACAAAGAGATTGAAAAGCTGAAGCAAAAGCTGGAAAATCAAAAACCTATTGCGCACGGCATAATTGAACGTATGTCGTTATCGCAAAAATAAACGGCAGACACTCTCATTCGAGAGAAGAGATAAGACTGCAAAAAAAGGAGGTAAACATGAAAGGCTGGAAATTGACAGTGCAGATCGCACTTGTAGTTATAGCGCTTTTTGCAATCGTCAGTGTGGTAATTTCATGCGTTCACAACCAATCGCTCATTGCTGAATGGCAAAATTGGTTTGGCGTAGCAAAAGAAGCTGCACCGGCTGTGGAAGCCGCCGTTCATTCAATCTAAAACTCAAAATTGCATTTTGCAATTTTTAAAATTCGAGGAGGAAATTATGGCTTGGAAAATTATTCTTGCTGTTGTTCTTGGTCTAGTTTGTGCTTGTGGAGTGATATTGCTTGCCGCATATATTGCAGCCACAGTCAACAACGTTGGCTTTGTAACACAATTACAAGACTGGTTCACAGTAGGCAAAGATGCTGCTGAAACAGTGGCAGTGGCCGCTCACTTAAAAATCTAAGAGATGTGGCAGGCAAAAGATAACAAGAAAAGGAGTTCGGCATGACTAAAACAGAAAAACGTAATTATATCACAATAATACTTGCATTGGTCACGATGCTGCTTTTTTCTTTCTTCAATGCGCCATTGAATATAAGTCATGCCGACAATCTTGTATATTCAGACGTCATAGAAGATTTACAAACTGACGAAACATTCAAAGCCGAAAATTTTCCAACTAAGCAAGATGATTACAGCTTGCAAGTCGTTCAGATCGCTGAAAGCACAGACAAAGAACTTTTTGTTTATGTTTATCAACCTTGCAGCCCAAACAAAGATTTGCAAGCCACAACAATAAGAATTTCACAAGGCATAAATGACAATGCCTCTTGGCATGATTATAATCTGACTCTTTTAAATTCGCAAGACACCTTGTATAAATACAAGGTTGAAGGTATTGAATTAAAAGATGATGTTGTTCGCTATTATGACATTGCAGCAATTCATAGAGTTTGGAACGAAAACTATGACGAAGGGCTGCCAATAGTTAATGATAACACTATAGACGAGGTTGCTTTTGAGGTTGGTCAATTATGGACGGCTTGTACAAATAGTGGTGTAGTTACATATAGCGTTGTAGCAACTGAAACAGTTACTATTGTTGATAAATATGTCGGTTTTATTCGATATGACAATGGTATATGGTGGACTATTGGTGGCAGCACTGACAGTCACTACATTGCATTTTCAACTGACTATGATATAGAACATCTTATTGAAGCTGATGTTTATTATACCGCGACACCTCGCGCTGCGACATGGTCAATTTTAGGTCATTGGAATTATGACACAACCCCTAAATACAATACTCCGGTTGAGCATTATGCTTATATAAAGGAGCAAGATGTTTTAACAAATAATGCGTCATGGTTTTTCGGTAATAAATATGTTCGTGATAGAATTCAGTCTGTTGATGAATTTATTGCTCAGGAAAATTTGACTGATGAAACAAAAAAAGGTCTTGAAAATAAGCAGTGGATTTTGAGATTTTTTGAGTCTCAATATGATAGTCATGGTGACTGGTATTATTGGACTGATGTAAATGAGGTTACAATTTTACGTTTAAAATTTGAGACTGATGGCGTCACTTATAACTTAGGTGTTGTAGATAATAAACAAACGGGTGATAGTAAGCCAGATAATAATCCTGAATTGCCAGAGTGGGTCAAAGCAATTATTGCTTTACTAATTTTAATATTAGTAGTTGTTGTTGCGATTCCATTGTTACCGGCAGTTGTAAATCTTATTATTTGGTTAGTAAAAGCGATTTGGATAGTTATTAAATACATAGTAAAGGGTATTTGGTGGGTAATTACTTTACCATTAGAAATTTTTAAAAAGGAGTAAATATGAGAGGTAAAAAAATATTAGCATGGACTTTAGTTTCTCTTGTTGGCACTGCTGGTGTTATGACTGCTGGTTATTATGCCATCAATGCTATGTTTCCACCGGACTTAGGCAAAATTGCGACTGAACGCATAGAGGATCTAAGTCAAAGATTGGAAACAGTGAAAGCTCAATTAAAAGAGTGTCAAGTTGAGAGAAATTCGGCGATCTCTGATCGAGATAAAGCTCAAAATGATTTGCAAAACGTTAATCAAGAACTTGCCAAGGTTAAAGACGAGCGAGATAAACTCCAAGAACAGTTGATTATTTTGACTGCAGAACGCGATTCACTTAAGGATGATATTAAAGCATTGCAAAGTGAAATTGCAAGCAAGGACAGTCAAATTTCTACATTAAACGCTGAGAAATTCATGCTTGAAAAAAACATTGCAGAGCAAGATACAAAGATCGCAGAACTCAATTCGAAAGTTGTAGAGTTGCAAAATCAACTTGCCGAATATGCCGGCAGTTACAAACCGGCCGACGATGAAAATATAATCATGGTTACATTTGAGGTTAACGGGCAATTTTACGAGGCTCATTTAATTCAAAAGAACACAAAATTGACATATGTCACAAACCCAGTAAGCGAAGATTATACTTTCAATTATTGGGAAGTAGATGGCGAACAAATAGATTTGTCGTCTTACACCTTTACTGACAACACTAATGTAGTTGCAAATATATCGACAGGGTTTGCTGATGTGTTTAGTAAGGAGTCACCATATCCGGGCTTTGAAACTTGGTTGAAAGGAAATAACACAAAAGACATAGTTGATTTGATTTCTTACTACTATTCACCGGAAAATAGAAATATAACTCTGGTGTTGAAATTGAAAGAATCTTCAACAAATGTGGGTAAAGTTCAAGTTTGTGTGGTTAGCGATGTTGATTCATACATTCCATTCTTGACACTCGCAGAAAATTTTAAACAATATAACCATTTACCATCAAGCAAAATTTACACATATTTAGGTGCAGTGATTCAAGACTCTTATTCTGCCAACACGCTTTTTGATGAGCCGGTACCATTTAAATATGTAATGGTTTATACCAATACAAATCTTATTTCTGACTCTGAAACAGGTGCGCAAACAACAGAGATTCAATTTTCATTATGCTATGATACCGGCACCGAGCTGTTAACGACACCTGACACAAAAATAACCGTTGATGGTAATGTTCAATCAGGTAATTTATATTATCAATCCGTTGTTGATTATTTAGTTCAACAAGGCAAACTTGAAAAAGTTTAAATTTTAAAGGAGAGATAACATGGGTAAAAAAATAATTGGAGCAACACTTGCCTCAGTGCTTGGGCTTGGGACTGCCTTCACTGGCGGCATGGTGTTGTCAAACACATTTAAAGATGAGAACTATTCGATTGTACTAGCTGAAAAGCAAGAGGATATGGACTCATTAGCTTCTAGTCTTGCCGATCTCAACAAAGGAATAAAAAGCAGGGACGAGCAAATCAAACTATTGCAATCAGAAAAGGAAACTTTGAGAAAGCAATACGAGGAATTGCTCGCGCAAGGCGGACACGAAGAAGAGCTGCAGCAAAAGCAGCAAAGAATTACTGAGCTTGAAGGTGAGTTGGCAGAAGCACAACAAGAAGCTCAAACTTTGCGAACTCAGTTCGAACAAGTGCAAGGACAATATAACGACCTTAACACACAGTATCAAGAACTTTTGGCGCAAAGCAATGTTGACAAACAGCAAATTCAAAGTTTGAATGAAAATATTTCAAGCTTGAATGATCAGATTACGCAACTCAATGCGCGTATTCAAGAACTGGAAAGCGCTCAGCCACAAGATGAAAATGCAGAGCTGCGAAACACATTATTACAAGCCCTTATGGAAAACGGAATTTATGTAAGTAAAAGTTTCGGAAATATTACTTTAATTTCTTATCATACACAAGATATGGGGCAAACTGGAATAGTAATAGGTGATTCAGCCACTGGTGAATTAAAAAAAGTAAGCGAAGGCTACACTTACGAACAAAATATAGGTGAATTCGGCGATTATATTTTGGTTTATGAAATGACAGGAGAAGTGTTCAAAATTCACAAACAAACAAAAGAGATAACACATATTACATATTGCGAAACCTTATATTTTGCAAACGCCGTAATAGGGACTAATGCAAAAGGAGAAGAGTGTATAATCGCACCTGGTAATTCAATTATATATTCTATCAATATTGAGACCAACGAAAGCGAACAAATCCACCACACATTCACTGAAGATGACGGAAATTTGTCTGGACAAGAATTGTCAAGCATAGATACCTATATCTTTACTACATATGGTTGGGAAAAGAAGAACTTGTTTTTTGCAAATAATTCAGAAAACTGTTATCGATATGAAAATGGCGAATTCGTCAAATGCTTCACAGCAGTCTCTAGCGCAAATAGAATTATAAGGTACAACATAGCAGAAATTTATGATGGTTGGCAGACTCATCAGTTTGTAAACTTAAACAATTTCAAAGAGTACACGTTTTCTGATTTTGATGAGTATAATTGTGCCACAGCATGGTCTTCTGACTATTTAATGGTAAATCAATTCGGTAAAGGCAAAATTTCTGTTTTTAATCTGGACACAATGATTCCTACTGAATATGATTCTGCGCTTAATAGTAGTTGTTATTTTTGGGGATGGAACTCTACCTCTGGCGATTTGATGTTCATAGCAAAGGACGACTCTGTATATGTTGTAGAAATGAGATATGACAGGCCTGCGTCGCTTGTTCATACATTTGGCAATGTTACGATTCAAAGTGTAGAGCCATCAGACGGATCGGTAACCATTACAGTTGATGACGGTGGACAAACAAAAACTTACATTTTCAATGTGGAAAACTCGTCAATTACTGAACAAGGGGCTGCACAAGATGGACAAACGGAAAATTATGGCGAATTTTATGTAAAAACTGGTTCCTCTGCACAAGAGATACAGATTGGTCGCAACGATTCAGAAACAGTGCAAACCTTTTCAAATGTAACCGATTCCATAATTTATCTTGATGGATCTGAACTTATGGTTGTGCTAATAACTGATGGAGAATTGAAAGTTTGTGGTTTCGATTCTGAAATGCATATGGATGAATATGAATCGGCCTACAATGAAATTGTTAGATATGCATTCGGCGACAGGGCCTTGATTTTCTTTAAACTAAGCAATCAAACCTTTGTTTGTGACATAGATGTGAGTGGACAAAGCCAAGAAATCATTCATACCTTCACTGACACGACAATCACTGGAGTTTACAATGATGAAAGCTCCGAAGACATGCATTTGGAAATCACTGTCAACGAATCCGGACAAATAAAAACTTACAGAAAAGGCTATTTTGAAAACTACTTAACCGAGCAAAATTAAGTCTTTGTCAGACTGGTGGGATAACAAGACATAAAACCAACCCACCACCAGCCCCTCCAAGGGTTGTTCGAGATGTTGGAGCGATAAGAACAAAAAAAATAATCTCCAACTGTCAGACTGGTGGGATAACAAGACATAAAACCAACCCCCACCAATAGCAAAGGAGCAAGCCGAGATTCATCCTTTGCTATACCAGGCGAAAGGCCGGAAGGAGAAATTATGGCAAAAGACAAAGCAGATAGGGTAAAGCCTAAAGAATTTAGATACAACAAAGCACGAAGTGGTCACCCGGCTTACATTGTGAAAATCAAACGAAATAAAGAAGGTGTGAGGGCTGATTTTATAGGCATAACCAAAGATGCAGTAACCCACGAACAAGATAATATTCCACTTGATCAAAATCCGAATCCAAAGCTGAAAGGCACTCCAGCATACATAAGACCTAATGTTGACGAAGTAAAAGTAACAAAAAAGACTTTTGGAAAGTCTTTAAAGGATTGGCAATTCGCAAAGTCTGATCAAGCGAAAGTTAGGTTGGTTATTAAAAAAAGTAATAAAAAAAGATGATGGCCACCGCGGATTCCCACAAACACCTCATCTTCAATTCTAAATATACCACACCAAACCAAAGAAGTCAATACTTTTTTCAAAAAAAGATGAAAATTTTCACACTGTCAGCCTGGTGGGATAACAAGACGCAAAACAAACCCACTACCAGCCGCAAGGCAAAAATTCAAAAAAGGAGGAAAAGTCATGCAGAAGGGAGCAAAGGCTAGAAAAACCACAAAAAGAGCCACAAAACCATGCAAAACAGCGCCAAAAAGGAAAAATTCCGCGAAAAAGGCACCTAGAACGGCCGCAACCCACAAAACGACCAGAAAGTCGACCACAACTCGTAAAACGGCAACCAGGGCACAAAGAAACGGACAAATTTTTCGCAAAGACGGCGTAACCGTTCGTCAAAACGCAAATGGCGTAGAAATTACAGTAAGAGGTTAAAGTGAAGGTAAAAACATATGACTCATTTCAAAAGATTTTTGAGGACAAGCTGTTAAAGCGTTCAGACATTGTCGTCTTTTGGGGCAAGCCTGGCACAGGTAAAAGCTTTCTTGAAGCATACTTTTGTGTTCAGTTCATGCAGCCAAGGAACGCAAGGCCCGACCTCAAACTTTCGAAGAGCATATGTGAC
>CANRDW010000029.1 GCA_947629505.1 uncultured Clostridia bacterium
GTCGAACTCTCACAGTGTTGCCACCACAGGTACCTGAAACCTGCGCGTCTGCCATTCCGCCACATCCGCATGCAGAAATTTTACAATATTTTGGAGAGTTTGTCAATAAAAATGGCAAAATCTGCATTTTGGCTTGTTTTTGCCACTGACATGGCAAAAAGCGGCGCTTTTACATTTGATTTTGCCTCTTCTCGCGCCAAACGAAAATCGCAGCAGCGCTTGGCGATTTTGCGCGACTACTGTGGATACTTTTGGATGCGCAAGAAAAACTTCGAGGGTTTTATGCGACTACTGTAGAAGATTTGAGATCCTTCGTGTTGCTCAGAATGACGAAAGCAGTGGCTTCGAAGCCGTCATTCTGAACGTCAGTGAAGAATCTTACAATCGCCTTGACAACTGTAATTTTTGTGTTTAAAATTTTTGTCGAAAAAAGAGAAAATAAATCTTGACTTTGCGGGAAATTCATGATAGAATGAGAACATACAAAGGAGAAAAACAAATGAGAAGAATAAAGACAAATGATTTTAACGACGACTTTGAACTTGGGCTTAGAAATGTTGAAGAAGAGAACATCAAAGGGCACAGAAAAGCGCTTCTTGTGAAAGGGGAAATCTGCAGAAAAGCAAAGGCAGAAAACATTACGGGCAGAGTTGCAAATTCAAAAGGCTCTGCAAAGCAAAAGGCTATTTCAAACAGACAGCATGAAAGAAAAAGTTTCGAAAAACAACAACAGCATGAACTTGAACGCGAAATTAGAACCACACAACAAACAGAACTTGGATTTTAATCAACAATAATCGACACAAAAATTGTGCCGATTATTTTTTTATTGACATATTAACTTTACTTTTTTTTGCAAGAATTCTATAATATAAAAGTAGAAAAAAGGAGCGAGTATGAAAATTAAACCATTATTTGACAGAGTTGTAATATTGCCAAAAGAAGCGGAAAAAGAAACGGCAAGCGGCATCATTTTGCCAACGGCGTCACAAGAAAAATCGCAGATTGCAACCGTTGTTGCAGTTGGTGAGGGCGGAACGATGGACGGCAAAACCGTTGAGATGAAACTTAAAGTTGGGCAAGAAGTTTTATACACAAAATACTGCGGAACGGAATTCAGCCTTGACGGGAAGAAATATATTGTAATTAAACAGACTGATATTTTGGCTGTTTTGGAAAAATAAGGAGGGGTTATGTCAAAACTTATTTTACAAGGTGAAAAAGCGCGCAAAAGCTTAGAAGCGGGCGTCAACAAACTTGCGGACACAGTGAAAATCACGCTCGGGCCAAAGGGCAGGAATGTTGTTTTGGGGAAAAAGTATGCCACGCCACTTATCACCAACGATGGTGTGACCATTGCAAAAGAAATTGAACTTTCTGACCCATTTGAAAATGTTGGAGCAGAACTTATCAAAGAAGTGTCAGTTAAAACCAACGATGTTGCCGGTGACGGCACAACAACAGCGTGTGTTTTGGCGCAGGCAATCATTCGCGAGGGCTTGAAAAACTTTACTGCGGGCGCAAATCCGATTATTTTGAAAAAAGGCATTTTTAAAGCAGTGGATGTTGTGTGCGAAGAACTTAAAAAACTTTCAAAACCGGTGACAAGTTCAAAAGACATTCAACAAGTTGCAAGCATTTCAGCGGGGGATGAGAATGTTGGAAAACTCATCTCACAGGCGATGGAAAAAGTGGGCAGTGACGGAGTTATCACCGTTGAAGAAGCACAAACTATGCAAACTGAACTTTCTGTTGTGGAGGGCATGCAGTTTGACCGCGGCTATCTTTCACCTTACATGAGCACAAACACAGAAAAGATGATTTGCGAACTTGAAAATGCATATATTTTGATTACAGACAACAAAATATCCAATTTAAACGAAATTTTGCCACTTTTAGAGCAACTTGTTAAGAGCGGCGGAAAATTGCTTATCATTGCGGACGATGTTGAGGGAGAGGCTCTCACGGCACTGATTTTAAACAAACTTCGCGGCTCACTTTCAGTTGTTGCGGTGAAAGCACCAAGTTTTGGCGATAAAAGAAAAGCCATGCTTGAGGATATTGCCATTCTCACGGGAGGCAGGCTTATTTCAAGTGAACTTGGCATCGACATGAAAACTCTCACCTTGCAAGATTTGGGCAGAGCAAAATCTGTGAAAGTTGACAAAGACACAACCACAATCGTTGAGGGTGGCGGTGATCAAAAGGAAATTGCTGGCAGAGTGAAACAAATCAAAGACCAAATCAAAGAAACAACAAGCGACTATGACAAAGAGAAACTCTCAGAGCGTCTTGCAAAACTTTCTGGCGGAGTTGCTGTGATTAAGGTTGGTTCTGCAACAGAAGTTGAGATGAAAGAGAAAAAACTCAGAATTGAAGATGCACTTTCTGCAACAAAAGCGGCAGCAGAAGAGGGTGTTGTTCCAGGTGGCGGAGTTGCACTATTAAAAGCGACTCCAGAACTTAAAAAACTCATCCAAAAACTTTCTGGAGATGAAAAAACAGGGGCTGAGATTGTGCTTAGAGCGGTTGAAGAGCCTATTAGACAAATTGCAACAAACGCTGGAATTGACGGAGGCGTTGTTGTCAACAAAATATATGAAAATCTTTCGCAGCCGGGATTTGGCTTCGATGCCCTTGCAAATGAATATGGCGACCTTTTGAAAAAAGGAATATTAGATCCAACAAAAGTGACAAGAAGCGCACTTCAAAATGCGGCGTCTGTTTCGGCAACACTTCTTACAACTGAGGCGCTTGTTGTGGAAATTGAAGAGCCTAAAAAAGAAGAAGAGCGAGATGTTTATTAGAAAAAGACCAATTTTGGTCTTTTTTTATTTTTTTCCACCTAATTTTATATTTTGTTATTGACTAAAACAGCCTTTTATGTTAGAATAAAGTGTATTTAAACGGAGGCTGTTATGCAAAAAAAATTAACTACAAAACAGGAACAAGAACTCATCGAAGAAGGATTCATAGATTGGATGGAAAACATGCCTGAAAAAGGCTTTGATTTATCTAAAGACAAAGACATAATCTTTTTGGAATTCTATGAAAGATTGTTGGGCGGAGATTTTAAAGAAGAAGAAAGCACAAAATCATCCAACAAAAAAATTGCCAAAGCATTTTTGAAAAGTTATTACAACGCAGAAAGAGAAGATGAAATTTTGCCATATATTGACAAAGAAGCATGGAAAATTAAATATAAAGAAAGTTTCCCTTTTATCACAAAGTTTGTCAATGAATATTTTGCCGATGAAAAAGTTGAAATCACAAATATTGATGAATTGAGAAAAACTCTTGCAGTGATTGCTGCAAACAAATTGAGCAAAGTTTATGGAAGTTGCATTCAAATTAACAACACAAAAAACAAGATTGTTGACACAGGATTTAAACTTGCCATAACACGTTCACTTCTTGACATGGGCTATGTTGAACAAGCCGACTTTTTGGTTGGTGGCCCACAAACAGAGATAAATGAAAAATATCAACCACTTATTTTGACAATGTATATCAACACAGCAAATTCTTTCATGCGTCATCACAATGGGCTTAGAAGAAAGATGGAGGACAACAAATATGACCTTGTTTGGAATTCTCTTGAACAATATCTTAAAAACTGCGAATCTTTGTTGACTGACAAAACAAAACAAGATCCAACCTTTAAGAAAGTTAAGGCAGAGATTGATGAATATATTGAAAGCAAACATCAACTTCGTGAGCATTACACCTTGTCAGGAATTTATGGCGATTATTACAACACAGTTTTGTCTTGTGTGAAAAGATTTAAAGCAGGGGAGAACACTCCAGAGGACAAAGAAATTGTTTCTGAATTTTTGAACAGAACACAAGAAATCAACAAGGCGCTTGCCTATAAAGACAGCCACGGAAGAGGATATGCATGCAACTATTTTGTTTACACAAACACTCCTCCAATGTCAATGTTGTATTTGATGGGCGAATTCAGCAAAAACATTCCAGACCTTTCGCCAAATGATGTCAAAATGATCACTGAAACAAAATCACTTATCAGAAAAGCCTTTGGCGACAAGATTAAAAACAGACAGACAATTCAATCATATCATGACGCACTGCACATGTTCCAATTTAAAACCACAGAGCACGACCTTACAAAGCCAGAAAATTTCGATAAATTTGCAAATGAAGTTGCAAAAAGGGTGGATAAATATCACCTTCCAAAAACAGAACTTTGCGTTCAAATTGTTGGAGCAGATGTGTTGAAAGGCAAAGAGCCTGTTAAGGTTGACGAATTGGAAAATGCAAAATCTGCAATAATAAAGTGAGAGTTCTTCTCACTTTTTTTGTAATTAGTAATATTTTTATAAATATTTTGCCTAAAATAAAGGAATTTGTGAATATTTGTGTTATATTATAAACATAACGCAAAAAAATGAGGTTTTATGCAGAATAAAGGCTTGCCAACAGAATGGCTTAGTGAACTTAAACGAAAAAGTGACCTTGTGTCTATTGCATCAAACTATGTCCGCTTAGAGCAAAAGGGTCAACGTTTTTGGGCTTGCTGTCCTTTTCATAATGAAAAAACTCCTTCATTTGCAATAAATGCAGAGGAAGGCATTTATTTTTGTTTTGGCTGCAAAGAATCTGGCGATGTGATTAAATTTGTGCAAAAAATGGAAAATTTGGATTTCTGGGATGCGGTCAAATTTCTGGCTGAAAAGGCGGGAATGGAAGTGCCAGAACTTCAAAGCGTTTCATCAATAAAAAATGATAAAGAACTGAAAAACAGAGTTCTTTTGGCGTTGGATTATGCCTATAAACATTATATGGAAAATTTGTATAATAAAGACGCCAAAGTTGCACAGGATTATATTAAACTGAGAAAATTCACGCGAAGAGAACTTGAAGATTTTAAGATTGGATATTCAAAAAATTGGACGGATATTGTGGATTATCTTAAAGGCAAGGGCTTTTCTGAAAAAGAGTTGCTTGAATCCGGAATTTGTGGCAAGAAAAACAATCATTTATATGATTTTATTGGCGAAAGGCTGGTTTTTCCAATTTTTAACTCCTTTGGCGAGTGCATAGGCTTCAGTGCGCGTGCTTTGGAAAAAACTGATTTTGCAAAATATAAAAACACAGCAGAAACGATTGTTTTTCAAAAGGGAAGAGTTGTCTTTGGCATCAATCTTTTAAAAGCACAAAAGCAGCAACAACTTTTGGATAAAATTATCTTAGTTGAAGGGCAAATGGATGTCATCGCCATGCATAAAGCGGGCTTTAAATGCACAGTTGCGTGCATGGGGACGGCGCTCACGCAAGACCACATCAAAGAACTTTTGCGATATAATGAAAACATCTATCTCTGCTTTGATGGAGATGGCGCTGGCACAAAGGCGACGCTGCGAGCGATTGATATGTTTCGAAATTACAATTGCAATTTGAAAGTGATTAAACTTGAGGGCGGAAAAGACCCAGATGAAGTTTTAAACAACCTTGGAAAAGAAAAATTGCAGGAGATGATAAATAATGCTAAGCCTTATATGGAGTTTTTGATTGACTATTATAAAAGCCAATTTGACCTGAACATTCCAGAAGAGAAAAACAAATTTGTGAAAATCATCTTGGCACAGATTGGAAAACTTGGCAGTCAAACTTTGTATGAGCCTTATCTTGAAATTGTGCGCGATTTGACAAAAATTCCGCTTGATATTTTAAGAAGAGATGTAAATTCTTCTGGCTCAGTTTCAAAGCAAAGTGAAGTTATGCTTGACAAATCACCTCACACTCAAAGAGGGGATGAAAAAGCGGCAAAGTTTATTTTGGCATCACTTTTGCACAAAAAAAATTACATTTTGCCACAGATTGATTATGCAAAACTTTTGGAGGGCTTTGAAAGTTATTTGGATGTAATCAACAAAAACTTGCCACTTTCATCCATTTTTGACATCGAGGGGGCAAGCGAGGATGAGTTTTTAATGGATATTGTCAATTTCAATTTTGCGGCGTTTGAGGGCGATGAAGAGAGATATTTCAAAGAATGTTTATGGAAAATTGCCGAACAAAATCTGAAAAAATTGCAGATAAAACTCAATGAAGAATATAAAAATTGCGAAGATTTAGACAAACGCAGTGAAATTGCAAAGCGACTTGGAAAAATTGCGCTTGAATTAAAAAATAAAAGTTTGGAGGAATTCAATGTCAGAAGATAAAGAAGCAGAGAGAATTAAATTAGTTTATGATAAATTGCAGGCTCTTGCAATGAAAAAAGGCTCTATCAACGAAGAAGATGTCTATTTTTCTCTCATTAAAGTTGGCGAAAATGCTGCAAATATAGAAAAATTTATTGAAACACTTCACAAAAGAAGAATTAAAATTATCAAAACAAACGATGAAGATTTGTATAAAGATAATTTTTCTGACCTTGTCATGTCAGTCAGTGTGGACGACCCTGTGAAGATGTATTTAAAAGACATTGGCAAAGTTCCACTTTTGTCTGCAGATGAAGAAAGAGAACTTGCCAAAAAAGTTATGGTGGGCGACAAACACGCAAAAGATGTTTTGTGTGAAGCAAACCTTAGGCTTGTTGTCAGCGTTGCAAAAAAGTATGTTGGAAAAACATCCATGTCATTTTTGGATCTCATTCAAGAGGGCAATATGGGGCTTTTGCGTGCAGTTGACAAATTTGACTACACAAAAGGCTTTAAGTTTTCAACTTACGCAACTTGGTGGATCAGACAAGCCATCACTCGCGCCATGGCGGATCAATCCAGGACGATAAGAATCCCTGTTCACATGGTGGAAACAATCAACAAATACATCAAAGTGACAAGAAGTTTGATGCAAAAACTTGGCAGAGAGCCAACGATTGAAGAAATTGCCGAAGATATGGGCTTAAGCGTGGCAAAGGTTATGGAAATTCAAAGAACGGCACAAGATCCAATTTCTCTTGAAACTCCAATGGGTGAAGAAGATGACGGCAAAATGGCGGATGTCATTGTGGATGAAAGTGCGAAATCACCGGTTGAAAGTGCAACACAAAGTTTGCTTAGAGAACAACTTTTGGCTGTCATTGACACTCTCACACCAAGAGAACAAGAGGTTATTCGTCAACGTTATGGGCTTTTGGACGGTCGTCAAAAAACTTTGGAAGAAGTTGGGCGAGAATTTTCTGTCACAAGAGAGCGTATTCGTCAAATTGAGGCAAAAGCGCTTAGAAAACTTAAACATCCAAATCGCAGCAAAAAACTTGCTGATTTTGTGGAATAATTAGGAGAAAAAGATGAATATTGAAAACTTATTGAAATATCAGGCAAAAGATGAAGAACTTTACAAGGTTGAACAAAAACTTTTAAACAGTCAATACAGAAAGAAAGCAAACGAACTTACAGCGATTGCAAAAAAATCACAGACACGTTCTGCTGAACTTGAAGCGGAGGCGGGGAAACTCATCTCTGAGATTGAAGATATCAAAGAAAAATACAATTTAAACAAAGCCAAAACAGACAGCATGCTATCTTCAAAAGTCGAAGATATGACCTTTGAGGACATTGAAAAAGTCAATTCTCTTAAAGGCAAAATTTCGTCAAACCTCAATATTTTGGAAAAAATGCTTCAAAAAAGTGCAGAAAACATAAATCATATTTTGGCAGAATTCAACAAAACTAAAAAGGCTTTTGACGATGCACGTGTGCAATATGCAATGTGCAAGCAAAAAATAGATGAAGAAACAAAAGAATTTCAACCCGAAAAAGAGCGTTTAGAAAAAGAACTCAAAGCGCTTGAAAAGGATGTTGACCCAACACTTCTTGCGGAATATAAAAAGAAAAGAAATGACAACATCTTCCCTGTTATTGTTCCACTTGAGGGCGGGGCATTTTGCGGAAGATGTCGCATGGAACAGCCAAAGGTTGCAATTTCACGCATCAAAGAGAAAGGAGTTATCACCTGCGAACATTGCAAACGCTTCATTTATCAAAAATAGCGGTCTTGACAGACTGCTTTTTTTATGTTAAAATCAATAGTGTATGGAGGAAATTATGAAATACTACATTGATAAAGAACATACAAGAACGTTGATTTTTAATGGAGAAACAAAAACGCTTGGAAGAATTGTTGCGCTCAGAGATGTCCACAATCCACACATGCTGAAGAGTGTTGCAAAAGGGCAACAGGGCGGATTTGTTGAAATTTGTGATGACGGCAGTGAGATTCTTGCACAAGACGGTGAAAGTTGGATTTGCAAAAGTTGTGTTGTGTTAAAATCCTGCTATGTTGGTGGCAATGCGCTTGTTTCAGGTGGAAGCGGGCTTATGAAAAACACCAGAGTCATCAATGACGGCGTCATTCATGGGACTTTGTGTGAGCCAGAAAACAGAGTGGCAGTTTGTGGTGCAGCAACTGTTGAAAATTCCGTGATTTTTGGGGATTTAAACATGATGGGAAATGCCTCTATCAAAGGCTGTCAGCACAAAAAAGGCTATGTGAGAATGGAAGATGAAAGCCAACTTACAAGTTGTTACATCTTTGCTGATGGGCATGGAATAGCGCTGAAAAACAAAGAGTCTTTGACGGCACAATGTTTGAAAGGCGAGGGGCTTTTAGGTGATGAGCGTTTGAAAATGGTCAATCTTGAAAAAGTTAAATAAAACTGCAAGAAATTGCAGTTTTTTTGTTATTTTATGTGTTTTAAAATGCTTTTTATCGCAAAAACAAATTTTTCAACTTCTTGATAGGTGTTGAAATATGAAAAAGAAACTCTCACAGCGCCACTTTCGAGCGTGCCCAAGGATTTGTGTTTAAGTGGAGCACAGTGAAAGCCACTTCGCACACAGATAGAAAATTTTTCATTCAAAATGTTTGCCACATCTGTGGAGTTAAGCGTTGGTATGTTGAATGCAAAAACGCCGTTTGTGTTTTGCGTTTTTGTGTAAATTTCAAGCGGAAGTTTTGACAGTTCATAGTGAAGATAGGTTGTCAAATCCTCCAATTTCTCTTGAATTTGTTTGAAATTGTTTTCAACAAAATTCACGCCTTCGCCAAAGCCTAAAATCGCAGGGGTGTTTAGTGTGCCACTTTCAAAGCGCTCAGGGCTTGTTTCGGGTTGGACAAGTTCCAGCGAATTTGTGCCTGTTCCGCCAAAGCGAATTGGCTGAAGTTCCACATCCTTTATGCACAGACATCCAACACCTTGCGGCGAGTAAAAACCCTTGTGGGGTGCAAGCGCCAACATTTCAATGCCCATTTTTTGCATATCATACACAAAATGTCCGCCACCTTGCGCACCATCCACAAGAAAAAGAATATTTTTCTCTTTCAACTTTTGTCCAATTCTTTCAATCTCAGCGACATCGCCATTTACATTTGAAATGTGATTGACAACAACCAGATATGTTTTGTCTGTCAAACACTTTTCAATATCTTCCCAAACAATTCCGTCTTTTCCCGTCTGCATCGCCACGGAATAAGAAAAATTTTGGTCAGTTTGCCTTAAATGTTCAAGTGGCCTTAACACCGAATTATGCTCGTTGACTGTGCAGACTACATGCCCATTTTTGTGAGTGCCAAGAATTGCCAAATTCAGCGCATCTGTGCAGTTGAGCGTGAAAATTACATTGTCCGCAGTTGTGCCAACGTGGCGTGCCACTTTTTCTCTCACTTTTTCCACTTCAAAAGCAGTTTTAAGCGCCATTTTATGCCCACTTCTGCCGGGATTTGCTGTGAAATACTCCAAACTGTTTGCAACTGCTTTTTGCACACTTTTTGGCTTTATCAAACTTGATGCGGAATTGTCAAAATATATCATAACTGCCCCTTATCAAAATTTTTATATTAACAATATAATATTTAAGGGGGAATATTGTGCATAAGGAGGTGTGTTTTGAACTACACTTTGGCAGTTTTCAAATCTCGCTTTGCCACTTTAAATTTTGCCAACTTGCTTCGGGCGAACAATGTTCCGGTTGCCATAATCAACACTCCGCAAGTCATAAATGGGACGTGCGGGATTTCTGTGAAATTTTTAAGCGACTATTTTTCGCGCGTTCAAACTTTGTTGTCTGGCATAAATCTAAAATCTTTTGACGGCTTTTACGCTATGACAAGTTTTCAGGGGCGCATGAAAATAATAAAATTATAATAAGCATGAAAATGCTTATTTTTCATAAAATATCCATATGAAGTGGTTTTTTGCGATTTTTTTGACATTTTCTATCGTTTTTTTGACAATTTTTGGCATAAATTGTGTTTATGGCACAATTTTTCCTTTGAAATACACTGAAGAAGTTGAGTTTGCAAGTGACAAGACGGGGCTTGACAGCGCCACAATTTTAAGTGTCATAAATGTTGAAAGTCATTTCAATAAAAATGCCATTTCGCCAAAGGGCGCGGTTGGGCTTATGCAGGTTTTGCCGACAACGGCAGATGAAATTGTAAAAAATCTAAATTTGGGCGACTACGACCTTGAAAATCCGCAAACAAACATCTATATTGGAAGCGTTTATTTGGCGCAACTTTTAAACAAATTCAAAGATTTAAAAATTGCACTTTGCGCATATAATGCGGGGCCAGCGAATGTAAAAAGTTGGCTTTCAGACGAAAAATATTCTTCGGACGGCACAACGCTTGAAAAAATCCCTTTTGCCGAAACGGAGAATTATTTGCAAAAGTTTCAAAAAAATTTTAAATATTATTCGCAAAAAATAAAATAAAGCCAATTTGACTTTATTTTTCTAATTCTTTTTCTTTCCAATCTTTAAATGCCAAAAATGCTTGCACATGGCGGTCGAAAAATTGGCGATTTAAAATCATTCTTTCAACGCGCTCTTTGTCAAACCACTTTGCGTCCGACACCTCTTCTGGCTGGAATTTCAAATCTTCAAGTTCAATGTCCTTTTTCACATAATACAAATCTGTGAAAGTCCTTGGCCCTTGAATGGTCTTAAACAAAACAAGTTCTTTTTCGTCCACAGACACGCCAATTTCTTCTTGCAATTCTTCGCAAATGCCTTGCAAACTTGTCTGTCCAGATTTTGGATGTCCGCCTGTGAATGCCCACAGCCCGCCTTTTTGCAGCGAGCGTTTTTGTAGCAAAATTTCGCCATCACTGTTTTCAATCACGGCAATCACAACGGTAATGAATCTGTCAGGTGGGAGGGGCAAGTCCTTTGCAATCTTTTCGCCTGTCAACTTTCTGTCTTTGTCATATAAATCGCGATACTCCATATTATCCTCCTTTCAAGTTGGTGCGGATGACAGGGATCGAACCTGCATGGTTGCCCACAGGAACCTAAATCCTGCGTGTCTGCCAATTCCACCACATCCGCGTGTTGATAAAGTTTTGTCTGTGACGGTTCCTGTGGACAGGAACATGTCGTCGCTGTAATTTTAACAAATCTTTGCAAGATTTGCAAGTGCTGGGCGCACTTGAACATCGACAACTTCACTTCGTCGTGCTCACTTTTGCGCAAACGGTTGTGCAAGTTCGCACTCCTTGTGAAAAATCCTGCGTGTCTAAAGAGTTTCACCACATCCGCATGTTAAAATAATTATATCATATTGCTTAATTTTTGTAAACTTTAATAAAACAATTTCCAAATTTCGGGTTTTTCAAAAAATTTTGTGTTTTTTCTTGACTTTTAGCACTCGACATGTTAAACTATTAAAGCGTTTGTAAAGCGCTTGCAGGTGTAGTTCAGTGGTAGAACACTAGCCTTCCAAGCTGGTTGCGAGGGTCCGATTCCCTTCACCTGCTCCATCCGCTTCCATAGCTCAGCTGGATAGAGCAACGCCCTTCTAAGGCGGAGGTCGAAGGTTCGAATCCTTCTGGGAGCACCACGTGGTGGTCTTAGCTCAGTTGGGAGAGCGCCAGATTGTGGCTCTGGAG
>CANRDW010000030.1 GCA_947629505.1 uncultured Clostridia bacterium
TCTTTAATAAGCCCCATTGCAATGCCCGAAACAGGCGCTTTGATTGGCACACCGCCGTCCATGAGTGCAAGGGTTGAGCCACAAACACTTGCCATTGAAGAAGAGCCGTTTGAAGAAAGCACTTCGCTGACAATTCTGAGTGCATATGGGAAAACATCCTCGCTTGGAATAACAGGCTCAAGTGCGCGTTCTGCAAGTGCGCCATGGCCGATTTCACGGCGGCCTGTGGATTTAATCATCTTTGCTTCGCCGGTTGCATATGGTGGCATGTTGTAATGGTGAACATAACGATTCACTTCTTCATCATCCAAGCCTTCAAGTTTTTGAACATCACTGACAGTGCCAAGAGTGAGTGCAGAAAGCACTTGTGTTTCACCTCTTGTGAACACTGCAGAGCCGTGAACACGTGGCAAGAGGCCAACTTCACACCAGATAGGGCGGATTTCATCCAACTTTCTTCCGTCTGGACGAACACCTTTCTCCAAGATATGAGCGCGAACTTTCTCTTTCTTCACTTTATACAAAACATCGCCGATTTCTCTTTCTTTTTCAGGATATTTTTCAGTAAAGTGAGCCAAAATGTCCGCTTTTGCCTCTTCTTCACGCGCTTCTCTTTCAGCACGGACAAATGTGTCAAGCACATGGTCATAAAGTTTGTCTGCATATTCGCGAACATCTTTTTCCAAATCTTCTGGGATTGTGTAATATTCAATCTTTGGATTTACAGGCTTGCCAATTTCAGCCTTGATTTCTTTCAAGAATTTCACAATCTTTTTGATTTCTTCATGCGCAACCATGATTGCATCAAGCATAACGCTTTCTGGAACTTCGTTTGCGCCGGCTTCAACCATCAAAACGGCCTCTTCAGTTCCACTGACTGTCAAAGCAAGGTCGCTGTGGTCACGCTGGTTTTGGTCTGGGTTTATAACAAATTTGCCGTCGACAAGCCCAACTTGAACAGAGCCTGTTGGCCCAAGAAATGGGATATCCGAAATTGCAAGTGCAAAAGATGAGCCAAGCATTGCAAGTGGCTCTGGGCTGACGTCTGGGTCGATTGAAAGTGCTGTTGCAACAACAACCACATCATTGAAAAAGCCCTTTGGAAAGAGTGGACGAAGTGGTCTGTCAATCAAACGAGAAACCAAAATCGCCTTGTCACTTGGCTTTCCTTCACGTTTTTTAAAGCCGCCCGGAATTTTTCCAACTGAATACATTTTCTCTTGATATTCAACAGAGAGTGGGAAGAAATCTTGACCTTCCTTTGCCTGTTCACTCATCGTCACGTTCACCATGACAATAGTGTCGCCGCTTCGAACAAGGCAAGAGCCGTTGGACTGCCCACAAAGTTTGCCTGTTTCGAATGTAATGTCGCGCCCCGCAACATTGATTGAATACTTTTTGTAATCCATTATCTAATTCTCCTTAAACTATTTAATTTTAGCACAAAAGTTTTGAAATTCAAAACGAATTTAAAAAAGGGAGAAAAAATATCCCCCTTTCTTTTATTAAATTTACTTAACTTCACGAATGTCCAAGTCTTTGATAAGTTTTCTGTAGGCTTTGATATCTCTTTCTTTGAGATATTGCAAAAAGCCTTTGCGTTTTCCGACCATCATCAAAAGTCCGCGGCGAGAGTGATTGTCATTGTTGTTGGTTTTAAGGTGTTCTGTTAAATGATTGATTCTTTCTGTGAGAAGTGCAACCTGAACTTGAACAGAACCTGTGTCATTTTCGCTTTGTTTGTATTTTGCGATGATGTCTTTTTTAGACTGTTTTTCCATTTTGTCCTCCATAAAATTTTCAAGCGCCCAAAACGAAGCAATGGGATTGAAGGTGTCCACAAAACTGCGTCTTAGGTTATCGACTTTGCAATTATATCACAAAGTGTTTAAAAAAGTAAAGTGTTTTTGCAAAAATTACTTAAAAACATCCACAAAAACTTCATTTTTATCATCCACAAGCACTCTAACGCCAAAAACACGATTTTTAATGCAGAAAATCGTTTCTTTTGCAAGTTTTGTTGCCATGGCAAGTTCTTCTTTTGTTGGCACTCCGCCGCGCTGAGTTCTGCCCACAATATGATATTTCACAATCTCTTGCCCAAGTGCTGTGTTCAGCGCTTTTGCCATTTTTTCGGCTGGCATGATGTTCTCACGCGCAACAATACAGGTGCTTTTGTCATTTACAAGATTCTTTAAAATGATATTTTTGATTTTTTCTACATCAAAATCCTTCTTTTCAACAATCAACACATCCGCATCCACTTCTTTTGCAACTGCTTTTGCAATGGCTTGATGTTGCCTGCCCATAACTTCAAAAATGCAAGAATTGTTGAAAGATTGAATGCTTGGCATGGAGTTCTTCACCGCATAAACGCCTTCTTTGACGGCTGTCAAAAAACCAATGGCGTAGGTTGAATCTTCAACATCGTTGTCAATCGTGCCCGGCACAAAAATTGTGTTTGCTCCGTTTTCATAAAGTTCTTTCGCGCCTTTCTCACTGCCGTTGCCACCCAAAATGACCACTGCATCAAACTTTTTGGCATTTTCAAGACCTTTTTCAAATGCCACTTTCTCTTTAAATTCTGGAAATCTTGAACTTTTTATAACTGTTCCCGCCAAATCTTTGTATTTTTCATTCATTTCAAGCGGAAAAATTTGCCCGTCCGTCAATCCCAAGAATCCAGCGTTTGCAAAGTAAATTTCTCCCCTAAATGTGCGATACAGTTCATATATAAATCTGTTCATTCCCGGCCCATCACCGCCGCTGCATAAAACTAAAACTTTCATACTTCTCCTTTTATTGCACAACAATGTTTTCATTGCCAATAATTCCACTCAGTTCGTTGATAAGATAGTTGTTCACTTTCACACCCTGCTGATAGACAAACGCCTTGTCAGAAGATGTGCATTTGATGATAACCTGAGTCTGCCCCGGATATGATGCAATCGAATTTTTCACCTTTGTGTAAATGTCAGGGTCTTTGGTGTTGAATTTCAAACACAATCTTTCTTTTGGAGCGGCTTTTTGTTCTTCTTCATCTTTCCACAGATACACGCCGTCCACCAAGAGTGAAACAGGCATATCGTCACGAATGCTGACCTTACCTTTGATTGTCACAAGGTTGTCCTCTTCCAAGATGTCGCGATATTTTGCATAAGTGTTGGAAAACAGCGTGAGTTCCATTGTGCCTTTTAAATCTTCGAGTTTTATATAACACATCTCTCTGCCGTTTTTAGAGCGTTTTCTGTTGACATCTGTGATTATTCCGCCACAGACAAAAGTCTGTCCATCGTGAAGAGTGCTTTCGTCCTGTGCAGCATATTCATCCTCTTCGCCATTTTCATCTTCCATTCTTTCTTCTTGCACAACCATGTCTGAAGAGAGATTGTAGTTCTCAAATTTTTTAACATAATCTTCAAGCGGATGCCCCGAAAGATAAACGCCAATTATGTCGCGTTCATATTTCAACAATGTCTTTTTGCTGAATTCTTTGATATCTGGATATTCAACGCTATCTTCAATTTTATTGTCAGCAAAGAATGAAATTTGCCCAAGAGAATCATTCTTCTTGTCTTTTGTTGCCCTTTCAACAAGTTTTTCATACACAGCCATATATTGACTTCGCTTTTTCCCAAAACAATCAAAAGCGCCGCTTAAAATCAAACATTCAATCGCTTTTTTGTTCACTCCGCCAACTTGAACTGCACGAGTGATGAAATCTTCAAAACTTTTAAACTCGCCATTTCTTTCTCTTTCAGCAATCAAGTTGTCTGTCACTGCAAAGCCGACATGTTTAAGCCCAGCAAGTCCAAAACGAATGCTGTTGCCCTCCACATGAAAATATGGGAAAGATTTGTTGATATCTGGCTGCAAAACGGCAATCCCCTCGCTTCTTGCGTGGGAAACATATTGTTTAAGTTCGTCCGCTTTGGCAAGTCTGTTGTTTAAAACTGCGGTCAAAAATTCTGTTTCATAATAGCATTTCAAATATGCAGTTTGATAGGCAATATACGCATATGCCGCCGCATGGGATTTGTTGAAAGCATATTTTGCAAATTCTTTCATTTCATTGAAGATTTTTTCTGCAACTTCTTTTTTGTGCCCAAGTTTTATTGCGCCCGGAATGGATGCGCGCCCAGATGGGTCTGTCCAACCGTTGATAAACTTTTCACGCTCTTGGTCAATCTTGTCCACCTGCTTCTTGCCCATGATTCGGCGAATGTTGTCGGCTTGTCCAAGGCTGTATCCCGCCATAACTTGCACGATTTTCATAACCTGCTCTTGATAGACAATGCATCCATATGTGACATCCAAAATATCTTCAAGACAAGGGTCGTCATAGGTCACTTGTGATGGGTCTTGCTTGTTTTTAACAAATTTTGGAATGGAATCCATAGGTCCCGGACGATAGAGTGAAACGCCAGCGATGATATCTTCAAGACAAGTTGGTTTAAGTTCTTTCATAAACTTCTTCATGCCTGCACTTTCAAGTTGGAACACGGCGTCTGTGCGGCCACTTGCGATAAGATTGTAAACATTCGGATCGTTGTATTCCATGTCATAAAAATCAATCTTAACGCCATGATCTTCATATACATAATCGCACGCCTTTTTGATATCAGTGAGGTTGGCAAGCCCCAAAAAGTCCATTTTCAAAAGCCCAAGGTGTTCAAGTTCAATCATGTTGTATTGCGTCACGCGCTCGTTGTCCGTCTTTGCCACAGGCACGTAATTTGCCACCGCTTCCGGCGCAATCAAAATGCCACAGGCGTGTTGAGAGGTGTTTCTTGGCACGCCCTCCACAAGGCTGGCAATGTCAATGATTTTTCTCATATGCTCGTCTGTGTCATAGATTTCTCTAAGTTCTGGAATGATGTATTTGTCGTTTTCAGGTTTGCCCGTAAGTCCAAAATAATATCTCAAAACAGGCGGTTTTTTGATGCCATCTGGAAGTTTTGACGGAATCATTTTTGTAAGTCGCATAACATCCGGATTTGGCGTTCTCATAACGCGTGCAACATCTCGAATGGCATTTTTTGCCTGCATATTCCCAAAAGTGACAATGCCGGCAACATGGTCTTGTCCATATTTGCGCTTTACATATTCAATAACTTCGCCGCGTCTGTCCGTGCAAAAGTCCACGTCAAAGTCGGGCATGGAAACACGCTCTTTGTTGATAAAGCGTTCAAAGAACAAATTATATCTCATCGGGTCAACGCGAGTAATCCCAGATGTGTAAGCCACCAAACTGCCGGCGCCGCTGCCACGCCCCGGCCCAACAGGAATGCCCGTTTCATTTGCGTAGTTTATATAGTCCCAAACGATAAGGAAATATTCCACAAAACCTTGGCTTTTAATGACTTCAAGTTCCATCTCCAAGCGGTCAATAAGTTCCTGTGTGACAACCTTATATTTTTTATGCAGTCCTTCATATGAAAGACGGCGCAAAAACTCATAAGGCTCTTCGCCCGTGGAAGGAATATAGCGTGGAATGTAGTTTTTGTTCTGTGGAAGTTTGTATTTGTCGTCAACTTCAAAAATTTCGCCAAGTGACTTTGTTTTAATCACAACATCGCACTTGTTTGCAATTTCAAGCGTGGTGTCAAGCGCCTCTTCATAGCCCGCCATTGCCTCTTTCATCTCGTCATAAGTTTTCAAATAAAATTCGTCCGTTGAAAACTTCATGCGGTCTTCATCGTCCAAAAATTTGCCCATTTGCACGCACATCAACACATCTTGCATCTCGGCATCTTGTTTGTATAGATAATGCACGTCATTTGTTGCCACCATTTTAATATCAAGCCTTTTTGACATATCTGCAAGATATTGATTGACAATTTTTTGTTCCGGGATGCCGTGATTTTGGATTTCAAGATAAAAATCCCCGTCAGCAAACATATTTTTAAGTTTAAGCGCTAGTGCATCTGCCTCGTCATATTGGCGTTTGAGAATAAGTGATGGAATATGTCCCGCAAGGCAGGCAGACAGACAAATCACACCCTCACTGTATTTGGAAAGTGTGTCATAGTCAATGCGCGGCTTGTAATAAAAGCCGTCACAAAAGGCAATCTCGTTGAGTTTCATAAGATTGCTGTAGCCCGTGTTGTTTTTTGCAAGCAAAATAATATGCCCGATGTCATCTTTGCCCTGTTTTTTTGTAAGGTCACTGCAAATGTAAAATTCGCATCCAATGATAGGCTTAATCCCCGCCTTGATGCATTCTTCAAAGAAATGGAGTGTGCCATACATATTGCCGTGGTCGGTGATTGCCACAGCAGGCCAGCCGCGCTCTTTGACAATGTCAACAAGTTTGTTTATGCGCGCAATGCCGTCCAAAAGTGAAAATTCTGTGTGAACATGCAAGTGAACAAAGTCTTTCATTATTCCTCCAAATCTTTTGCAATTTTAATGATTTTTCTAAATCTGTGATTTAAGCCCGAACGCGTCAGTTTAATCGTGGAAAGTTTCAAAAGTTCGTCCAAACTTTCTTCTTGATTTGCAAGTCGCAAAACTGCAACTTCTTGCAAATCTTCAGGCAAACTTTCAAGCCCAACAGTGTCGATTATGGTGTTTATCGCATCAACCTGCCTTAAACTTGCTTCAACAGTTTTGTTGATGTTGGCATTTATGCAGTTGACTTGGCGATTGACCTTGTTTCTCAGTTCTCTCGCCGCAATCTCGTTTGCAATGCCCATAACACTGTTGTTTGCGCCCACAAGCGCCAAAAGGTCTTGAATGGTTGTGGCATCTTTGATGTAAAGCACAAAAGCGTTTTTTCGCTCAAAAATCTTGCCAATAATGTTGTATTCTGCCAAAATTTCAGAAAATTCAAGCAAAAATTCATGACTTTGACTGACAAATTCCATATGATAGCCCGATCCGCAACTCACATTCGGCTCGCTTGAAAGTTTGATGGAAGAAGTGCTTGCCCCGATATACACGCCCTTGATAAAGGCGCGGCGCATTTCGTCCTCCGCCAAAATATTTTTGTCAAGATTCAGCCTAAGTTTAAGTTCGCCGTCTTGCAAATCAATCACGCCAACATCCAAAAGCATGCTTTTAAACTTGTCCATTTCAAAAGAGATTTCATAATAGGTGTTTTTGTTTATATTGTAATTTTCAGAGATTTCAGGCAAAACTTCGTCCCCAAAGAATTTTTTGATAAGTTCTCGCACATAGTCAAAAAGTTCTTCAACATCTGAAACGAGTTTGAAATACAGTTTTCCGTTTTTCTTTTCAATTTGCCCACAAGAATGAAAAAGCCCCGCCAAAAAAGCAATGGCGCAGTCCTCGTCATTAAATGTGCTTTGCAAAATTTCAACTTTTGAATCTCTTGAAAAACTCAATCTCAGCCCCCTTTTTTCTTGTGAAATTTTGGCAATTTGTCAACATTCACAACCTGTGAAAGCGGAATGCCATGCTTATAGACAATGTTCATGCCAAAATTGACTTCGCCCACCTTTGACGGAGTGTGCGCATCGCTGTCCACAATAAATTTCACGCCTTCTGCCGCCATTATGTCAATCTCTTCGTCAGTAAAACAGATGCGTTTGCCGTTGAGTTCCACATACACCCCTTTTTGCTTTGCCATTTTCGCAACGGCAAGTGTGTCCGTGTCAAAGCCATAGTTGAGGTGTGTGATAATGTCGATTGGATACTTGTCCAAAGTTTTCAAAAAAGCGGTTGTGTTTCTGTTTTTTCGTTCTTGACTTGCGCCAAAAAGTTTGCTGAAATTATTTGACCAACAAAGCAGTGCTTTGTCTTTCATGGAATTTGTGTGCACAAGTTTGTGATAGCCCATCAAAAGAATGTCCAAAAATTCATAGTCCTCTTCTTTGATGTCAATCGCGCCGTCAAGTGAGATGATGTTGCTTTCAACTCCAAGCAAAATATCCACGCCGGTCACTTCTCTTGCGTTTAAAATATCCTCTTGAAGTTGTGGGATCTGCTTTCTTTTGATTGCAAAAACTTCGTGATTAAAGCCGTGGTCAGTTATGGCGATTTGTTTCAAACCCTTATCGGCCGCAACAGAGGCATTTTCAAGCACCGTGCCTTTGCCGTGATTGAAACGCGAATATATTGTGTGTGTGTGATAATCGCCATAAAGAAGCATAATTTTTTTCTCCAAATTTATATTATTTTAACAAATTTTTCACAAAAAACAAAACAATTTCACCCTTATTTTTTCTATTCTTCAACTTTTAAAACAAAACGATTTCTCTTTCCACAACAACGCCCACACTTTTCAATTTTTCTTCCAAAAGTTCGATAAGAGCAAGCACATCGCACGCCTTTGCTCCGCCCAAATTGACAATAAATCCTGCGTGCTTTGCGGAAACTTCTGCCATTCCTATTTTAACACCTTTCAGCCCCAAATTGTCAATTATTTTGGCGGGATAAATGGGCGGATTTGACCTAACGATTTTAAACACGCTTCCAAGGCTTGGCATGTCACAAGGCTGTGAATTTTTCTTCTTTTCAAGAAAAGAAAGCATATTTTTTAAAATAAACTCACTTTTTTTGTGTTTTAAACGCATTTTTGCACCCAAAATGATGTATTTTTCAAGATTGGATGTTCTGTAATCAAAGCCGCAGTCATCCTTTTCAATCACCTTCAAATTGCCGTCATAGTCCATCGCCAAAACGCTTGAAACAATCTCGCACACTTCATGTCCAAAACACCCGCCATTCATGTAGATAAAGCCGCCCAAACTTGCGGGGATGCCATAGGAAAACTCCAAGCCCGAAAGCCCAAGCATTCCAAGTCGAATATTGAGCGCAAACAAGTTTATGCCCGCCCCAACCTGCACCAGACTTTCGTTTTGAGATTTTTCTAAAATGGATATTTTATTAAAATATTTTAAATTCACAAGCGCGCCGTCAAAACCTGCGTCAGAAAACAAAATGTTGCTGCCATTGCCTAAAATTTTCAATTTTAACGCATTTTTTTCACAAATTTGCAGTATTTTTTTGAGTTCTAAGTGATTTTTTGGAAAGACAATCCACTTTGCCCGCCCACCAATTTTTATTGTTGAAAATTCTTTTAAATCCGCATTCTCAATGCATTCAAATTCACTAAACATATATTTTGTGTATGTTGAATTTAAAAATTTTGTTATTTTTTCAAAAAAAAACACTTGACAATTACCCCCCCCGTGATAAAATTTGATTAAAATTAAAAGGAGAATAAAAAAATGAAATTTGTTGATTTTAATGGAACTCTTTCAGAAAAAAGGCTTGATTTCTTGTCTACTCAAGAAGACCTGGATATAAATACCTTTGGAAAGGAAAGTATCACAACGATGCACAATGACACAATGTATATCTTCACACCTACATTTAAAAATAATTATGAAGTCGCTGTGTATGCAGACAAAACAGAATCAAAAACTTTTAAAGAGGTTTGTCATAAAGAAAGTGAAGTTGTGACAATCATCAAAGATTTACACAAAACCAAAAATATTGATGAAGCATGTGATGTTATTCGAAAAGCACAACAATCTTATAAAATTAATACAGATTCCAAAACTAAATAATTTTAAAAAATAAAAAAAGACGAAAGTTTCGTCTTTTTTTAATCTATAAATCTCTGTTTAGGTTTTTCAAATCCAATCCCAGCAAGCCGTGTCAGCGTAGCGGAAATTGTGTCTGTCCCAGAGAGTTTTTTTACACCAACTCAACAATTGCCATTTCAGCAGCATCACCACGGCGAAGCCCAAGTTTTGTGATGCGTGTGTATCCGCCACCTTGTCCAACTTCTTTTGCGCGGTCTGCATATTTAGGTGCATAGACATTGAAAATCTTCTCCAAAAGTGGATGATTGATGCCTTCAATGCGAGCCTTATAAGCCTCCATGCTTTCCTTTGGCTTTCTTTGTTCTTGCAAATCATACACATAGCCCATAATTTTGCGTCTTGCAGCAAGTTTTTTTGGACCATCGTTTAAAATTTGTTTCTTTGTCTTCTTTCCATCAGCGCCCTTAACATCTTTAGTCACTTTTTCAGTGTCTTGATAGGTGTTGATTGCCAAAGTGATAATTTTTTCAGCCATTCTTGCAGTTGACTTTGCTTTTGCAAGAGTTGTTTCAAGTTTTCCATTCCAAAGAAGGGTTGAAACTTGTCCGCGAAGCATTGCATCTCTTTCTTTTGAAGGTCTGCCTAATTTATCGTTAGCCATTTTTTTCTCCTTTTTAGGCAAAAATTGCCTTATTTATTTTTAATTATTCTTCGTCTTTGCGAAGTGAGAATCCATAACTTTCAAGTTTTTGGATAACTTCTTCAACAGATTTAGCCCCAAGATTGCGCACTTTAAACATATCGCTTCTTGACTTTTTGATAAGGTCTTGAATTGTGTTTATTCCTGCGCGTTTAAGGCAGTTGTAAGAACGAACTGAAAGATCCATTTCTTCAATAGGAAGTTCCATAAGTTTCACTTGTTTGTCTTCTTCCTTAGAAACCAAGATTGACATATCTCCCATTTCAGCACAAAGTTCAATGAAAAGTCCAACGTGGTCGTTGATAACTTTTCCGGCAAGTGCAACGATTTCTCTTGCAGAAGTTGTGCCGTTTGTGGTCACTTCCAAAACAAGTTTGTCGTAGTCAATGCTTTGTCCAACACGAGTTGCTTCAACGTTGAAGTTAACGCGTTTTACAGGTGAGAAGATGCTGTCCATAGCGATGAAATCAAGGTTGTCAAATTTGTTCTTGTTTTCTTCACTTGGAACATATCCGCGTCCGTTTCCAATCATAACGTCAAGGTCCAAAACAGCGCCCTCATCCATTGTGCAGATGTGAAGGTCTGGATTTAAAACTTGAACTTGGTCGTTTGCTTCAAAATCCTTTGCAGTAACTTCGCCCGGAGTGTTCTTTCTGATTTTTAAGTATGTGATAAAATCTTTGTCTTGATTTGTGCATTTTACAGCAAGGCTTTTAAGGTTGAGCACAATGTCAACAACATCTTCTGTAACTCCACGAATAGTTGAAAATTCGTGTGCAACGCCTGCAATTCTGAAAGCGATGACTGCAGAGCCTGGAAGTGATGAGAGAAGTGTTCTTCTCATAGCGTTTCCAAGTGTAACACCATAGCCTTTTTCAAGTGGTTCAACCACAAATCTTGCAAAATTTCCACCATCTGTTTCTTCACAAGTGATTCTAGGTTTTTCCATTTCCATCATAATTAATATCCCCCTATCATTATCTTGAATACAATTCGACAATCAGTTGTTCTTTGATATCTGTGTCAATATCTTCTCTTTCAGGAAGAGCAAGAATTTTTCCTGTCAAAGTTTCACTGTTAAATTCAAGCCATTTTGGCATAACAATCTTCATGCCTTTAAGTGATTTAAACATGTCAAGTTCTTGCTTGTTTTCTTTGACTGTGATAACATCGCCAACCTTAACACGATATGATGCGATTGAAACGCGTTTTCCGTTTACACAAATGTGTCCATGATTTACAATCTGACGGCATTCTGCTCTTGAAGCACCAATTCCCATACGATAGATTACATTATCAAGTCTTCTTTCAATAAGTGACAACATAGTTGCACCTGTTGCGCCTTTAGATTTTTGAGCATCTTCGAAATACTTTCTAAATTGTCTTTCCAAAATGCCATACATTCTTTTAACCTTTTGCTTTTCACGAAGTTGAAGCCCATATTCAGTGACTCTCTTTCTTGAATCGCCATGTTGTCCAGGGATGACAGGTCTTCTTTCCATAGGGCATTTTTTGGTTGTGCATTTTTCGCCTTTAAGGAAAAGTTTGCGACCTTCTCTGCGACACTGACGGCA
>CANRDW010000031.1 GCA_947629505.1 uncultured Clostridia bacterium
GCATTGACGACGGGCAGACAATCCGCATGCGTGGCGAGGGCAACTCTCCACTTGGACAGGGGACAAACGGCGATTTAAATATCAAAGTTTCAGTTGCCGGGCATCCTATTTTCAAACGTGTGGACTGCGATTTGCAGTTTGATATGTTTGTGCCATTCACAACCTGTCTTTTAGGCGGCAAAGTTGAAGTTCCACTCACAAAGGGCAAGATGACAATCGACATTCCAGAGGGCACACAAAGTGGCACAGTTATGCGTCTTAAAGGCAAGGGCGTGAAGATTTTAAACAGCAACAAATATGGCGATATGCTCGTGACAATCAAAAGTGAGCCACCAAAGAATTTGTCGCGCAAAGCAAAAGAACTTTTGCGTGAGATTGAAAACAACTTTGACGACAGCGACTATCCAAAATACAGAGATTTTAAAAATAAAATCAGCAAACTTTAATATTAAAAAAAGTGGTGAATTTGATTATCATCACTTTTTTTGTGAAATTTCGACAAATTGCATGACAAAGTTGTTTTGAATATGCTAATATACTCTTACAAGGAGTTTCAATGATTTCTATATGTTTCAGTGGCAACCGAAAAGTTTTTGAAGGACTTTTGATGTCGGTTATGTCACTTGCAAAATACACAGAGCATCAACTTAAAATATATATTCTTTCCATGGATTTGCATGAAGAAAATCCAAATTTTTTGCCATTTAGTGACGCACAAATTTCACTTTTAAATGATGTTGTAAAAAAGAAAAATCCAAACAGCGAAGTTGTTTTATGTGATGTGACAGACCTTTATAAAACACACTTTATTCATGGCAAAAATCATGAAAATGGCTACACACCATATGCGATGCTGAGGCTTCTTCTGGACCTTATTCCAAATATGCCTGACAAGATGCTTTATCTTGACATTGACACCATGTGTTGCAGCGACATCAAACAATATGACGATGTCGATGTTGAGGGCTATGATTTCGCGGCGTGCAAAGACTATATGGGCAGATTTTGGATTAGGCCGACCTACTGCAATTCAGGCTCACTTTGCATGAATTTAAAACAGATTAAAAAAGACGGACTTTTTGAAAAATGTCGCGATATGGTCAACCGCAAAAGGATGATTATGCCAGACCAAACGGCGTTGAATAAATACGGCAAGAAAAAATATCTTCCTTTCCGCTTCAACGAACAGCGCAAAATTAAATCTGACACCGTGATAAAGCATTTTTGCAAGGGGATTGTGTTCTTTTTGCCGTTTGGCTTTCATATTTACAACATAAAGCAGTGGCAGAGAGAGAAAGTGCATAAAAGTTTAAAAATCACCATGTTTGACGACATATATGCCGAAGTTGACAAGTTGAAAGAAGAATATAATTGCTTTTAAAATCAATAAAAATAAAAAATTATGAATAAATATGCAAAAATCGTTTGCGTTTTCAAATTTCCTTGTGTTATAATCTAAACATACACTAAGGAGAAACAAATGGGCTTTTTACATTTTTTCGATGAAATTGATTTTGATGAAAATGGCATGGTTTGTGCCACAAAAAAAGTTGATCTTGACAAAGCACGTTCAAATTTCGTGTATCTTATAAGCAAATACAACAGACTTCTTTTAAAAAGTTCTGGGGAGAAAGTTCCTGCGTTTTTCACGGAAGAATTGCCGGACATTTTATATGATATTGAAAGCGGAAAGGATTATTTGCCGTTAAAGAACAAAGTGCTTGAAAACTGCCTTGAAAAAGTGCAAAAATGCGCTTCAAAAAACGATTTGACATGCATAAACATGCTCAATGAACTTGTGCCATTTCCAACAGACTGTTTGGACAAGGCATCAAAAGAAAAATTTGCAAACAACAAATTTGTAAATGATGTCGAAAAGGGGCATGCTTTCACAAGGGCATACAACAAAACTTTTTCATCAATCATCAACTCTCTTCAAGAAGATGACAAAAAAAGCTTGTATTCACAACTCATCTCTCACAACAGAATTGCCCTTGCCGCAGCAAGAATTTCTCACAACGATATCACAAAAAATTATGTAAGTTAATTTTTTTGGAAAATTTCGCTTAAACACTTGACAAACATCATCTAAATAAGTAAAATATATTCGTCTTTGCTTAAAGACGATTTTTATTGTTAGCCCCATAGAAAATCGTTCTTGAAGTTAAAAACACATTTTTTAAGGAGAAAATAATGAAAACTTACATGGCAAATCCAGCCACTGTTGAAAGAAAATGGTATATCGTTGACGCAACAGATATGCCTCTTGGCAGACTTGCAAGTCAAGTTGCTGACATTTTGACAGGCAAAAATAAAACAATCTACACCCCACACGTTGACACAGGGGATTTCGTTGTTGTCATCAACAGCGACAAAGTTGTTCTCACAGGCAAAAAGTTGGAACAAAAAACTATGCGTTGGCACACAGGCTACATCGGTGGTCTTAAAGAAGTTGGCTATGACACTCTCATGGCAAAAGACTCCACAAAGGTTATTGAAAAGGCCGTTAAAGGTATGCTTCCTAAAACATCTCTTGGCAGAAAACAAATCACAAGACTTCATGTTTACAAGGATGAAAATCACAAACAACAAGCCCAAAACCCAGAAGCAGTTGTTTTAAAAGGAGTTAGAAAATAATGGCTGAAAAGAAACAAACTAAAACAGGTTGCTTCGTTGCAACCGGCAGAAGAAAAAAATCTATCGCAAGAGTTAGACTTTGCGCTGGAAATGGCAAAATCGAAGTAAATGGCAAAGATATTGAATCTTATCTTCAAAGAGATACACTTATTTTGATTGCTAAACAGCCACTCACTCTCACTTCAACTGCTGACAAATTTGACGTTGTTGTAAACGTTGAAGGCGGCGGAATTGCAGGTCAGGCAGGGGCAATCTGCCACGGCATTGCAAGAGCGCTTGTAAAGACAAACGAAACTTACAGAAAAGAACTTAAAGACGCTGGCTTCTTGACTCGTGACCCAAGAATGAAAGAACGCAAGAAGTATGGTCTTAAAAAGGCAAGAAAAGCATCTCAGTTCTCAAAGAGATAAGCGGCAGGGCATATTGCAAAAAAGACGAACATTTGTTCGTCTTTTTTTTGTGCCTTTGGCACATGCGCATCATAGATGCGGCAATATGCCCGTGTCTATGCGACAGGCTTAAGTCTTGATGGAATGGTGTTGTCAACAATATCTTCCCAATTTGAAGCGCTGTCAATCGTCTTTGCGTGCAGCAAAACATTCATCAAATTGTTGAAACTGTCTTGTGTCAAAATCATGTCCTCACTCCAAGCACCGATTTTTTTGTATTGCTCAACAGCCACAATCATTTCCTCTTTTGTCATGCCTTCAAAGGATTTCATAAGGGCGGTTGCAACAACATCAGATGTGTTGTTTTCGATAAATTGATAGCCTTTCAAAACGCCATTTATGAATTTTTCAGCAACAGCACTGTGATTTGCAAGATAACTGCCTCTTGCAGCAAAGCAGGTGTATGGAATTCTTCCAGACAGTTCTCCTAAACTTGCAACAACTTGATAGTTTTCGTTGAGTTTGGCTGTTGTTGTTGCAACAGGTTCAAACAAAGCGCAAAAATCAATGCTGGAATCTCCAGCCCAAACACTTGCAGTTGAGTTGAAATCGACATCGTTTCGGATGTTGACTTCGTCCGCTCCACTGCCAATTTTGTAGCCACGAGTTTCAAGAATGTAGTTTAAGATCATGGCTGGCATTCCACCCGGTCTGCCACCTATGATTGACTTGCCTTTCAAGTTGTCTAAGGTGAAATGTTCAATCTTTTCCTTTGACACGATGAAAGAGCCGTCACAGGTTGTCAGTTGCCCAAACACAACGGGCGCATCAGAAATGCCCTCTTTTTGTGTGTAAACAACTGTTTCAGGCCCTGCCAAAATCACATCGGCAGACCCAGACAAAAGGGCGTTCATGGACACATTCGAGCCACCGCCATTTGTCAGGCTGACAGAGATGCCTTGATCAGAGAAAAATCCCTCTGTCATGGCAATGTAAAGTGGGGCGTAAAAGATGCTGTGAGTCACTTCGTTTAAGCGAATTTCATTCCAATCACGCTGACCGCAGCAGCCACATCCGAAAATGGCAGTTGCGACAAACATGATGCAAGCAAGACTTAAAATTCCTATTTTTTTAAATAGTTTCATTTTTCCTCCTTACATTTTCAGCGTATGTAATTTCTAAAAAATTGTTATTATGTGCGTTTTTCTTTGCAATTTTAAAAGCATTGTGATATAATGAATTTAGTTTATTTTAAAGAGGGACAAAATGTTAGATAAAAAATATAATGCGCAAGAAAAAGAACAGAAATGGCAGGACTATTGGAAAGAAAACCAAATCTACAAATTTGACAAAGACAGCAAAAAGCCTGTCTATTCCATTGACACTCCGCCACCAACCGTAAATGGCAAAATCCACATCGGACATATTTTTTCTTATTCTCAAACAGAGATGATTGCAAGATATAAAAGGCTTAGGGGCTACAATATTTTTTATCCTTTTGGCTTTGATGACAACGGGCTTCCAAGTGAAAGACTTGTAGAGCGTGAACAGGGCAAAAAAGCCCATGAAATTGGCAGAGAAAATTTTTCTAAACTCTGTTATGAAACAACTGACAAATATGAAAGAGATTTCAAAGATTTGTTTTCAAAAATGGGCGTTTCAACCGATTGGGGCATTGCCTACAAAACTGTCAGCCCATCCACAATCAAGATAAGCCAAAAATCCTTTCTTGACCTTGTGAAAAAGGGGCATGCTTATCACAAAGAAAGCCCTGCACTTTGGTGCAATGAGTGTATGACTTCGATTGCACAGGCAGAACTTGAAACAAAAACAATTAAAACAACTTTCAATTATGTCAATTTCACAACTGTTGAGGACGGCGAAGTTTTCACAATTGCAACAACTCGTCCAGAACTTTTGCCAGCCATTGTTTGCGTTTTTGTAAATCCAAATGACGAAAAACACAAACATCTCATCGGAAAAACTGCAATAATCCCTGTTGTGAATGTGACTGTTCCTATCATGGCTGACGAAAAAGTTGCCATTGACAAAGGCACGGGCGTGGTTATGTGCTGCACATTCGGCGATCAGACAGATATTGAATGGTGGAAAAAATACAATCTTCCACTCAAACATATTTTCACTGACAACGGCAGAATAAAAGACAGCGTGCCAAACTATGGCGGGCTGAAAATCAAAGAAGCGCGCGCAAAGATTGTTGAGGACTTGCAGGCGGCGGGCTGTGTTGTGAAAATCGAAGAACTTGAACACGAAGTTCAAACACACGAACGTTGTGGAAAAGAAGTTGAATATGCCGTTATGAAACAGTGGTTTATTGACATTATGAATCACAAAAAAGACTTCATCGAAATGGGCAATCAAATCACTTGGCATCCAGCCCATATGCACAACCGCTACAATGAGTGGGTTGATAACATCATGTGGGATTGGTGCATTTCAAGACAGAGATATTTTGGCGTGCCATTTCCGGTTTGGTATTGCAAAAAATGCGGCAAGCCTGTCTTTGCGTGCGAAGAAGATTTGCCTGTAAATCCACTTGTGGACAAGCCAAAAATAGACAAGTGCGAATGTGGATGCACTGAATTTGTGCCAGAAACAGATGTCATGGACACATGGGCAACATCTTCTGTCACACCGCTTATCAACATGAGATATGGCGAAAAAGAAAACTTTGAAAACATCTTAAAACCAATGAGTTTGCGCTCCAACGCAAGCGAAATTATCCGCACGTGGGATTTTTACACGATTGTAAAAAGTTTCTATCACTTTGGCATGATTCCATGGCAGAATGTCATGATTTCTGGCTTTATTATGGCAAGCAAGGGCGAAAAAATCTCTAAAAGCAAGGGCAACAGCAAAGTTGAGCCGCTTGACCTTATAAAAGAATATTCTGCGGATGTCATAAGATATTGGGCAGGCTCGGGCAGGCTTGGAACTGATGTCATTTACAGCGAAGAAACTTTCCTTCGCGGCAGAAAACTTGTCAACAAACTTTGGAATGTTGCAAAATTTATTGAAATGCATCTTGCCGATTTTGAAGACAAAAAATTTGACAATTATCAGTTTATTGACCGTTGGATTTTGGGCAAATTCCAAGAAATGGAAAAGGGCTTTGTGAAATATTTGGATGAATATGAAGTTGGGCTTGCACTCAATCACTTAGAGAAATTTTTCTGGAATTTCTGCGACAATTATGTTGAAATTGTAAAACACAGACTTTATCGTCCAGAAGAATTTGGCGTAGAGCCAAGATATTCGGGGCAAAAGACCGTTTACATGATTTTATATAAACTTTTGCAAGATTTTTCAATTTACTTCCCATTTATCACGGAAGAAATCTATCAAGAATTATATAAAAAAGAAAAATCAATTCATTTGACACAAATTGTGCCGTTTGAATTTGACTTTAAAGAAGAAGTTAAACTTGGCGATGACCTTGTGGATATCATCAGTGTTGCACGCGGCGAAAAAACAGCCAAAAATGTCACACTTAAAACACCAATCAAAAACTTGGATTTGAGTGTGAATGATGATTTGAAAAAGGCGCTTAAGGAGGCTGAAAAAGACTTTAAAGCCACACTTTTTGTTGAAAATTTGAATGTTAAAACTCAAAAAGACGGCTACAATGTTGAAAAAGTTGAACTTGGCGACCCTCCACAACAATAATTTTGTGTAAAAATTTGTTGCATTTTATTTTGCGTATGGTGTAAAATTTATTTAGGAGATTTTTATGAGAAGATTTTTTGGAAAATTTAATGGTGAAAAAATTGTCGTCTGTGACGAAGAAATGAATCACATGAAAAATGCAGTCAGGCTGCCTGTCGGCGAACAAATCATCGTTTCTGTTGGTGACGAAAATGACTATATGTGCGAAATTGAAAGTTATCAAAAGAGAGAGGCGATTTGCAAAGTCAACGGCAAACGCCACTGCGTTGGAAATCCAAAAAAGAATATTGTCATCTTTCAGGCGATAACAAAACGCGAAAAATTTGAATTTATTGTTCAGAAAGCGACTGAAATTGGCATTTCAAAGGTTGTGCCTTTTACAAGTGAATTTGTCATTGCAAAAGTGACTGACAGCAAAATGGACAGGCTCAGTAACATTGCCATCAACGCTTGCAAACAGTGTGAAAGAAGCATTCCAACTGAAATTGGAAAACCTCTTGATGTTCAGGGTGTTGTGGACAGTTTTAAAGATTTTGACCTTGTGCTTTTTGCAAATGAAAGGACAGACAAAGGTGTGAAATTTCCAAATCTCAAAACCTGCAAAAATATTGCCATAATTGTGGGCAGCGAGGGTGGATTTTCACAAAAAGAGAAAGAAAAATTCCTTGAAGCAGGGGCGACATCCATCTCTCTTGGCTCAAGAATTTACAGATGTGAAACAGCATCTGTCGTTATGATGGGGCTTGTTTCAGTTTTGAGTGAAAATTGATGAAAATTGCTGTATTAACTTTGGGCTGCAAGGTCAATCAATATGAAAGTGATGCCCTTGTGTATGAACTTGAAAAGCGTGGAATGACCGCAACAAACAAACTTGAAAAAGCGGACGCGTATATAATCAACACTTGTGCGGTGACAAATGAGGCTGAGAAAAAAAGCCGTCAGATGATTGAACGTGCAAGAAAATTTAATAAAGATGCAAAGATTTTTGTGCTTGGCTGTGCAAGTCAAAATAAACCCGTGCAGTTTGAAGGGCATGGGGTTTCTTTTATTCAAGGTGTGGCATCCAAAAAGAAAATTCTGGAAGAACTTATGCAAAATGGCGAACACATCTATGAACTTCCAAAGGATTATGAAGAAGAACTTTTCTCCAAGCAGACCAAGACGCGCGCATTTATAAAAATTCAGGATGGATGCGATAAATTTTGTACATATTGCATTATTCCATATCTTCGTGGACGCAGCAGATCCAGAAAACTTGAAAATATTTTAGAAGAAGTAAAATCTTTGCCAGACAGCGTGAAAGAGATTGTTTTTGTCGGAATTGATGTTTCAGATTTTCAAATTGACGGCAAAAAGGGGCTGGGCAGACTTTTGAAAGAATGCGACAAGTTTTCAAAACGCCTTAGGCTTTCAAGCATGGAGGACAATCTGATTGATGAAGATTTTTTGAAAGAACTTTCAACTGTTGAAAACTTTTGTCCGCATTTTCACCTTTCACTTCAAAGCGGCTGTGACAGAGTTTTGAAAAAAATGAACAGGCATTACACTTGTGATGAATTTGCCAAAAGCGTTGAAAAAATAAGAAAATATTTTCCAAATGCGGGCATTACAACAGATATAATTGTGGGTTTTCCAACAGAAACGGAAGAGGATTTTGAAGAAACTTTGAAATTTGTTAATGAAGTCAAATTCTCGCAACTTCACATTTTCCCTTATTCGAAGCGTGACGGCACTGCGGCTGCGAAATTGTATAAAGATTTGTCTGGAAAAGTGAAAACAGAGCGTTTAAAACGCCTTTCGGCACTTGGACAGCGTTTGAAAGAAGAATTCATCTTGCAAAATGACACGGTTAAGGTTTTGATTGAAGAAAAAAACGGCAATTATTTTGAGGGATACAGCGAAAATTACATAAAATGCTATCTTCAAGGGGATTTCAAAGTTGGACAAATTGTGACAGCAAAAATCACTTCGATTTTTAAAGATGGAGCAAAATGCGAATAAAATATATATAAACAGACACAATAGAAATATGAAAAAGTGTATTTTGATTATTCTTTGTGTCTGTTTTTGTTTTTTGTGTGTGGGCTGTGAAAGTCAAACAAGCATTAATGCGGCGCATATTTCTGATATCACATCTACAAAAAGCACTGACTATGGCATAAAAGTGACAGTCGATGAAGATAAGCGGCTGGAAGAAAAATATATTGAAATACAACTTAAAGCGTCAAAAGAAAATCAAACTTTGACCTTGGGACAAGAACTTGGCAGCACCTACACCATCAAAATTCCTAAAAGTGATTACTGGTATAATTTAAGTTATCTGATTTCACAAACAAATGGCGTTGGCACAAAAACTGAATACACACCTTTCAAAGAATATGGCAGCAAGGTTTTCATGTTTTCATGCGATAATGATGTGAAATTGACATTCCGTGTGGTTGCAGGTGATGTGCAAGAAGCTGAAAGCGGGGACAAAGTGTTGGTTTTAAGTGAGCCAATTTCAAAAGAAGTTGACCTTGAAATAAAAAAGCATGTTGAAAAATAAAAGACAGAATTTTCTGTCTTTTAATCTTTAACAATTGTGCCATGTTCAAAATAAATTTGACGGCGACAAATCTTTTCCGCAATTTCTGGGCGAGTGGTTGCCAAAATCAGTGTGGTGTCAGGGGTTTTTAGGCGCTTTATCAAACTTAAAACTGCATCTTGATAAACCTCTGACATTTCATCAAAAATGTTGTCCACCAAAAGCAAATCAAGTTTTCTGAAAGTTAGGCGTATGAGCGACGAAATATATTGATCTTCTTTGCGGATGTTTTTTATTTTTTCATCGCGAAGTTTCTCAATGGAAAACTCAATAATTGCTTCATTTATCATTTTTTCGGCTTCGGCAGGCTTCACACCCTTTTTTGCAAGAATAAACTTAAAATTTTCATACACTGTTTTGTTTTTCAAAAAAGCGGGGCAATATGGCACATAGCCAACATTCAAATCGGTTTTATAATCGATTTTTTTGATTGGAATTTTGTTGATGTAAATTTCGCCGCTGTCATAATCTTCAAGTTTTGCAATAACGCGAAGCAATGTTGTTTTGCCGCTGTTTTCTTCGCCAACAAAGGCAACGCTCTCTCCAGCATCAACTTTTAAATTGATATCTTCAAGCGCATAGAATTCTTTATTAAATTTTAAGTTAAGTTTTTTTATAGATAACATATCAACCTCATACATATATTATCATATTTTTTTAAAAAATAAAAATGATTTCACAAAAAAAAGACTGCATTTTGCAGTCTTTTTAAATTTATTTGTTTTCGTCCTCATCAGGAGATACAAGTTCTGTTTCATCTCTCTTTGATTCAGTTGCTTCTGGCTTAACTTCAATTTCTTCGCCTTCTGCAACTTCTTCACTTGCAACTTCTTCACTTGCAACTTCCTCAATTTCAGTGACCTCAGTTGGTTCAACTTCAACAGTTTCCTCAACAATTTCTTCTGGTTGTTCTTCTGTTTCTTCAACTTCAACAGGTTCTTCAACTGCTTCTTCTGATTCAGCCTCTTCAGTGTTTTCTTCAGCGACTTCTTCTGTTTCAGCCTCTTCAGTGTTTTCTTCAGCGACTTCTTCTG
>CANRDW010000032.1 GCA_947629505.1 uncultured Clostridia bacterium
TTTCCTGTGTAAATATAACTACCTAAAATCTCCATGTTTGCATCCGCAATATCTGTTCGGGTTGGTTTGTTTCCTTCAATTTTTTCAATATAAAAACTGCTATATTGATTTTGATAATAATCTTTATCCGCCCCTTTATATATAAGCGTAAAAAGCCCATGCTTTTTTCCTATTTCTAGTTTTTCATCATTACCTAACCATTCCCAATCTTTCGGAATTTTAAGATCATGTGCCATTTTTATATCATCATAAACCTTAATTGTGCCACTTATTCTACTTGGCACATATTTGCCCTTTGCAACTTCGAAATAAGCCGTCCTTGAGCCAGTATAATTGTTTATTCCTGTGATTGTTAATGTCGCCATGCCTGGATAATCGTTGTTTTCTACTTTTAATTTATAATCCACACCTTGCTCAAGAAGTTCTTCATCAAAATATACTTCAATGTCAGGTGTTAAATCTTGCCCCTTCTCATAAGGAACGGCCCTATTTTCCATTTCGACTCTAGCATATTTTAAATCATTACTTGAATTTTCGCCAATATCTACAACATTCGTTATTGCCCTTATTTTTGCCACATAATCGCCATCATCTTTATAACTTTCCCACTTACCATCTTTGTAGTAATAAGTCATATCATTTGTCGAATTCCTTTCCGGCCTGCTTACGACTATTGATTGGTTGTGTGTGTCGGTGCTGCTGATGACAACCGAAAAATACTCTCCCTGCACCAGATCTACTGGCTCATCCAAATCTATTGTGTGAAAACCTGCAATGTCAATATGCGCAATGGTGGTTTGAACAACTTCAGTTTGCTCTGGGTTATTCATCACATCATTTACATCGCCTGGATTTACAGAAAGGTTCTTGTGGATTTCAATCGTAACATCTATGCCGCTTAGGTCTGTAAATAATGTTATGGCTGTCAGTTGTTCTTTCTTTGTGGATGAAGAAAGCTTTGCCTCATAAATTGCCGCCTGTTTTTCAGCAATGGAACTCGTTTTGGATGCTAAAATTTGTCCGTCATAGTGATAAATATTTTGATAGTCCTCTCTCATTGCTACATTCACTACATAAGGTGCTACAATATACTGCTCGTAGGACATATAAAAGCAATATATCCCATTGTAACTGTCGTAACCACTATTTCCCCAACTGTTTTTGACAATCCACGCTCCATTATTTTCTGGAGTCTTTGGCGAGAAGCCACTTTTGCTTACATTGTCATCCCATCCAACAATAAGCGATTCATGGTTAGTTGCGTGAGTTGTGCTGCCTGAAAAATATTTTGAATTTGATGGTGCTGCATAACTAAAAGACACTGCTCCATATTTTAAAATGGCACGCTTAATTGAATCTGTATCTCTTGCAATCATAAAATAATCTTGGACATAGTATCGGCTTTGCATAAGTTCGCTATTTATAGCATCAAAGTCATTCACATCAAGAGAGTTGTTTTGGTTTACCAATGTATAGCCTTCTGTCATAGCTTCGTATGCATTATAACCTTTATCTCCTGAATTCCACATCTGAGCGGCAGTCGCATCTTCTGTAGTTAAATATAGTGGATCGTGAAGCCCATCTCTACTAAAGCGGGAATATGCTAGCACTCTTTCATCTAAATCGAGATTTGTTATTCCAGCATTATCATCAATTCCTTTACGCAAAATGTTTGACTCAACAGCACCCACTGTCGCATATGCCCAGCAAATGTTTGATGAGCTTTGATTTCTGGCTGGGGTGACAATGTCAAAACGCCTTCCATCAAAACTATCAAGATGGCTTGCCCAATAGTCAAGTTGTCCGTCACTTGCATCTTGAAGTTCTTGAAGGGTTAGCGGAGACGTTTCCTTGAAAGTTTCTTGGACAGATGCACTTGCATAGACACCAAGATTTGATTCAATAGAAAAAATACCCACGCCAAGTGAGAAAATCATCGCTTGTATAAAAATTACAAAGGGCAGTATGTATTTTTTCATATATTCCCCTATAATTTTACTAATTTTTTAATTGAAAGTCAAACGCATACACTTATATCAAGGATATCATCTAAATTTATTTTTTTATTGCCAACTTTCAAGCACTGCTCTTCAATGATAAGTTTAGCTTCGCCACAAATTTGCTTGTTATGTCCATCTTCAAAGTATGTGGCGCTTACTTTGTCGCCTTTTTCAAGGTTGATAAGCACCTTTGATATCTCTTCTGCTTTTTCTTCTTGCACTTCGCCTTTGCTTATTCTTTCGTGCTGGTATTCTTTCAGTCTTAGTGCATCCTGCAGTCCTTTGAGGGCATCAAAGGGTGCAAATTGCTTTGCTCGGTCTGCCCTTGGCATTTTAGTTCTCTCCACTCTTATGTCCCCCTATTTGCTTGTTTCTATCCCTTTGTGTGGCTTTTTCTTCCAAGTCCAAAGCCTTAAGGACTGAATTCTTTCCATATCTATCTTGCAGTTCAATTACGCTTGCTGTAAGTCTTTTTTCCTTTTCTATTTGTTTCAGGTCGGTGAAAAAATCATATTGTTCGTTTTCTTCCGGCATAAGGTCTGCGAAGTCATATCCTATTCTTCTTATTGGTCGGTTCTTATCAACTATTTTGTCAAACAATTTGCAAGCATAGTCGCCTATGATTGAATAAAGGTTCGTTGTCACGTTCATTCGGCTTGTTCCCTTTGCACCCTCTTCCTTGCTATCTCCGTAGCCAATATACAAGTGTATGAGTTGCGTGACATAGTGTTGCCTAAACAAGTCATAGCACCCGTTCTGCACCATCTCTTGCATCACAAGCTTCGCATCTTTGAAATTGTAGTTTTCTGGCAAAATTTGTGATGATGAGATCGACTTTGACTTCGACTTATAGTTCTTTATGTCACTCATAAGGCAAGGTTCTCTTCCCCAAGCATGGTCAATTAAAAGTTCGGCATTGATTCCAAATTCTTTGTAAAGCAAATCTTCGTTTGCTTTTGCTATGCCTTCCATATCATAGATTCCATATTTTGCAAGTCGGTCTATTGTGCCACGAGATATTCCCCAAAAGTCGCTCAGTGGTTGGTGCTTCCAAAGTGTCTTTATATACTTTTCTTCAGTCAACCAGCCAATCCTATCTGGTGCGTGTTTAGCAGTTATGTCAAGTGCAATTTTAGCAAGATACATATTGCTTCCTATTCCGGCTGTTGATGGTATATGCAGTTTCTCATTTATCTCGCTCATCAGTTTAGTGGCGAATTCTTTGGCCTTTAATTTGTAAATTTTAAGATAGTCCGTGGCGTCAATTATGCACTCATCAATCGAATAAACATGTATGTCGTTCTTGTCAATGTATTTCAAATAGATGCCATAAATTTCGGCAGCATACTCGATATACTTTTTCATCCTTGGTGGCGCTATAATAAAGTCAATTGTTTTTGGTATTTCAAACAATCTGCACCTATTCTTTATCCCTAGTGCTTTCAAGGCAGGCGAAACAGCAAGGCAGATTGTTTTGTCTGTCCTAGTTTCATCTGCCACTACAAGTTTGGTTGTCATGGCATTAAGTCCCCTTTCGGCACACTCCACCGATGCGAAGAAGGATTTCATGTCAATCACAAAATACACCCTCTGTTTTTCCATATTTTTATTATAGCACAAATGAATTTAATTCTCCATTTGTTGGCTCATAATTTTATAAAATTTCTCTTCAAAACGGACTTTTTCTAGTGATAACTATACCCCTAAAAAATTTGCCTTTTTGCTATTTTGTCAAGTCAGTAAGTCTTTTTGCCCTAATCTCTACCTATACAAAAGTCCACTCGAATTTTCAAAACACTATATGTTGTGTTTTTATCCTTGTTTTTATCTCTGTATATTGTGTTGTCTAAAACGGACTTTTGTTGTGTTGAGTTGGGTTGGCAGCATCATGGGAGAATATCTCACAAGCAAGGCAGGGCTTGGCTATCTGATTGTCTATGGCGGGCAGATTTTCAAAATAGATTTGGTGATGGCGGCAACCGTGATTTTGTGCGTGCTTGCGTTTGTGATGTATTTCATAGTCAGCCTCATCGAAAAGCGTTATCATCGCACTTAAACACAAGATAAAAAATCATAAAAACGCCAAAAACACTGCAAATAGGATATAAAAAAGACACAATCTGTGAAAAGCCTAAAGACGAGAGTGCAAACGGCAAAAGGCAGGCAAAAACTGCCGAAATTTTGGTGTTTTTAAAAGCAAAATTCATCATTGAGCAAAGGTTGAAACAGAGGCTTAAAAGCGTTGTCAAACAGCCAGAAAATACCACAATAAATTCAAACAAAAACATAACAATATTTGACTTTGACAAAAACAAAAATGGCATTTCATCAAAAAATGAAAGACCATTTTTAAGCAAAACAAAATTGGCAAAGGTCAAAAAGAAGAATATCAAAAAAGACGCAAAAAGACAGGTTAACACAACCTGTTTTTTGTTGAGATTTTTGGAGAGTTTGCAAAGCACAAGCCCGCTCATGCAACTGTTAAGTGCAACATAAAGTGGGCAAAACAAAATCCCTGCCGCCCAGCCGATTTGAAAGTTGAAACTCTCATTTTCCCCCGAACAAAACACAAGCACAGTCAAAAATGCAAACATTGTGAAAGGCATCAAAAACACATTTATCCCCTCAATCCCCTTGATGCCTTTCAGCGTGAAAAATATGCAAATGAAAAGCACGAACGTTGTGGAAAAAATGCTCCAAAAATCTGGAAATTGTGAAAATAAGTTTTTAAGCCCTGCAAACATAGAAGCGCAAAAGATTAAACTCACAAAAAAAGTCAAAGTTTTTATAACCTTTGATTTTTCGATAATTCTCAATATCTTTTCTGCATTTTTGAGAAAAAAATAAAACAGCAAAAAAAACAAAACAGATGCAAAGAAAATGTATAAAAAAGAGAGATTTCCAAAGCGGCTGAAAAACACGACAATCTCTTTGCCGCTTGCAAAACCCGACCCCAACACAGTGCCAAAAAGCACCAGCACCGCAACAAAAACTTTGCACATGATATAATCTATTAAATGGCGCATAAATAAATGACTTAAATGCACACTAACAACATGAAAAAAGTGTTTTTTGTGATTATTTTTTTGCTTGTTGTGGGCTTGTTTGAAGCGATTTTGCCATATCCCGTTTTTTCATCAACGACAAACCTAACGCACAGCGATGAATTTCAAATCAACAATTTTTATGAAAGTGAATTTACAAATTTGGACACACTTTCGCCCAAAATTTTAACTCTTTCCCAAAACGAAGTTGTGCATTTTTTGGACGAAGAATTTTTGATTTTTGACCTTGAAAGTGGGCAAAGTTTTTCTGCAATAAGAATTGGTGGAAAAAATCATGCCGACATTGAAGTGACTGATGATGAGAGCACCTTTTTTGTAAAAGAGATTTGCAATGGCAATTTTTCTCAAAAACGCAGACCCGTGCTTGTGAAAATAAGCGAAACTGCATATGTGCCTGCAAGTGTGGTGCTGTATCCACATGGATATGCCTTAAACAACAAATTAAATGGGCATATGTGCTTACATTTTTTAAATTCTAAGACTGACGGAACGCAAAAAGAGGATTATTTTCACCAAAAAGCAGTGAAATGTGCAGAAAAACTTGGCAAAAAATATCTAAAAGAAAACAATTTGTTTTGAAATTTAAAATCATTGTGATATTATATAATTATGTTTCAATGGTCTAAATCAGATGCAATCGTTTTGCCTTTGGCACTTTTAATAAATCTTGTGTTGGCACTTGCCGTCACTTTTTTGACGCGAAAAAAAAGCGAAACAGTCAAAAAAATTCCGCTTATGCTTATCATTTTAACAATGCTTGGCATGGAGGTTGCAAAACAAATCTATTACATCAAAGCGGGCTATGACACATGGGCAATCCCACTGCATTTTTGCAGTTTGTTTATGTATGTATATTTTGGCTGCGCCTTTTTTAAAGGCAAAGTTGGAGATGTTTTCAAATGCCTTTCACTTTGCATGAGCCTGCTTTTTATCGTCTTGTTTTACTGTTATCCTTCGTCTATGATTGGCACTGCAACTGTAAACATTTTCAAGGCGTTTTTGCCAACACACACATTCTTTTATCATCATTTTATCTCTTTGTTCTTTTTTATCTTGCTGTTTTCTGGAATCTACAAAAAAAGCAAGTTTGATTATCTCTACGCCTGCCTTGCAATTTTGATTTATGCCACTGTTGCAATCCCTGTTGCGCACACCCTAGACACAAACTATTGCTTTATTTTATACAACGAAATTCCAATCTTGGAGTCCATCCGTCAAGCCTGCGGACAAGTTGTTTACACAATTGTTTTGGCTTTACTTGGCATAATTGGCCTTTGGATTGCAATTTTTGTTTTGCACCTTTTATTTTACAGACGAAAAAAGAAAACGGACATGGAAATTATCATGTCCGCAATCAAATCTTAAAAATACATATTTTTATATGCTTTTTTATTCATTTTTGGCGTTTTCATTTTGCCACTTCCACCGCCAAAACCACCATTTCTACGGCGGACTAAAAGCACAACCAAAACAATCACCAAAACAATCAAAACAACTCCACTCACTCCGCCAATTATATACCAAATCATGTTGCCAGAGCCGGAATTGCTGCTGACAGTTTTTGCATTGATTGTGAATTGGTCACTGTAGTCATCCCCCAAAATTGTCATGTTTAAAAGAAAGAGATAATAATGTTGCCCATCTGTGGTGATGTTGTCTTCGCGCAGTTCACAGAAGTTGCCCTCTGACTGAGTTTTATACACTGTCATTTCTTCAATAAATTCGTCAACATTAAATGTGTAGCCCGGATTTACATAAATTTCCAAACGCAGTTGACTTTCATATTTTGGAAGCAAAATTCCATTTGTGATTAAACTTTCATCCACAGTTTGTCCGCCGCACACAATTTGGAAAATTCCGCCATCGATGTTAAACAAAACTTCGCATGCATTCATGGAGTATTTTGCGTAAACTTCGCAGTTTTTTGTGAAATTGCCCGTTCCAAAATTAAGTGTCAAAATTTTCACTAAAATTTTGTTTCCTTTGTCATCACAAGGAGTGATGTCCTCTTCCTGCCCATCAACAACCATAAACCAACCCTCAAATGCATAAGGTTGATTGAGTTTTGCCTCTGTTTGAATTTGATATGTGTCGCCATATTTCAAAGTTGACAAAGTGAAATGTTCAACTTTTGTCGAGCCATAATAAATGTAGCCCGGATTTTGTCCTTCAACTTGTCCGTCATCGTCATACAACCTTGTTGAAAAAGAAATTGTGTGTTGTTTTGCCACAACTCGAAGTGTGTAAGTCCCTGAAGTTAGATTGCTTAAACTTTTGATGATAAATGTAAAGCCTTTGTCCGTTTTTTCAACTTCAAACAAAAGATTCCCCTTGTTGTCAGATGTGACTGAATATTCCTGCACATTGCCGTCAGCATCTTCTGTTGTTTTAACGTTGTATTGCACGCCTTTCAGTTCGATGTATGAAAAAGTGTAATATTTTCGCATATCTTCTTTTGGTTTGTCTGGTTCATCACTTTCTGAATCATCCTCAATCTCTTTGAAAACAAAGTCAAAAGATGCCTCTTCCCCATATCTGTAAGTGTTTTGAACAACAGTTTCAAGTTCCAACACAGACGAATTTAAACCTGTGAAACGAACTATGAAATTTGTGATGAAATTTTGAAGATACAAGCGCTGAGAATTGACATACCAAACACTGTCAAAATTCCAATATTCACGTGTGTTGTGCCAATTTTGCAGTTCAAAATAAGTGTAATTTCCAAGAGAATCTTGTTGCAACGCAGAAAGCCTTAATGACGCTGGCGTTGGAGAAATTTCGGTGTTGTCAACATCATAGCCGTTTGCATTTCCAAATGGAGCGATGTTGTTTTGTTTGTAGTGAATAAAATTCACATTCCCCTTTGACGGTCTGTTTCCAATCCCCCCTGCAACTTCGCCATAATAAACATTTTGTGGAACAGAAGGAATTGTGTAATTATTTTCAATTCCGATATTAAAAATTTCACTTCCGCCATCACTTATAAGCCCAGCAACTCCCCCAAAATACAAGTCGCCAAAAAATTCATTAAAAGAAAGTGTGAAAGTTTCTTGTGTGATTACATATGAAAGTTTGCTGTTGTAAACTTGCCCAACAACTCCGCCAAGATATAACATTTTTCCGTCATAATCAGTGAAACTCCAATCACCAAAGTTGGTTGTTCGGCAAAGAATGTTGGAAATATCGCAGTTTCTGACAACTCCTGCCAAAAGCCCAAAATTGACACTGCTGTTTGTTGGAAAATTCACGGCAACGCTTTGTGGCGTAAGTTGAACATGCGAAATCACTGCATCTGACGCTGTTCCAATCAAAAGCCCCATATTTGCCCCTTCAACGCCGTCAACACCAATGCTGCTTACAAGTGACAGGGCAACATTTTTGATTTCCGCCTTTTTCATAGATGAAGTAGCCGCATCGAAAGCCCCTTCCACATAGCCAAAAAGCCCAACATTTTCAATTTTATTTTTTGTTTTTTCTGCATCTTCTGTATCTTCAGATTGTCCGAGATTTATTCTAAGATTTTGAATTTCATATCCGTTGCCGTCAAAAGTGCCTTGAAAAGGAAGTTCTTTTGTACCAATAGTTTTTGTTAACACAAAAGGCACAGATGCTCCGCTTTCGTCTGTTGTGTTAAGTTCATCAAAATCGATATTGCCGCCAAGAAAAATTTTGTCGTTTTGATTTTCCGCCCCATAGCCATCAATATAATCTACAAAATCCTGCGCAGAAGAAATTGTCGTTTCATTTGCATCCGCTGAAACTTCTGCATTGGCAGTTTTCGTCAAAAAAGATGTTCCGCCAAGCAAACTTGCAAAACATAGAGTGAATATAAGCAAAAATGAAAATTTTTTCATATAAACCTCTTATACTAAATATATTTTAGCAAATATAATTTATTTTTCCAAATAAATAAACAAATTATTTTAATTTTCGCTAAAATCTTTTAAATTTAAGCATTCTTGCCATTTTTTCTTTGTCTTTTTGAATGGCGTTTGGCGTTGTTTTTGGATTGTTGATCGGCTTTGTCATAAGATAATATCTCATCTCGTCCAAACAGTGGTCGTCCGCTTTGATTGGATTGTCGCCGTCACCCCACCAATAACTTTTCAGTTCGCGGATTAAATTTACGCAATTTTTGAAGATAAAAAGCCTGCTGCGCCCGTCAGCAGTTTTGAGATAAGATTTCACAACGCTGATGCCAGAATATAAATCCTTGTTCACCTTTGGATTGACTAAAATTTTGTTGTCATAAAAAAGTTCGACAACATTTTTTTCGCTTGCAAGAGTCTTTTGTGTTGCCGCCGCATCGATAAGCGCTCGCAAAAAGCCGTTTGAATCAGTTTTCCAATTCAGCCTTTTTGCAATCTCCCATATCTTTTTGGAGTGATATTCCACAGTCTGCCCCGCCTCGAAATGCTCAGCCACGACATACACGTTGCCGTCATAGTCAACCGCATAAAAGTGGGCAGAAAGCGGATTGTGAAGCCCGGGGTCGATGGAGATGTTGTCCTGCCAATCGGGCGGAATATTAAACGGCTCAATCACATGAATATGCTCGTCAAATTCGCTGTAAACAAGCCCGCCATTTTGCATAAATTTGCCATATCTTCGGCTTTCAACTTCGCTTTCGGGCAAGGTTTTTGTCAGCGCATCAATTTCCTTCTGTGAAAGATATGGATTGTCCGCCCACTCCATGTTTTCACACCAAACTTCGTCATCATTTTTGTCGTTGAGATAGATTGTGTTGTAAACCCACGTCAAGCCTTTAAGCGGAGTCATAGTGCCAAAAATCTCACCGCACTTGTCCAAAACACGCATCTTGCATTCAAGATAGATGTCATATGGCGGCTCTTCATCAAACCAGACATAGTCAAGTGACGCTCCCTGAAATTTCTCGCG
>CANRDW010000033.1 GCA_947629505.1 uncultured Clostridia bacterium
ATTGACAATTCTTTTAAGTGGCTTGTCCGTTTGAAGCCCAAAGACAACTTCATTTTCTTTGTCGATATAGCCCGGCTTAAAGGTGTTGATGCCAGAAATAGCCTTTGTTTCAACGTCCAAAAGCCCCGTTTTGCGCTCTTTTTCCAACAGTTTTTCGCAAACTTTCCACACTTTGTCCGTCTTTGGAGAAATCCCCTCCAAGAAAGAATCATCTCCGCGATATTCCGTGTAATTGTGCAGAATAAAATCAGCGACATTTATCTCGTTTTTCCAAGCATTTCCTTTAAAATCTTTCCAACCTTCATAGTTTTCCATTAACTCACCCCATTTTCAACATATTGATATGTTTAAAATTCAAAAACACAACATGTTGTGTATTTTGTGGTAAACACTCTATTATTTTACAGCGTTTTTTATAAGCGTGTCAAATATTTTTAAGTGTTGTCAAATAATATTTTTTGTTTTAAAAAAAGCCTTTAAAACAAGGCTTTTTAGATATATTTTAATAACTAAATTTTCTCGTTAATCTCTGTTTTTGTTTGAATTTGTTGTATTGTTTCGTCTAGTTTTTGCATATTTTTGTCAAGTTGCACATGGATGCATCGCCCCTGAAACACTCCCTGATTGCCGCGCAAGAGATTTATGGCAGTGTATTCTGGCACAACTTTAAACACAATTTCGTCAAAAGGCAGCCCTTCAACTTCCATAACCCGATTGAATTTCAAAGAAACAAACGTGCCGCTTTGGACATCTTCTTGAAACATCTCGTCTGTGACAACCGCAAACGCCGGCAGTGTGCGAGAATTTTCAAACATTTCCAAAACGCCGTCCTTTAAATCATCTTGCTGCTCTTGTGTCAAAACAATCTCTTTGCCGTCACTTAAAAGCTTTATGTTTTCTGCATACGGCAACGCATCTGCAGCGTTGAAAAACGATATAATCATAATCGGCAACCCCATAAAAAAGAATAGAAATTTCATAGTGCACCCCTTTTTTAAGGTGTGCTAAAAGTGTGTTATTATTCTCTCTCCCAAATAAATTTTGGATAAGCATCTTCAGTTATCTTCCAGATTTCTGTGCTGAAATTCACCTCAGCTGGATAAAACTCTTCCGTGTTTGGACAATGTCTTGCTGTTGCAAAATCTGAAAGAGTTTCCGCAACACATTCGCCTTTGCCAAAACTGTATTCAACAACTCCGCCAAGTTGTCCAACAAGACTTCCATACTTCATTTCGCCAATATATTCAATGGCTGTGTAACTGTAGCCTATCGTTTCTGAGCGGTTGGAATTTTGATAAAATCCAAAAAGTCCGCCGACATAACCCGTTGATGTAAATGTGGACACATCAATCTTGCCTGAACAATAGTTGTTTGAATTTGCACTTCTGCCAACTCCAACAAGGCCGCCCACTAAAGAATTTTCTGCTGCGCCAGAGATGGCCATGTCAATTTCATTTGCATTTTGCGAGAAATTCATCCCACTTGCGCGCTTTAATTCTCCAATCATGCCGCCCACAACAACTTCTTTCCCGTCATTCATATTTAATGTGAGTTGCACCTCATTTTTGTTTTGATAGAAAGTTGAATTGCCCGATGCCCGTCCAACAATGCCGCCAAAGGTCAGATTTTTTATTGCATTTATTGTGATGACAAGTCTGTTTTCACAAGACACAATCTTTCCGCCATTATTTGCAGCAACCATGCCAGAGATTGTCGCATCGGCATTGGTTATGATTTCAATTGTGCCACTTACAACAACATTTTCAAGTGTGCCAAAGTTTTGTTGTGCAACAGCCCCAAACATAGTTGGATTTGTGATTGTCTGTTTTGCAAATTCAAAGTTTATGTTTTTGACATCCCCATTGTTTGTCGCAAAAAAGCCTGAGTTTGAAAGTTTTACATTTGAAAGCATGTGCCCATTGCCGTCAAGCGTTCCAAAGAAGTCAACACTTTTCCAACCGCCCGACAAATCAATATCTTGCCCAAGTGTGAAGTTTGCGTATTTGGCATTTGACAGCAGAATTTGCATCTCTTTTGCGTTGTTTAACACCATAACCTCTGGCGTGATGTAAAAAGCAAACAAGAAGAAAAACAAATTCAAAAACCCGATGCAGACGACTGTTGAAACAAAAAGTTGAGTGCCTTTTACAAGTTTTTTCTGTCTTAAAAGCAAAAATATGAAATTCCCAACCGCGATCGCCACGCATACACAAATCATGCCAATCAAAAAGTCTTGGCTGAAATACAAATACACATCTTTTGGCGCTGCAATGCAAATTACAAGCAAAAGCGTTGCAAACAGCATCGGCACAAGTTCTAAGAAAATCATCAAAAATTTCTTTAAAAATACATCTTTTTTGATGTTTTTTACTTGTTTTTCGTGATTTTGTTGTGTGGTTGATGGTTTTTCATATTTTTTAAGCCCCTCGCCCTTTTCCGCAACCGCTATGGCACTGACGGAAGAATCCAAACTTAAATCCAACATATTTAAACGCTCTTGGACTCTCTTGCAAAATTCGACATATTCTTCAAAAGTGTCAATATTGTCCATTTTTGCCACATACATTTCAAATGGCTCTAATTGGCTTTTAAAATATTCAATCCCTTTTGTGGAATTTGGATTCTGTTTTTCAATTTCCAAAAGCACTTTTTGATTTCTCAGCAAAAATTCAGAAAGTTTTGATTTCAAAACGCTTCTGTCTATATTTTCATCGCTGATTTTTTTCTTTTTTCCTTTATACAAATTGGATTTGCTTAAAATTGATGTGTAAAGTTCGTCATGCGCATTATCTCCAAGTTCCAAAAGCGTGTTCCATTCTGGAAATTTGGAAATTTTAACATCCGTTGTGATAAGTTCGTTATCATTTTTGCAATGCGCCTTTATTAAAATTAAATCCCAATAATTTTCACAATTTTCTTTGTCTTTTGAGATTAAAATTGAAAGATATTTTTCCGCAGCCGTGAAAAAGCCCATCTGTTGAAGTCTGTGAGCAATCGTTTTCAATGCGGCATTCAATCTGTTTTCATCCTCTATGTAAGCAAGATAAAAATCGAGTTGTTGCTGCGCATTTTCCAAATCAATAAATGCAACAGGCAAAAGCAAGTCCAAAAATGCCGTCACAAAATCGGCACGCGCATTCGCATCCAAAAATTTGAAAGTTTCTTCAAGTTCTTCTTTGTTTCTGTAAGTCAAAACATCTTTTGGCGTTTTATAGTGCTTCAACAATTTTGAAAAATTGCTCTGTTCGTGCCCTTGGTCTATTTCCAAAATCTTGTTGTAATATTTTTCACTGTCACTTTTTTGCGCCAAAAGGAAATAGAAGTGCACAAATCTTTCTGTGTCCTCTTTTTTGAAGCACTTCAAAACTTTTTCAATAAGTTCTTCATCCATACTTTCAATCGCCATGTTTTCAGCATGTGAGATGAGATTTTCGCGATTTTGACTGTTGAAGCCCGCAAGATATAAAAGGTAGGTGTTGTAAAACTCCACGCTGCCAAGTTTTATGACAAGGTCTTCCCACTTGTTGACAAAATATTCTGCAAAATCTTTGTTTGCATAACGCAAAATGTTGTCTATACTTTCTTTATCTTTGAAATTTGAAATGTTCTCAAAAAAATCATCTTTTGTTTTGATTTTTTTATCACACAAAAGTTTTGCAAAAAGAATTTCACTGTTGTAAGGGTCTTGTTGAAGCGCCTCATCAATCAGTTCTTTTGCCGTGTCAAAGTCTTCATTTTTAAGCGAAAGAAAAATCCACTTTTGTTTTGTTCCAAGATTTAAATTTAAATTTTCAACATTGTAATTTCCAAGTTCAACGGGATTGATTGTTTCAATATCGACATATTCTTTCTTGACCGGCTCAACTTTTTCAACTTTCACTGTTTCAATTTTTGCAGCCTGTCCAACGGTTTTTTTGCTTTCATTTTCCAGCATAACTTCAAAATCTTGCATGAAAGAAACTGAATTTAAATCCAGCATGCTTTTGCAAAAAGTGAGTTCTTTTGGAATAAACTTTTTGTCTTTATACACAACAATCAAACTTGTCGGCGCTTTTTGTTTGCGTAAAATTAAATTCAAATAATGCTCATAGAAAATTTTGCAATCATTTTCTTCACTTTCCGCAAAAAAGACAAAGGCTTTGCAGGTTTTAAACGCCTGATAGGTGTTTTCTTCTTTATCTTTTTCTGGCAAAAAATAAAAGGAAAACTTTTTCAATTCTTCTTCAATCTTTTGCTGAATTTCTGCGTTTTCCGTGCAAACAAAAACATCATAGTTCAATTTCGATGCTTTTTCTTCATAGGCTTTTTTAATTTTGTTGATTCTGATTGCAATGTCTTGATAGGAGTGTTTGGTTTCTTCTGGGGCAAGTTCTATCGCTTTCTTAAAATTTTTATCGTCCGCAAGAGAAATCATATCTCCATAAAAACGCGGGATTTTTCTCACCCCTCGCTTGTTGTAAAGAATGATTTTATTTTCAGCGAGCGCTTTTCCAAAATATGCCTCAAAAGACATTGGATAAAGTTCCAAAATTTTGTCAAATTCCGCAGCCGCACCGTCAAAATTTTTGTCGCGCAAAATCTCATATGCGCCTACAAGCAAAACCTCTTCTTCTTTTGATGCGTGTTCGTCCACATATAAAGTCCCACAGAACATGCATTTAACCATATTCTGCCCAACAACTTTATATTCTCTCCCTCCACAATTGTTACAAACACGCTCTCTCATAATTTTCCTATTTTTTCTTTTTTATGTAATTTCCAATTTCTTTGTTGTAATCTTCAAACAACTTCATCTCTTTTTCAGTCACACTTGGCGGCATCTGTGACAGCACTCTGTCAAAGTCTTCATTCGTCACAAGCACAACGCTGTCCGTTGCGATTGCTTGAAGAAGTGGCTCATCTTTGGCGCGGTCACAAAGTTCTTCAATGTCCGCCCCTGTGTAGCCGTCCGTTGCATCAACAATTTTGTCGATATCAAAATCCTTGACAACCGGCACACCTTTCATGTTTTTTTCCAACATAAATTTGCGCGCCGCAGCATCTGGAAGTGGCAAATAAATCTTTTGTGAAAAACGGCCGCTTCGCATTGCTGCACTGTCAATATCCCAAGGCCTGTTGGTTGCACCCAAAAGCAAAAGGTTTGGATTTCTGCCCGCAAAACCGTCAATCTGTTGCAAAAATTCGTTGACGCGTTTGTCGTTGTGGGTGTCAAGCCCACGCTTTCCAATAAGGCTGTCCATTTCATCAATAAAGATAATTGCTCTGTCTTGTTTGTTGGCTTCTTCAAAAAGGCTGTTGATGTTTTTCTCACTTTCGCCGACCCATTTGCTGACGATGTCACTGCCTTTGACGGCATAAAACTTTGCGCCAACTTCGTTTGCAATCGCTTTTGCAATCATAGTTTTTCCTGTGCCCGGAGGTCCATACAACAAAACTCCGCCGCCCGTCTTTTTCGCATACATTTTGTATTTTTCAGGATATTTGACAGGATTTATCATTTTGATTGTGATGGCTTTTTTAACATCGTCAAGTCCCGCAACATCCGAAAATTTTATATCAGGGATTTGTGCCGTTTGCCATTTTTTGATTTCATCATCTTCGTCATCATCATCTTTTTTGTCAATCTTGGCAGGCTTTTTGCCAACATTGTCGGCAATCTCCACAAGCCTTCTTGCACGCTCCATTCTCACTTCTTTCAAATTGCCTTTTGAAAGTTGAGCCATTCTCATCATAGTTTCGCTGGCGAGAAGAAAATTGCGCTTTGCAAGCGTAATATTCCCCTTTTCTTTTGCATCTTTGCCTTTGCGCATGTAAAGTTCAAAGGTGTCAGACAAAACATTGATATTTGTTTCTTTCATAAAAACCCTTTATTTGTTTTCGTCTTCGATTTTTTTGCGGACTTCTTCCATTTCTTTTTCTATATTTTCGTCAGAAAGTTCGTCTTGACTTGCCTGCTCCATGATAAACTTTTCAAGTTCTTCATCGCTCATCTGTTTGCCAGACTTGTCTTTGCCGGCATTGTAGAAAGTTTCTTGGCTCATCTCCATGAAGTTGTCCATCTGGTCTGTTTGAGTTTCAACAGCAAGCATGGCTTGTTCAAACTGAGCCTGAATTTTTGCAAATTCTTTTGCATCGGCAAGTTTTGTCATCTCTTTTGAAATGTCACTCATGCCACGAAGAAATTCACTTGTCATCATGGTGACATCTTTCATTTGTGCCGTGATTTCAAAGTTTAAAAGCATCTCTTGTGCGCGCTTTTGTTGTTGAACAGTCATCTTATAGCCCGAAAGTGCAAGATTGAATTGTGCGTCCAAATCTTTGAGTTTTGCACGCTTTGCCGCATCGATAAACACTTGCTTTTGCTCTTCAAGACGATTGATTTGCTTGTTCATAGCGTTGATTGTGCGTTTGATAAGCATCTTCTTTTCAATTTCTTTTTGTTGTTTTGATTTAAAAAGTCCCATTTTTTATTCCTCCATTTTTGCTTTTTTCTTTTTAACAGGCTCGCTTTTTTCCTGTGAAATTTCTTTTTCTTCTTCTGTTTGTGCTTCTTTTTCAAACATGCTTAAAATTTCATCTTCAGTTTTCCCTATGCCATAGATTGGCTCGCTGACTTCATATGCCGATTGCACTTCTGTGAAAAGTTCATCCGCAGATGTAAGCACATCTTCCGAAGAAATTCTCGTTTCAAGCGCCTTGTTTAAAAATTTTGCAAGTTTTTTCTGGTCAGCCAAAAGTTCTGAAAGTGGCACTTTTGTTTGAGTTTTGAAAAAGGTGTTGCTGTCAAACGCATCTTTGAGTTTGTTCATAAGGCGAATGTTGTATAAAAGATACATTCCCCTTTCCATTGACGTCTGCTTTTCTTCGTTGAGATGAGCAATCTTTTTCGCGTAGAAAAGTTGCAAATCCTTGTTCTTTTCCTTTTTGCCCTTGTCAACAAGCGCATCAATCTCTTTAATCTTTTGATAAACTTCCGCTTCCGCTGTGCGTTCTTGTCGTTCAAGTTCGCAGATGGAGTTCACCAAATCTTCGCGCTTGAGATTTTTAAATTTGTTTCTTTTAAATGGCCACATCAGTATTTATCTCCTTCATTTATTTGATAGATTTTATCAAGCATCCATTTATATTGTTTTAAAGTGCTTTTGTCGGCAAGTGCAAGTGCTTTTTCACACTCCGGCAAGTAAATTGCACTTTTGTAAGCCGCCGGATTTGTGAAAAGTTCATCTTCATCTTTAAGTTGAAACTTTTCCAGCATCAATCCCCAATAGGCATCTGCGCAATCTTTGTCCCATTCCAGAACAAGCAGAAAGTTCAATTTCGCTTGCTCAAAGCAGCCGTCTTCAAGATTGATATATCCAAGTTTAAGTTCTTTTTCAATCTTTTCCGCCATTTCCGCAGTTGCATTTGCTGAAGCGTGATAGGTTCTTTTCATTCAATTTCTTCCTTTTTGCGTTGGACTATGTATGCTTCAATTTCTTCCAAAAGCCTCATGCAAGTTTCTTGCGTGTTGTCTTTTGCTGTTGCAATTTTAAGGTCATCAAGTTTGTTTGCAAGTTTGTTGTCAACCAAAAGCACGCGGTCGTTTGTGGTTGGATTGAAAAATCTTATGTTGTCTTTCACTTCCACGAGCCTTCTGCAAAGTTCGTCATTCCCATTTGCATACACGATTATGCTTTCCACATTTGCCACCATGTTTTCAATGGATTTTTTGTTTTTAATAATCCCTCTGGAGCCTTCTTCTTTTTCTTTGTTAGGCTTTTTTATGTATTCTTTGCAAATATAGAAAACCGCAAAGCCTACAATTGCAAGCAAAACAATAATATAAAATGCAATCATCTCTTTCTCCTTTTACAATTTTTGTCCGCAAGTTGCACAGAATTTTGAGCCTTTTTCATTCACCGTTCCACAATTTGAACATTTGAGATTGACAATCTTGTTTCCACAGTTGGAACAGAATTTTGCCCCCGGTGCAAGTTCTTGTCCGCAAACTTCACATTTGAACGTGTCATCGTTTTTGCCTTTTGAAGAACTCAGTCGCTTGTAATCATCTTCATCGATAATAATGTTTGCAATATTGAAAGAAAAAACCGAAATTCCATATTCGCTTAAAAGTTTGTGACTTAAACTTTTCAAAACCTTTTGCGCAATGTTTTTCTTTGCAATTGAAAGTTGATTGAAACGAATGTTGTTTTCTTTGATATATGAAACCGCCTCCGCTTCCATAACCGACACAACGGTTGACTGCAACCTTTCTTGAAGCGCATCCGCCGTCAAATCTTCCGCCGCACCAACAAGATAAAGATAACTCTTTCTTGGGTCACCAATTTGGACATCAAAATCCCCCGACATTCCAACTTTGTAGTCCTCTTGCAAAACAGCGTCATATAAATCAATTTTTTGCGGAGTTCCCCACAAAAGTTTGAGTTTCGCAGTTTTTGACATGAACAAAACTTCAACCGAGGCATCTGGCTCTTCTTTCAAATCTACAAAATCGCTTAAAACATACTTTCCAGACGAGAGTGTTTGAAGCATCTGCCCGTCCTTCACCAAAATGGCATTGTGAGTTTCTGGCACAATAAGTGTTTGGCGCCCGTCAATATGTTCAATAAGCGTCCTCGAAAACAATTTTTCGTTTGTTCCAACAAATTTAATTGAGTTTTGTTCCATGCTAGACTTCCCTCTAATAAGATTTTATCAAAAAGCATAACAAAAGTCAAAAAGAAAAGCGTAAATTCTTTGCACGAGCGGCATTTTTTTGCAAGAATTTAACGCTTTTTTGAATGCTTGGAAAAATTTTTCAATATTTTGTTGACAATTTCATGTGAATATGCTAAAATTTGCTAGTCAAAAGTTTTTGGGGGTATAGCTCAGCTGGCTAGAGCACCTGCCTTGCAAGCAGGGGGTCAAGAGTTCGAATCTCTTTATCTCCACCAAAGAAAAAACACAACAAATTGTTGTGTTTTTTTGTTTGATTAGTCGTCGTGAGCGTGGAACTCTGTCATGCGGATGTTGTTGAGTTTTCTTTGTTCTTCCATAAGATTTGAGAACATATCGCGCACCTGATAAGGATTTTTAATATTCTTCAAAACAAAGGTTGGTTTTGACTCATCACTGCTAAGCAGTGTGACAGTGCCATAATTTAACATCTTTCCAAGAAGAGTTTGGTGGAAAGTAATATCACAAATTCTGTAAACATTCACTTCGTCAATATAAGATGAAAACAAACCCACATTGCTGAAAACTTTTGTCCAAGACCCCGGTTTTTTAACAAGGCGATATCTGGTAAAAGAAAGTGGCAAGCCGAAAAATCTTTTTCTGTCTGCCCATACAAGTTCTGCCCCTTGTCCATACACTCTTTCAACGTTCATAGCATATTCTCCTTTTGCTTTATTTTACAATAAAAAACTTAAAAAGTAAACAATTTTTGCATAGAATTTCACCAAATAATAAAAAATCCCTCCAATTTTGAGGGATTTTTTCGTGCGAAATTACTTGTTGCAACCGCATCCGCAGTTTGAAAGCAAAATTAAAAAGAGAAGTGTTCCACAATCAATGCAGATTTCTCCACCTTTTAAGCCGCCAATTCCACCGCAGTTTTGAAGAAGCAAAAGCAAAAAGATAAGAGAGCAGCAGTCGTTTCCGCAGCCGTCACCTCTGTTCATTTCGCCACAATTAGAGCCTCCAAAAAAGTTCATTTGTGCCTCCTGACTTTCTTATGTACGACTTTTACGTGCAAAACCATGCACATTAACAATTTATTTAAAATATATAAAAAATGTGAAGAAATTATTGACAAAAGTTGGATTTTTGAGTATAATACAAGTGCTTTAATATTTGGAGGTTTGGCTGAGCGGTCGAAAGCGGCGGTCTTGAAAACCGTTGAGGTTAACAGCCTCCTGGGGTTCGAATCCCT
>CANRDW010000034.1 GCA_947629505.1 uncultured Clostridia bacterium
ATTTTTTTTGTTAATTTATTTTGTAAATTAAAAAATATGTGATAAAATAAACATATGAAAATATTTTGTGAAAAACTGAAAATTGTTTTCAAAAACAAGAGATTGTGCACATTGATTTTTGCGTCAATGTTATTTTTATGTGTGTTTGGAACAGGCCTTGGCATACTTATCCACACCGCAATTTCTGCGGGGGGGGGGTGCTTCACAGTCGCCTGTGACTGAAAGTCAAGATACATGGCAAAACCATGCTGTAAGAGTGAGTGGTGGGCGCTCTTCCAGCAGTCCCACTCAAATTTCAACACCTGAACAACTTGCTGGAATTAATAGTGGTGGCTATTATATTTTAACGGCCAATATTGATTTAGGGGCTTATGATTGGGTTCCGATATATGCTGGTGATGGTAAATCTATTTTTTTTAATGGAAATGGATATGTAATAAGCAACATGCATATTTCACAAGAATCAGGTACTGATGGTGTTGGATTATTTTCTCGTATTGACATAGGATCAACGATTTCACATCTTTTTATATCCAATGCAACGGTTGTTATGAACAGTTACGGTGACGGTGTTGGTATTTTGGCTGGATTAATCAGTGGTGACTGTACTTTTTCTAATTGTGGGGCTTTAAATTCATCAATTATTATTTCTGAAAGTGATGAACTTTGTGTTGGTGGATTAATTGGTGGCATAAGTGATGCAACGAGTTCAGAGATTGACATGGAACAATGTTTTGCTGAAGATGTGACAATTGATATTCAAGCCAAGCCTGGATCTTATTATGTTGGTGGGCTTATTGGAAGTTTTGTTGGGGATATGATATATTGTTATTCAAAATTTTCTTTAGAGTCAACTATTTATCCTTCGGCTTTTGGTGGTTTAGTGGGGATAGGTGACAACCCAGAATCTCCAACAGGTGTAGATTATGTGTATATATCTTTTAGTTATACATATTTTAATGTAACTCCATTTTCTTCAGATTTTAATGCCAGCAATTCAATACTTGGGGGCATAATTGGACTTTGTCCAAATTATGTAGGGAGTTGTGATTATTGTTTTGTTATGGAAGCCACTCGTTTTATTTATCATGAAACAAGTTATAATTATGATCGCGGTTATGAAGGTTTGCTTATTGGAAGTCCAGGGATTGAGAATCAATCAATCTATTATCATGATGTAGATTTAAATTCCCTTGATCTTCAACGCTCAACCCCACCACCTTCAGATTTTTTACAATATTATTGCAGCACGGGATATCAACCAGGAAGAGGAACGCCATTTCTTGTAACTTCTTCTTACGACCGTTTACCTCAACTTACTAGCAGTTTAATATATTATAATGTAAGTGCAACACCAAGTGCAACAGTTCGTGTTTTATATCAACAAGATGGTCAAACAATTGACTATTATTTTAGACAAAGTTTGAAAGAGTTGTCTGGGTATTTGCCGGTTAGAGGGCGGCAAGTAAGAATTTCTGTTTCTTTTACCACTCCAACAGTTGTGACAAGTTTTGCATTATCTGACGGAAGCAATTGGACATATGATTTAACTTCAAGCATTCAACAAACAAGCAATCAATTTTATTATGTGGACACTTTTGTTCCAGGGACGGCAATGTATTCGGGGAGCAGTTATCAAACACTTAGTGTAAAACCATTTTATATTACTGTGGTGGGCACAGAACAGATAACAAACATAAAATTTGTTTGGCAAGAGAATCACACTTCCACTGTTTCAAGTAATGTGGTGGTTTCGGCTGGATCAAGTTCCGCAACACTGTCATCGGTTGGAAACAGTCACTCATTTTCTTCCAAAGAATTTTCGGATTCGTCTGTGACATTTACTGTGAAATTTGGAAATCTTGGCACTGTTGGAATGACGGTGACAACATCATCTTCTTCTGTTTCCGCCGGAGCAAATGCAAAAGCGGGCAATGAGAGAACTTATTCATGGTCAAAAGCAAACGATGTGACGGTTTATATATTCACATATCAACTCTACACCATATATTTTGACCCAAGTGGTGGGAATGAGGCTCCATTTACTCGAGCAAAATTTCATGACGTGGATTTACAATTGCCAAACAACACTTACACAATGGATGGATATGAAGCAGATGGGTGGATTTTAGCAGGCACATCACGGCATTATGCAAACGGGGAGTATTACTCAGGAAACGAAGATGAAGTGATGTTTCAAGCAAATTGGAAAATTAAGATGATGACGTTTTCTGTTACATTCTATGTTTATAAAAAAGATGGCTCGGGAGATTATTTTAAAGAACTTTTGTATGCCACTATGACATATCGTGACAAGGATGTTAGCAAATCACTTGCCGTGAGTCACTATGGAGATAGCGCCACTTGGGAAGCGGACTCAGTGAATTCTGGCATGTTTGAGGTGACACTTGAAGACAATTATGTCATTGTGCGAGCGGACAATGTATATCTTATGAGTTCTTCTGGCAACACATACAGTTATTTATTCTATAACGGCATAACTGATTATTCATTTGCGACAGACATCTATGTTTATGAGGTTTCTGATAATCGGCTTAAATATGACAGTTTAGAGCAATATTGGTATTTTGAAGACGGCGAATATCCACAAAAAGAAGTGACCGACAGCGCAACATTAAGTGTGCTTAACAGCATGCCTTCTTCAACACAACCTACATACACTTTGCAATATCACAACGGGAAAGAAGAAGTTCCAATCCATGTTTACACATACAGCGAAAAGAAATATGCACAAGTGGAAGTGAATGGCGTTTCTAAGTGGTTTGAAGTCCAACCAATTCGCTGGCGTGTGAGTGACTATGGAGTGAGTTCAAGTGCTCCAAGCACATGGGGATCTTATGGTGTGACTCGGGCAACCATGGGCGTGTCTGTGAACATCTTGTTTGCAAGCGTTATGACACCAGAGAAAATAAGTGATGACAAAGAAACAAACAGTGCAGATTTTTGGCTAAATAACTATATCTATGAAACTGATATGGAAAATTTCAATGTGAAACATGCAAGTTATTTCTCGCATGGTTATGACGGTTTTGTCAGTGCAGGTGGGCAAGATATTGTGACAGAATTTGTCGGCACAAGCACAAGTGGGGCTGTTTATTCTGGCGTTGATGACTCATTCAGGGAAAAGAGAGCGAAACTGACAGATTTTGCATCTTTCCTTATGTATGGAACAACGGCATATGCGAACACATATGACACCTATTGGACAAGAGATTTGAAATCAAGTGACGGACGCGAAGAATATGGCTGTGGTGTGGTTGTCACAAGTGACGGGCAACAAACACTCCGCTGGCTCAATCAAATGTGCGGTGTGAGATTGACATATAGTTGCAGAGAAGTGAGTTATTACTAAACGGCAAAACCTGCATTTTGGCTTGTTTTTGCCACATACATGGCAAAAAGCGGCGCTTTAACATTTGGTTTTGCCTCTTTTCGCGCCAAACGAAAACCGCACTTTGTTGGCGGTTTTGCGCGACTACTGTAGAAGATTTGAGATCCTTCGCTTCGCTCAGGATGACGAAAATAAACACTCAGGATGACGAGGCTTGCGGGGCGGAGTGCAAAAAAAGGACGGTCGAAGGTCGTCCTTTTTTTCATGCCAGAAATGGCACAGGCATCTTTGCCAAAAGATGCCGCACTCCGCCCATTCTCACTCGCGAAGTTCTTTTTCCAAATCGATGATGATATAGCCCTGTGGCATGGAACAAAGCGGGCATTGTTTAAAACCATCTTTTGAGATTTCAACATGGCCACAATTTGAGCATTTCCATTCAGTTTTTTCGTTTCTTTTATACATTTTATGTGAATTATACAAATTTGCAAGATATTTCAAAATTTGATGATGTGTTGCCTCGACATTTGCAACCATTTCAAAAGTTTTAGCAACATCCACAAAGCCTTCGTCACGAGCGATTCTTGCAAAACTTGGATAGATGTTGTTTGCCTCGCTTTCTTCGATTTTGCTTTCCTCCAAAAGGCTGTTGGAAAGTTCTGGCATATCGAAAGGATAGCCCGCCTCGATTGAGATGTTTTTCACATTGCCGCCGCCAAGTTCTATGATGTAATCATAAAAGACTTTTGCGTGTGCCATTTCATTTTTTGCAAGCGTTTTCATGGTGTCGGAAAGATATTTTTGTTGGTCAGAAAGTGCCATTTTAGACATAAATTGATATCTTGCACCTGCCTGACATTCGGCGGCAAAAGAGCGCGCCAAGTTTGATTTTGTTACACTGTCATTAAAATTCATAAAATTCTCCTTTTCACAAAGTTAATATTGCCATAAAATTCATGTTTAAACATTTGCTTTTTTTGTGAAATTTGTTTAAAATATAATCATGGAGGGAAAGTATGTTTCTAGGCGACAAGGGAAAACCTGCTGCATTTGAAAATGTCAGAATGAATTATGACATCATTATTGACAATGAAAAGTTCACCATTCAAAAGATGATGCACAGGCTTGGATTTTACACCATTGTTGGTGACGGCAAAATCAAAACCACAGAGATTGTGTATGACACAGACAAAAAACTGCTTTCTGGCGCAGGACTTTATCTTCGCAAAAAAATCACCGCCGAAAGAACATATTTTTCGCTTGTTCGCGTCAGCACCATGAACAACATTCAAAATCGCGAGAAAAAATCCTTTTTAGGCGAATGTGAGCCTAAGGACGAGCCAAGTGAGTTTCCTGTGCAAATTGCTGACGGAATCAACAAAATTTTCAACAATTTGTTTACGATCAACATGGTGGAGGTGGTCAAACATTGCACGCCATACATGAGAATTGACATCACGGGCAATAGATACAAGATTGTCAGCGGAACGGGCTATGAAGTTGAAATGGCGTTTGAAAATCTCAAAATAAGGGATTTCCGCACGGGCAGAAAGGCAAAAAAGCGCAATTTCACCATTGAAATGAACAACGATCCAAACTACAAACATGAAAGAGAACAGATTTTGGATTGCATCGAAAGATATTGCAAAGAGATGTTGTTTGTCAATCGAAACCGCTTTGAAATCGCAGAAGTTGCGGTGAGAGTGCCAGAGGTTCCTGTTGACAAAGACGGCAAACCTATTGTTACAAAGAAAAAGAGCAGAAAGGATTTGAAAAGAGAAGAAAGTGAAGAACAAAACGGCTAAATTTTGGCCGTTTTTTGTTTTTGAGGTTGTCCTTAAAATAAAATTGCACGCATAGAATATAGGGTGAAAAAGAAACTTAAATTTTTTACTAAACTTTCATATGGCGTGGGCAACTTGGGTTATGGATCAATGGGACAAACTGTCAGCAGCATGATCATGTTTTTTGGGACAAGTGTTTTGAAAATCCCGGCAATTCTGGTGGGGCTGACCATTGCAATCACTTCGCTGTGGGACGGGCTTTCCGACCCCATGATTGGCTATCTTTCCGACCGCACACGCAGCAAGTTTTTTGGGCGCAGACTTGGGCATATGCTTTTTGCGTCCTTTGCCCTTTCAATCAACAACATTTTGCTTTGGTTGTGTCCACAAGGCAGCGCACTTTCCATGTGTGCATGGCTTTTGATTTTCCTTTTGCTGCAAGAAACATTCAACACATTTTTTGCCACGCCATATTCGGCGCTTTGCATTGACATCGCCCCAGACTACAACGACCAAACAAAGATGCAGGGCTTTAAAACGGTGTTTTACATCTTTGGACTTATTCTGCCAAGCATTTTGATGTATTCGCTTATGCCCTCTGGCGCGGCGGGGCAGTTTTCCCGAGAGGGCTATCTCAACATCGCATATGTCAACTCTGCACTTGTGCTTGTATGTGGACTTGTGACAATAATTGGCACAAGACGGCGCGTGAGAAGCATGCCAAACTACAGCGAAGCAATCAGCGAAATTGACAAAATTGACGAAAAAAGTCAAAAAAACAGCAAAAAAAGTGGGAAAATGTCGAAAATTATGTCAGGATATGTTGACACTTTCAAAAAAAAGGATTTCAGAACGGTGATGCTTGGCTATTCAGTTTCGCTGATTGCGTCTGTGTTTATCACTTCGGTTGGAATGCATCTTTTCACATTTTGCTATCACTTCACAAGCGTGCAAATCTCTTCGCTTATGATTTGTTTCTTTGGCGGGGCAATTCTTTCGCAACTCGTTTGGGTGAATGTCGTCAAAAAATATGACAAAAAACAGACGCTGATTTTTGCGCTGTGTGTGATGCTGTTTGGAATTGCCATGGCAAGCATAACCTTTCTTTTTCGCCTTTACACCACAAGCGACAAGATTTTTGTGTATGTGCTTTTGTGTCTGTTTGTGTGCGGCATCGGCTCGGGGGCGCTTTACTCACTTCCACACTCCATGTATGCAGATGTCGTGACAATGGAGCAATATAAAACGGGAGAAAACAACGCTGGGCGTTATACGGGCTATTACACATTCACATACAACTTTTCAAACTCAATCGCACTTTTGTTTATAGGCTTTTTGCTTGATTTTATCAAATTTGACGCGTCACAGCCCGTTCAAGCGCTTTCAGTTCAAACGGGACTTGGCAGAATTGTCTTTTTTGGCAGCGCCATTGCAATCACTCTTGCAATCATAATTTTCTCAAAATATTCGCTCAAAAGGGCGGATGTTTTGAAAGTCCAAATCGAAGCAAATGAAACCCCAAACAAGAAAAAATAATTTGTTTATTTTTATATAACTTTTTGCATAAAATAGTTGCAAAAATTAAAAGAATTATATATAATGGTTGTGTATGAAAAATGCAGACAGACTTCTTGAAATAGAAGCGTTAACGGAAAATTTAACAAAACACCTTGCAAACAACAATCTGCTTAAAATAAAGGTGCTGTATTTTATATCACAATACGAAAATCTTTCTGTCAGTATGATTATTGATAAACTTGGCATAAAAAAATCCAATTTTGCACTTATGACAAAACAACTTGAAGATGAGGGGCTCATCTATTCAAAACAAGGTGAAATTGACAAGCGATGTCGCCTTATGGCACTCACGAAAAAAGGCAAGGATGAACTTGCATCTTATTTGGCAAATCTCAATAATTCTTTCAAAGATATGAATGTCGAAGTTGAAAGTGCAATTGAAAATCTTGCTAATTATTTGAATAAAAAGATATAAAAAATGCAAAAAAATCACAAAAAAACGATTTTTGGAGTAAAAAATGTTGAAATTTTATAATTCACTTACAAGGCGTGAAGAAATTGTTTCACCTTATGACAAAAAAGTTGTAAAGATGTATTCTTGCGGGCCAACCGTTTATTATTATCCTCATATAGGCAATTTTCGTGCCTATCTTTTCATGGACAACATTCGCCGCGTGTTGAAATACAACGGCTTTAAAATTGACGGCGTTATGAACATCACTGATGTTGGACATATGACTTCGGATGCGGACGAGGGCGAGGACAAAATGCTTGTTGCAAGCCAAAGGGAGCACAAAAGCCCTTGGGAAGTTGCAAAATTTTACACAGATATTTTCATGAAAGATGCAAAGGCGCTGAATATTGACCTTCCTGAACATATTGTGCCGGCAACATCTGTGATAGATGAGATGATTGTTTTTGTGGAAGGGCTTTTGAAAAAAGGCTTTGCATATGAAACAAGCAAAGGCATCTATTTTGATATTGAAAAGTTCCCAGAATATGGCGCTCTTTCGGGCATGGATATTCGCGAAAAACTTGCGGGGGCAAGAATTGATGTTGACGAAGAAAAACATTCGCCATATGATTTTGTGCTTTGGGTTAAAGCGCCAAAAGAACACATCATGCAGTGGCAAAGTCCATGGGGAATGGGCTATCCGGGGTGGCACATCGAATGCTCGGTGATTGGCGACAAATATCTTGGAGATCATATCGACATTCACACGGGCGGGGTTGACCACAAACCTGTGCATCATGAAAACGAAATTGCGCAAAGCAACTGTTTCTATGGACATCAGGTTGTAAAAATGTGGATGCACCTTGAATTTTTGCAGGTTGACGGCGGTAAAATGAGCAAAAGCCTTGGCAACATTTACACACTTGCAGACCTTGAAAAACGCGGCTACAGCGCGGAGGATTTTAGATTTTTCTATTTTCTTGCACACTATTCAAAACAACAAAATTTCACTTTTGATGCGCTCGATATGGCAAAAAACACTCTTAAAAGCATCAAAAACCTTGTAAAAGAGCATCAAAAAGGCGAAAAAACAATTATTACAAGCGAATTTGAGCAAGAATTTTTGGACGCAATCAACGACAATTTGAATATGCCAAAGGCGATTGCGTGCGTTCAAAGAATGTTGAAGCAAGAAAGAAGCAAAGATGTCTATCAAACATTTTTGAAATTCAATCAAGTTTTAGGAATTAAACTTGAAGATGAAGATGTACCACAAGAAGTTGTTGACCTTGCCCAAAAGCGCTGGCAGGCAAAAAAGGATAAAAACTTTGCCCTTGCGGACGAACTTCGCATGAAAATCGACAGCCTTGGATTTGTTGTGAAAGACAGCAAAGAGGGATATGAAATCATAAAGAAGTGAAGAGTGAAGTAAAAAATCCAAGCTTACGCTTGGATTTTTTGTTTGGTGAACAAAGAGAATCTAAGAAGAATACTTAAAATCAATGATATTTCAAATTTTTTCATGTTCTTTTATAGTAACTTTAGGGCTTGATTTTATAGTTGTTTTAGAAGTTGGCTCAGAGTGCTTAATTTTGTGCTTTTCATCATAATATTTTTGTGCTTCCAAACAAATCTGCACTCCTGGATTATCACGACATTCATCAAAACATTTTTCTATTTTTGATTTGTCACTTCTGAAACTAGTATAAAATTGGCGATTGTGAAGTGAAGCCATTTCTAACATATCTTTTCCAACACATGGAATTATTGAATAAGGATTTGCACCATTATCAATTAAAAGTTTAACGCATGATAAATACGAATCTTTTGTTTTTTCATCTATTGTTACTTTTTCGCCACTATGACCCCCACCAAGATAATATGCCATTGCATGAAGTGGAAGTCTGCAATGATCACTAGGTTTTGTTGAAATAGTTGGATCCGCTCCTTGTTCAATAAGCCATTTAATCATATCATAATTGCCAGCTTCTGCTGCAGTACATAAAGCATTACTGAAATATTGATCTTTTATGGTACCCAAATCATCTTCCTTACTACTATAGCGTTGTGATAGCCCCGGTTGTGATAAAAGGATTTCGCACATTTTGTAATTGTTTTTCTTAACTGCATAACCTATATCCACAGTAAGCCAATAAGGATTTTCTACTTGTTTAACAAGTTTTTCTAATAATTTTAAATTTTGCGTATATAAAGCATAATCGCAAAGTTCGGGAGGCACCCATGCACCAAAATTATCAATTAAATGAAGACAAATCGCAATATTTATGTCGTTCAAGTTTGAAATCCGAATAAAAAAAGTATGGCCATCATCACTTCTATCAAGATTAATTTTTGGGCAATCTGTTACATAATCGTTGATAACGCTATTTATATCTGCTCCTTTCTTTATCAGCTTATCAAGTTTGTTTTTGTTAGTTTCAAAATAATGAGGGATGTTATCAATCCCTGATTGCTCTGCCTTTTTTATAATTTTAAGAAATTTTTGATTTAGTTTTTTTTCTTTTTTCTCGTTCATAACAAATCGCTCCTTTTTCTTTATTTTAAACATATTTAAAAAAAATGTCAAGACATGATTCACGAAATCATGAAAAGCAGTAGTAAGGGCGCAAGTGAAAAGAGAAAAGTGAAGAGAGAACAGAGAAAAGTAAAAAAATCCACATCATTACGATGTGGATTTTTTGGTGACCCCTACGGGATTCGAACCCATGATACCGCCGTGAGAGGGCGGTGTCTTAACC
>CANRDW010000035.1 GCA_947629505.1 uncultured Clostridia bacterium
CTGCACAAAAAAACAGCAGTCTTCAATCACGCCTGCTGTTTCTGGTGTTTATACGCAAATCGGATTTGTGAACATATAGATTATATCACAAAACTTTCCAAATTGTGCCAAAAATTTTCATGTTTTCAAGAAAATTTTCCATTTCAAAATATTCTTGTCTCTTTCTCCCGCCTCCCTTTTCTTTCAATATTCTTTCAAGTTCTTTGTCATTGGCATTTCCACCATTCTTTTTTCTTGTGTCTTACAATAGCGAAAACAATCCATCCAACAAGTAAAGCACTAACTGGAACAACGAATGCTAGCCAAATCAAGCTTCCCTGTTCTTCAGGTGGATTTTGCTCTTGTTCTTCAATGATAATTTCAAATGTAAGTTCAGTTGTTTCATAACTATTTGCATCACTGCCCTTGTAAATTGCTTTTGCAATCATTTTTGTTTCTGAGATAACTTGAAGGGAATCTTCAACCCACTCAAAATCATCTGGCAACTCAATTTCTGACAAATCTTCAAAATGATTGTGTATTTTCAAGATTGTATCAACACTTGGCTTTTCTGCTTTTGAAATTGTGAAATCAAGCGTTATTGAGCCGGTGTAATCGTTCTTGAAAGTAACTATGGCTTTGCCCTGACCTGCAAATGTATTGCTCTCATATTGGACATCATAATCTTCGCCCAAAACAAGCACTAAGTCCCCGTCTTTTGCAATAACTTTTGGCGTCTTTTTCGTTCCATCATAGACAAAATCTTTGGTTTCAATTTCAACACTCAAACTTGAAACATTTTTTCGTGGCTCTTTTGTTAGCGTGATTAGAACTGTATAATTCACATAGTTTTCTTTGTCAGAATAAACTGCCATGGCTGTCATACTTTCGCCAGCGATTTTCGTGCTTGGAGTTTCCCAATTCCAACCTTCTGTATCAAGGTTAACATCTTGCAAAGTTTTTGCCTTTCTACTAATTGTTATTTCCGTATTTGGCATGTTCTCTGGGTGGTCGGCTTTTTCAATTGTAAATGATGCTGTAGCTTCAGCAGAGCTATAATTTTGCGATGCTAAAATTTCAGCCTTTATCCAATAAGTACCGGCATTGGTAGGCTTTTCAGACGTATAACTGCCATTTTGACTTGTAGAATAAGAATAAGTTATTTGAGCTTCTTCCATCTTTCCTTCAACTGATGGACTTGATGCATTCCCGCCATAAATCCAATCTGGCATCGAAACTCTAAAACCATTCCTTTCTGCCTTTGTAATGGTATATTGCAAATAAATAGTTCCAGAATAATTGTCAAAAAAGGTTATTTCTATTTGCACATCGCCTGCATTTGTCCTATCTCCGTTATAATTTACTCTAAATGTGTCAATTGCTTGATTTTGATAGGTTAAAGTCAAACTTTGTGTTGTTTGGCTGCCATTGTAGACGAAATCTTTAAGTCCTGTCACTTCTACATCATTTCTGCTAAGTTGTTTTGGACTTATCGTAAAGGTTTGGGTTTTGCTCCCCGTTGACAATCCTTGCACAAAAGATATGGTAACTTGTGCTTGCTTTGATGCTGATATATTGTTTGAGCACAAGATTGTGTAGCATTTGCTTGGAACAATCATTCCATTAAAGTAGACTGTTATTTTAGGAATAATTTGCTTGCCGGAATAAGTGTAACTCCCATCAACTTGAATTTCGCACTGTGATAAATCATAAACTTGTTGCGAATTTTCAAAGACAGCAATCAAGTCAGTGTCACCACGCAAAACTAAATTGTTAGAAAGGATTTCATTGCCGCATTGCCATCCTTGAAAATTGTCATCTTCGAGTTTAATTAGTTCGATTTGGTCATTATATTTGCCATATTTTACACTATAAATTTGATTTTTTACTATGTATCTATAAACAAAATTGCCTTCATATATTGCCACAAGAGAACTATCTTTTTCAAGAACATATATTTGTCCTGCATAGTAAACGTTGTTTCCATCAAGATATGCGACAACTTTTTGTTTTGCTGTGTCAATTGTTGGCAAATATACTCCCATCCCTTCAGGATAGAACTGTGTGCTTGTTTCTTCATTGTAATAGGTGGTTAGTTTTATTTTTGACTTGACTTCAACATCGAATTCCATGTCACCATTAAGATTGATTGTGTCTCCAGAATAATAAACTGATTCACTCTTTCTTTCAACATACTTTACATACTGATTTTTAGATAGTTGATATTCATATTCTTCACTGCCGAATTCAAACGATGGGCTATAAATAATTGTCTCATATGCTGCACCATTAATGTAAAACTTTAAATTATAAGATTCTGGCTTAATTTTCAGAGTGATACTATCAAATGTTAGTATGTATCCAGATTTTAAAGTTATTTTATCAATTTCATCTTTTGTAGAAATGCCAACCAAATTTATTTCTTTTTCTTCAGAAAAATCATCAAAAGTAAGAGAAAAATTGTTTATTTTATTTATTAGTGTCAGGTTTGAAATGTCTTTTATACTCACATCAGTGCTCTGCAAGTTTTTGAAAACACAATCTTCCATTGTTAAATTTTTATGTGCTTCCACAACGGCAAAAGACCCGGAATTTTTGCAATTATCAAAGACGCAATGATGAAGTTCTGCACTATCCATTCCGTAGATAGCCCCTGCTAAATACTTGGCCGATAAGTTTTGAAAAGTTACATATTTTGCAACAAAAGTGCCGGAAGAAATGTATATAAGTGGATTGCTATATTCAATAGATCTGCCATCAAGAATAATTCTAGCATTTTGATTGCCTATAATTGAAAAATTATTGACCATCTGAATAAAAGAATTGTTTACTGTTATGGTGATATCGGAATTTACAGACGAATCAACGGCAAAGGATAACTGCCTATAAAGTTGAACACTCTTTTCAATAGTACAATCTGCAAGAAGATAAATTGTTTGACCAGATAAAGCCTCTGCTATTGCATCATCAAGTTTTGAATATGTCTGCCCTTCAAGTTTGCAAACACTTTCACTATCTTGTGTAATGTCGGACTTCTCGTCACTCTCTTGGCTTGCATTAAAAAATCTATTATATGCGACAACCTTATATGTCGGTGTAGAAGAATAACTTGTTCTGTCAACAAAACTTGATGAGTAAGTAAACCCAGCAACTTTCCAATCAGTATTTTGCGTTTTAGACCACACCTGAAAGCCGAGGTGATTTTCACTTTTTCCATTTGATATAAAAATCGTTCTTTCGTTACCGCTTTGAGTAATTTTTGTAATTTGAGGCTTTATGTTGTCATATTTCCTTTCATTTTCAGGTACATTTTTATTTTTTTGTATGAAATCATACTGCAAAGTGTCGGCGTACCAATATGGTGCGTTTGTTTTTAAAATTTCGCCTTCTTTTTCCGCCTGCGACATCAACTGTCTAAACTTTTCGGTAGATTTTTCATAAACAAACCTATTTGCTAAATCAGTGTAAGTCTCATCGCTCCAATAAAAACCCCACCTTTCAAAATAATATGAAAGGTCGACTTGAGTTGCAATAGAGGAATAATAAACCATTCGCTCCAAATTGGATAAATCAATAAGTTCTTTGCTTTGATACAAGTTGTTTAATCTTGCCCAATATCCAGGAAATGCACACTCTAGATCCCACCAAATGAGATAATTATGATCCGCTTTAATTGTCGTGCCTGATCCGTTAACATAATCGTATGTATACATGATTTTCCCATCGTGATAGGCCTCATATTTAAGAGTGTAGTCACTTGCAATATTGCTTAATGTTTTGTCAAATGGTGCATACTGCTCATATCCGAGCGAAGCGTGATTGTGCTGTGGCATTCCAAGAATTTTATAATATGCAATAGCAGCAGTGAAATTATTTGTTGTTTCATTAATGCACCTGTTATCAATATCAATCATGTGTCCAAGTTCATGGCCAATACCAAAAATAAGGTGATCATTCGTATTATATTCACGAGATTTATAGATTAAGAAATTCGCAAACCACTCGTGCTCGTCATAAAATCCAATGTGATTGAAATAAGTGTAAGCACCAGAATTTTTATATGTGGACATATATCTAAAATTTACCACTATATATTTGTTCTGCTCACTTTCTTCAATTCCATTGAATTTGAAAACCTCGTTCATATAGTTTCCCCAAAGTTGCAGATTTTCAGTTGGAGAGATTTCATTATTTTCAATATAAGTATTGTAGAGCGATTCGGCAGTCGTTGTAATTAGTGCGTGGTCAGTGACGAGCTCCGCCATGTCAAGCATAGTCGAGGATGCACTGTACTGCGAATAATATTCAGCAAGAGCACTTAAAAACTGCTTTTCATCATCCCCCTTTCTAAAGATTGGATAATAACCACCGCCCTCTATGTAAACGCTAACCTCTCCTTGTTGGTCTTTTGTATATGGGTTGCGAATATAAATTGCTCCGCCCTTTCGTTCGGTTTGGCTAATGTAACTTGAACCGGTAACAAAATCATCGTATTGAAATTCATTCATGCCAAGTTTAAGTTGTTTTTCTCTTTTCCACGAAGTTGTTGTGTAATATCCGTGATTTTGCGTAAACACAATTTCTGGCAAATTGTAGTTTTGATCCGCAGCAACAAAAACCCTTATAGTTTGCCCGGTCAAGCCATAAATTCCTGTCAAGTTAAATTCACAGGTAGGAAAATTGAATCTTAGAGTTGTATTGGAATAGGTATAGAGATTGCCAACCTGTGCGATTTTATGTTCGTCATTAAAAGTTGTTGAAAATTCCCTTTGATAAGTATATTTTACATTACCTTCCAAGACTTCCTTTGCTCTTTCAAAAACTTTTTGGTCAATTTTACCTTGTTCATAAAGTTCTGAGATGCTCTCTACGGTATTAAAATCATCCTTTAAGCTTGTTTGCGTGTAATCTTCAAATATATCGTTTGCTGTGAATTTGTCAGCATTTTGTTCACTTGCCTCGCTTATTATTGTTTCGTTTGTGATAGCATAAACGGGCTGAATTTGAAAATGTAGTCCAAAAAATATTCCTATTGCCGATAGCAATAGCAAACAATTCATGTAAAATAAAAATTTTGATTTTTTATTCGCCATATATATTATTATAGCAAATTTATATTATTAAATCAAATAAGATGCACAAAAAGGGTCGTTTATTTCTCTAGATAAAAATCCGATATTGACAAATATAGAAATTTATGATAAAATTTTAACATGAAAAAGTCGAAAGAAGAAAAGTATAATCCGCAGCCCCTGTTTAAGCAAGATAAAGTTGCAACGAAAGATCGTGGCTCAACATTAAAATCTGAGGATCACAAAAAACACAAGGTTTTAAAAATTGCCGCAGCCGCATTCACCACCGGGGCGCTGGCATTTTTGCTTTATGATGTGATTGTTGACAGTCTTTACAACAGTGGCCCACCGGTTGTAAATCCTTTTGTGCCTGACAACGTTTGGGACAACAACAATAACAACCTTGAGTTTGACGACAGCGGCAACATCATCACTGACAAGATGACTGACGCCGACAAAGTGATTGTAACCGGGCAAATAGAAGAGCTGCTTTTTGACGATGCTCACTCGCGCGGGCAAACAGATGTTGGGAATATAAAGCAAGTGCTGTCAATTTCTTTGCTTCCATACAATCTTAGAGAAGAAAACAATAATAACAACAAATATTTCTTGTCAATTTTATTTAAAGACGAAAAAAACACTTATACACTCAATTATTTCACCGGCTCAGATTTTTCTAGTCAAGCAGAAAGTGGAAAGGATTATTTTTCAGATTTCACACAATATTTAAACTACAATTGCGCCCTGTATAATTGCTCAAAAATGGACGATGTTGCACTTGAAGCCAAAAATGCTTTGGGCGAGCAAGTTTTGCATGTTGGCAAACATTATCTCGGCTACAGACAAAATGGTGACAGATATTATTATATCCCCGTTTACAATCAAGATGGGTCAGTCACAATGTATTCAACGTGGAACTCGCCTATTGACGCCTATGAGCTCAATCCTATGGAAGAATTTTTAAAGCAGGTGTCAAATCCAGACAGCGAAAAAGTTTTTCAGTCAACTAATCCAACGCGAAGCACAAGCCTTGATAAAGTGGTTGAGATTTTAGATGATTGCAGACAATTGGGGCAATCCCCTGAAACCGTCAAAGCAAATCCTGAGCGCATCAAATAGATGTTATATGAATAAAAAACTCTTTTCAGTTGAAAAGAGTTTTTTTAAATTTTGTAGCGTTTTTTGCGTTTTATTGCGATGATTATTATGCATAACAGCGATGCAATGATCACAGCGAGTGAAATATATGCTCCAAAATCAAGCCAAGTTTCATCTTCTATTGCAATGAAGAATTCTCCAAGCCCATCTGACAGAATCTCTATCCGCCCATTTTCATCTTTGCTAAATTCAACCTGCTCATAGCCATTTTCTGTCTTTTTGAAAACAGCAAAATTATTTTTTGAAGAGATTGGCACGTTTAAATTTATTTTAAATCTTCCGTTTGTTTGAATTTGTGTGCCTTCTTTTTCCAACCAAATGTCCACAGCATATATCAAGCGATATTGGTCAATTTTTAGGCTTTGTTCAATCTTGTATAATTTATATTGCAAATCAAAATCTTCATCCAAAACAGGATCATTGGTTGAAATTTTGACTTCATCTCCAACAATTTCTCCAATAGTGATATCCGCAAAAATTTCTTCCGGATAAATGAGATGATAGTTTTGCGCCCCTTTGCCTTCAAGCGTAATTCCGCTTAAATGAACGGCAATTCTCTTCCCAACTTGAGCGCTGTCGAATTTGGCAGAGGTTTTTCTATCAAAATTCAGATAAACATCTTTTGAGATGCCTGAAACATATGCATTTGTTATGTAAGCGCTTGTTGTGCCATCATAGATTTTATCTGCCACACTGACAGTCAAATAAACATCTTTCTTTAAAATTTGCAATGTCGCTGGAAGAAGAGTGATGTCATAGTTTGCGTTATAAACACCCTTTATGAGATTATATGTGCCCACATCTTCGCCCTGTTCACGCGTGATTGCACCATAAAGCACATCGCCGTTTATAAGTTTTCCGTAAACAATTTCATAGTCAAATGCAGGGTCTGCTTGCCCATAGATTTTTGTGTGATTCTTGCTTTGAATTGTAAGTGGCAAAGACTTAATTGTCAGCGTTCCCTTCTTGAATTGGACATCGTAATTTCTGCCAAGTGTGAGTGTGCTGAAAATATCATAAACACCCGCCGAGTTGCCTTTGACTTTAAATAATTCTCCCTTAAATGAATCTCCATCCAAAATTGTGCCACTTGTGATGTGATAGGAAAGTTCCGGCTCGCTTTCGCCATAATTTATCACATAACTTTCCGCTTCAACAACAATTTGACGCGGCAGAATTTCAAAATAATGCTCGCCAAACACAATTTCATAGTTTGAATTTGATAGAGTTGAATGTATCCTGTATTTCCCAACATTTTCTCTTTCTTCAGCGCCTTTATCTCTGTAAAATTCCCCTACAAGCACATCTCCATCCACAAGGCTGCCAAGGATTTCATATTGCAACGGGCTGTCATCTTGTCCATATTCTTTGCTGGCATTGATTGGCACAATTTCAATCTCTCTTGGCAAGATTTCAAAAGTGCTTTCAACAAACACAACATCATAATTATCATTCAAGGCTAAATTGCCAATCAAAATAGCGTAAGTTCCAACATCTTCGTCCTCTTCTCTTTTCAAACTTCCAGAAATTTGGTCGCCAGGTGCAAGCCCGTCACCTGCAATTTGATAGCGTAGTGTTGGATCGTCATATCCATAAGTTTTGCTTTCAGAAAGCGCCAAAATTCTCACATGGCGTTTTATTATTGTCAGATTCCCGCTTTCAAATTCAACAACATAATTGTCGCCGAGAGAAAAATCCCCTTGCTCTATCTTGTAAACGCCAATATGATTTTCCTCTGTGCAAATCATGCTGCCTTGACAGATGTTTTCTAAGCGGTCATTGTTCATCAAAAGCCCGTCAATCACTGAAACAGTAAATATCGGATCTTCATCACCATAAATTTTTGTTTTATCATCTGCCTTAACTTTGATTTTGCTTGGATAAATGTGAAGATATGCTTCAACAAATGTTATTGAATAGCGTGGGTCTGTGGTGGTGCAGAACAGTTTGTGGTCACCCACATTTTCGTCAGGGTCAACATCAATGACAACAGTCAGGCGCTGCCCCTCAATATCATTTTCAACAGTATATTCAAATTTTGGATTGTCCTGTCCATAAATTTTTTCAGCTGGATGTGCGGTGACAGTCACAGGGCGCTTTGTGATTATAAAATGCGTGTCCTCAGCACTTATGAAATTATAGTTTTTGTTGGAAGAAAGTTTGTCAAAATAGAAGTCATAAACTCCAACATCTTCGCTCTCTTGCCTGTAAATCTTGCCGTCAACAACATCTTCATCGTCAGGACAAAAACTGTCAAGCACTTTAAATTCAATCGCAGGGTCAGGATCGCCAAACTCTTTTGTAGTATTTGGAACATCAACTCTAATATTTTTTGGTAGGATTTCAAAATGCGTGTTTGCCAAAGAGATTTGATAATTTGGATTGGTCACTTGGTCAACATAAAATTCATATTGCCCAACAAATTTGCCCTCTTGTCTTGTGATGTTCATCTCAATCTTATCGCCGTCAATCAAGTTTTTGATGGTGTAAGAAAATTCAGGGTCAGCATCACCATAAAACTTGCTGTCATTTGTCACAAACACAATGGCAGTGCGCTTTGAAATTTGAACGCTTGTGTTTAAAAATTTGAAAACAAACATAAAGTTATCTTTCTTTTCACTCTCAACGCTGTAACTTTCAATGTTGAGTGTGGCAATTCCACAATTTATGCTGTTTAATTTTGCGTCCAAATTCAAACTGAACGCTGCATTTGTTTTATTATTTTTATATTCAGTTGTCCATTCAACAAAATTTGTCTTGTCATATTCTTTGTCTTTAAATGTGACTTCAACAGTGATTTCTCTTTGAGTTATTTCAAAGTCATTGCCAACAAAGGAAATTGTATAGTTTGGATTGGAAAGTGTGCCAAGCAAAATTGCATAACTTCCAACATCTTCGCCTCTCTCTGGCAAGTGCGCCATCAAGGGTGTCGTCATACACAAGATTTTCTGCTGTGAAAGCAAAATCTGTTGGATCATCTTCCCCATAAACTTTTGATTGTTTTGTGGCAACAACGGTCAGTGCGCGCGGTGTAACTGTGCAAAGGGCCCCAATGTAATTTGAGATGACATAGTTTGGATTGAACAGTGTGCCAATTTCGATTTCTCTTTGTCCGACATTGCGATTTGACAGTGCCAGAGCACCCTCAAAAACATCGTCATCAAGCAAACCCTCCGCTGTGTATTCAAATGAAGTTTCATCGCCATATTCTCTTGTGCAAGCAATTGCTGTGACTGTGGCAGATTTTTGTTCTATGTTGCCGAAGATTTCTTCTTCATAATTTTCCAGCACATAATTTGCACAGTCCTCGCCCAAAAGTTTGGCTTCTGTAATTTCAACTTCCACATTTTCCCCTGCATTTTCTGAGACAAATTGCCCCTGCAAAGAAACATACACATCTTCATCGCCAAAAATATTTTTAAGTTGTGCAGTGATTTCTGCAGTTGTTGTGCCGTCATATTCCTTTTCGCCCACAACAACATTTTCAAGGGCTAAGGTGCGTGGCTTGATTTCAAAGCCATCGTTTTCTGCCAAAGAAATTTGATAGTTTGGATTTCGCAATGGCAAATCCCCCAAAGAGATGGAATAAAAGCCAAGTGCTTCACCACTTTCACGGGAAAGAGAGC
>CANRDW010000036.1 GCA_947629505.1 uncultured Clostridia bacterium
TACATCGCACAACAAGCCATCAAAAGCGCGTTGCTGTCCGCCATGCCGATATCTTCGCTGGCGTGAGCAATCATGCGTCTTGCAATAATAAGTGGGTCAACCCCCGCTTTGATGAGTCTGTGCGCCCAATAAAGTGCCGCCTCGGTGTCGCTTCCACGGATGCTTTTGCAAAAGGCTGAGAGAAAGTCATAATACATGCTCTCGTCAATAGAAAGCGGTTTTTTGTTTAAACAGTCCGCCATAACATCTTTGTCGATATGTATAAACTTATCCTTTCCAACCTTTGTGGAAAGCACAGCAAGTTCAAGCGCATTGAGTGCCGCCCGCACATCACCGTTGCACGCAAATGCCAAAAAAGACAACGCATCGTCATCAATGCGTGTTTTAAAGTTTCCAAGCCCACGTTCTTTGTCAGAAATTGCGCGTTTTAAAACAACTTCCACATCTTTTGAAGAAATCTTTTTAAATTCAAACACACTGCAACGGGACACAATCGCCCGCGTCATGCTTGTGTAAGGATTTTCTGTGGTTGAGCCGATGAAATAAATGCTTCCCTCTTCAATGGCTTGCAAAACGCAGTCACTTTGAGCCTTGCTCCACCTGTGGCATTCATCCAAAAGAAGATAGGTGTCTTGGCCAAACATCTGTTTTTGCGTTCTCGCCCTTTCAATAACCGCCTTTGCATCAGCCACGCCACTTGAAACAGCGTTCAGTTTTTCAATGTTGGCGTTGAGAAGTTTTGCAATAATCCCAGCAAGAGTTGTTTTTCCTGTGCCTGGTGGGCCATAAAAAATGCATGAGCCAACATTCCCTGTGGCAATTGCACGATATAAAAGTTTATTTTTCCCCACTATATGCTGCTGTCCGACAAACTCGTCAAGGTCCTGCGCCCTCATACGCTCAGCAAGTGGAATTCTCTGCTCATTCACGAAGATATTTTATAACAAAGAAATAATATTTGTCAAAAAAATAAGCAAATTTTTCAAAAATTATTCGCCAAAAGAAATCGCAACCGGCTCTGCCGTTTTAAGCGTAGACGCATTCAGCCTGTTTATGTTGTAAAAAAATGTCCGTCCAACTCTTAAAAACTTGTCCTTTCCGTTTAAAAATAACACTTTTTTGTAATACTGCCCGTTGAAAATTCCAAGTTCCTTAAGCCCAACTTCTTTGAAATTGACAAGGTCAAAATTCTTTTCCCCGCGCACAAAAAGGCGCTTTAGAGAAAGATATTTTTCTTCCAAAGTTTTGTCAAAATCGCCATTAAGCCAATTCACCCAAATTTTCTGCGGCAAGGATTTGTTGAAAAAATAATCAAATTTTGCATTTTTCGTCTTAACTTGCACATTAAAAATATCGCAAACCTTCCTGCGAGCCAAATTTTGAAATGCCTCAACACTTCTTTCATTTTTAAGATTGAATTTTTGCGCTCCAAAGTTGAAAAACACAAAACTTTCTTCCTCAACATTCACTGTGGCACGCACATTCACACAAGAAAAAACAGAATTTTCAAGCCCATCCACGCAAGAAAAAGAAAATTTTGCATTTGGACAGATAAAATTTAAAAAAAGTTTCTGCTTTGTCAATAAATTTTCAATCAAAACGCTGCGATTAAATCTTTTGAAAAAATAATAGCCTTTGACAAGCGGAATGTTGAGTTCAATCTCAACCTTTTTTGGCTTTTTATCCTGATTTGAAATTTTCAGATAAAAATTGCTGCCATTCAAAACAAATTCAGTGTAATCTACATAAATCTTGTCAAAAACTGCAACTTTCTTCAGTTTAAAATCGTCAAATTGTGGATTTAAAATCTGCCCGTCAACTTTAAAAAACTTGTCCTGAAAAACAGGATTGAAGTTTGTGGAAGAAGAATAGTTTATGTTGAGTTTGTTTATCGCCCTTAAAAAATCAAGTGAAGAAGATTGACTGTAAAGAATTGCTCCCTTTGGAGAATGCTTGCTGGCCGATTTGTCAGATAAAAGCAAATTGAAATTTTCTTCTTTCTTTGCGAGAGTAAAAGCCTTTGCCAAATTTTTTGAAAGGGTTTTGTCAAACTTAAAAACAGGCAAATTGACATCAACTCCAAAGCGACTTAAAATGTCAAAATTAATGTTGTCATCATAGACAATGGGCGCATGAAATCGCACTCGATTTAAGATTAGCTTTTTTGCTTTTTCAATGTAATCTTTGTTTTTCATACACACCTCATTTTTTTGCATAATACACAATATTTGGTGTATTATGCAATGCATACTACACCATATTTATTTCTTTGTGTGAGATTTGAAAATCAGCCCAAACAAAAATGCAAAGCCAATCGCTGCGGCAATTCCGCCCGCCGTGGCAGTGAGTCCGCCCGTGAAAATCCCCAAAAATCCGTGGGTTTTCACAGCCCCGATTGCCCCTTTTGCAAGCGATGCCCCAAAGCCAATGATTGGCACATTTATCCCCGCTTTTGCAAAATCTGAGATGTAATCAAACACATCAATTGCTTCCAAAAAAACACCAATAAGAACAAACGTGACAAGTATTCTGGCAGAAGTTATGTTTGTTGTGATAATCAAAATTTCACCCAACATACACACAAAGCCGCCCACTAAAAACACCCATAAATAATCCAAAAAAATCTGCATTTTCACTCCTTTTCAATCACTATTGCGTGGCACACACATGGGATTGTGTCACCTTGTTGTGTTGATATTGACGACAACAGCGCCCCGGTCGGCAAAAATAAAACTTTTTTATATTGCCCCTCTTTTATTTTTTTGATGATGTAAGAATTAAACGCTGTTGCGCAGCACCCCGCACCTGACGCCCCACACAGTGTTTTTTGTTCACGCTTATAATACATCTGCCCGCAATCGCCATAATTGACGCCAAGAGTAATTCCATCTTCTTCCATAAGGTCAATCAAAATCTCGCTTCCAAGTTTTCCAAGGTCGCCCGTGATGATAAGATCATAGTCGTCTGGCGTGGTCTTTGTGTTTAAAAAGTGTGCCAAAAGCGTGTCACGTGCCGCCGGTGCCATTGCCGCACCCATGTTGTTGACATCGTTCACGCCATAATCGACAACCTTGCCAAAAGTCACCGCCGAAATACAAGGCCCATCGCCACTAAGAGAAATCACACTCGCTCCCGCACCTGTGACAGTCCACTGCGAAGTTGGCGGACGCTGATTGCCAAGTTCAAGAGGAAAGCGATATTGCCTTTCCGCCGTGGAAAAGTGCGAACCTGTGCAGCACACCACATTGTCAAAATAGCCGCCATCGACCAAAACTGACGCCACTGCATAACTTTCCGCCATTGTCGAGCACGCCCCATACACGCCCAAAAAAGGAAATTTAAAGGCGCGCGCCGCATAAGACGAACTTATTATTTGATTCAAAAGGTCGCCCGCAATCATCATATCAATGTCCTTTGTCTGCAATTTTGCGTTTTGGATGACGCCTGTGACGGCACTTTCAATCATTTTTCTTTCTGCTTTTTCAAAGGTCTTTTCGCCAAAATAGTCATTTTTCATCACATAGTCAAAATAAGGCCCAAAGTTGCCCTTGCCTTCCTTTGGCCCAACAATAGTGTAACTGCCTATAATCTTTGGCTTTCTTTTAAGTTTAAATGTCTGATTTTTCTGCATAAAACTCCCCTAAAACAGCGAAATAATCCAATAGATAAAGCCCACCACCATGCTTGAAGCGACTCCAAACACAATCACAGGACCAGCAATTGTAAACATCTTCACGCAGATGCCATAGATTATGCCCTCGCTTTTAAACTCAATCGATGGGCTTGTTATGGAGTTGGAAAAGCCCGTGATTGGCACAATTGAGCCGCCGCCTGCAAACTTGCCTATTTGGTCATAAACGCCAAGCCCGGTCAAGAAAGATGCCAAGAAAATAAGCGTAATCAGTGTCAACGCCCACGCTGTTTGCATGGAAAGATTCGGAAAAGCCAGAAGTAACAGGTCATTTATGCCCTGTCCAAGCACACAAATAAGTCCGCCAACCCAAAACGAATTGAAAAGTGACGGCCATGCCTTTGTTTTTGGAATCTTTGCTGAAACATATTTGTTGTATGCCTCGTTTCGCTGTTTGTCCTCCATTTCTTACTCCCACACAAGATTTTTGCCTTATTTTTGAATATTAAACGCAAAACTACAAAAACTATGTTCAATGGAGGAAAATATGAAAAAAATAATAATAGGAATGGTTGCAATCACAATGTGCGTCAGCCTTGCAGCATGCGGAAATTCCACTGAAAGCACTGCCATCAACAATCTGAGCAATCAACTTGATGAAACATCGCATGTGGTGTCAAATATTCAAACAATAAATCCAGCGGATGTGTCAATCACAAAGCCGTCACTTGAAAGCCTTTCCACACAAAGCGAACGCCTTTACAACAACGCCATCAGCACTCAAACCTCGCTTTTAAGTGAAGATTATTATAAAATGGAGATTTTAAATCGCACAAGCAAAATCAAAGCCGACCTTGGAAAAGATGTGAAACTTTCAAAAGCACAAGCGAATGCAATTAAGGATTTGACATCTTTGCTTGCGAAATACACAAATTCTGTGTCTTACACAAAAAATGAACTTGACAGCACTGTGAAATCCATATCATCGCTTAAGAAGAACACAGAGAAAAACGCAGAAAAAATCAATGCAAAACTTTTGCGTCTTGCAAGCAATTCAAACACGCGTTCTTGTTATTATCAAAACATTTTAAACACACTTGACCAAATTGAGGATTATATAAATTGTGACGACTGCGACAAATCAGAAGAAAATGCTGAAAGTGACAGTTCTCAGGAAAACAGCAGCATAAAGAAAAACATCGACACATATCTTCCAAATGAAAGTGAAGAAAACAAGACAGTTGAAACTCCAAATTCACCCGTTATGCCAATTTACAATTCCAACAATTTCAATAGAATGAATTACAGATTCATGAATGGAGCATATGGCGGCATGTATGGGATGCCAAACGGCTATCAAAACGGAATGTATCCAAACGCACCATATGGCTACAACAACATGTATGGCTATGAAAATGGCGCATATGGAGTCAATCCAATGCGAAACACAGACACCTATGGGCCAATGATGAGAAATATCGACACCTACAAAGATGTGCCAGCAACAAAACTAGAAAAAACTGAAAATACAGATGACAAGAAAAATGATGAAATAAAAGAAAACGCTCCAAGACTTGAAAATTTTGAAGAAGTTGAAGATGGAATTGTAAAAAATGTCGAAAACAAAAGTTTTGAAGAGATAAAAAAAGAGGTTGAAAGCGAAAGACAGAGCGCCAAGCCAACCCAAGCAAGAATTTTGGATGTTAGAAATTTAAGAGAGCAAGAAACATCTGCATGTTAAAAAAATCCCAAAAGGGATTTTTTTAACGCCGTCTAAAGCCACCAAAGTTGCTGCCACCAACACTGCCTCCACGCCCACCGTTTGAGCCAAACGAGATGTGTGACGCAACCTTGCTTAAAGTTGAAACATTGACAAGTGTGACAAAATTCAAATTTGTGTGCCTAAAGAAAGTGTTGAAAATGATTATGTTTGTCAAAACATTGTCGTCAATCAAAACGCCCTCTTGTTTAATAACTTCCAACTTTTCAATCCACTTGTCACTGACCCCAAGCACAAAAGCATATGGCAAAACATCATAATAAACCTGCGGATTCTGCTCTGCAAGCATGGCAATTTTGTCTTTTTCAGCCACTTCCAAAAATTGTTTAAAGCCAAGCACCTGCCCAAGTTTTTTCACGCCGTCTTTAGTGTAAATTTGAAGATTTCTGCACATTAAAATTGCAAAGAAAATTAAAACGCTGACAATCACAAGAAAAATCACTTGATATAAATCTGTCCAAAAGAAATAACAATCAAGCCCAATAATTGCGGCAAAAAGGATGACCAAAAACACAAAAGAAATGATTTTGCCAACTTTTTTGTTGTTTTTGTGGCGATAGTCATAATAGGTCAAGTGCCACCATGATGCAATTACAATCAAAATGGATGACACAATCGCATAACTTTCCACAATCGGAAAGATGTCAACATAATATTCCAATCTGAAAAACATTATTGTCAAATAATTGAAAAGTGCCAGCAGGATGATGAAAATTTGTCTGAAATAAATCACTTTGTTGTCAAAATATTGTTTGCCAATGGAGTTTTGAACAGTTGTGACTGCGTTTTCAACAACGCTCGTTCCCGATAGTCTTTTTGAAATGTCATCTGCAACAATTTTTTTATCGTCAACAAAGATTTTCTTAAAAATGTTTTGTTCATATTTTGTGGCACTTTCTGGCAGTTTTTCAACAACGCGTTTTAAGGTTTTGCCATCTTTTGTGATTGAAATAAAGCCTTTGCTTGCCCAATACACCAAAAGTGATGACAAATCTTGGCTGTCAACAACTCCGTCAACCAAAAATCCAAGTTCAAGCGGAGTTAAATCGTCAGGGCATTTAAATTCAACAGGGCAAACCATGTTTTTACGGTCACGCTTTAAAAGAAAATAGACTAAAAGCGTTATGAAAAGCACTCCAAACGCCACGCCCAAAATCACACAGCCCAGGTCAAAGCCTGACAGCCATAAAATATCACTGACAGCATAAAAACCAATCAAAATGCTGTCAAAAAACGCCAAATTTATGACAATTAAGGCAACAATAAAAGATAAGAAAATTGAATTTTTCATATTTAAAACTTAACTTGTGGCACTTCTCTTTCTTTTTTATCTTCAATTTCAAAAAGGTCTTTCTTAGAAAATTTAAACCACTTTGCAATCAAATTTGATGGAAAAGATTCAACGGAGTTGTTCAAAATTTTCACGCACCCGTTGTAATATTTTCTCGCTTCAGAAATTTCATTTTCAAGCGAAGAAAGTTTTGTTTGAAGTTGCAAAAAGTTTTCATTTGCTTTCAAATTTGGATAGTTTTCAGTGACTGCAAAAAGTTTTCCCAGAGTTGAAGTGAGAATGTTCTCATTTTCAGCCTTTTCTTTGGTGGAAGTTGCATTCATTGCGGCATAACGCGCCTGCATAACCTTTTCCAAAGTGTCATTTTCATGTTTTGCATAACCCTTTACAGTTTCAACAAAATTTGGAATCAAATCATATCTCTTTTTAAGATACACATCCATTGTGGAATAACTTTCTTCCACGTTGTTTTTAAGTTTTACAAATCTGTTGTAGCCAGAAATCAGCCAAGCGACAACAGCCACCACTGCCACCACCAAAACTGCAGCAACAACAATCAACGCAATCGCCCATGCAGGCATAACAGCACAAAGCATAATTTTTCCCTCCTTAAAAAATATATTATCACATTCCGCTGAAAAAAAACAAATTATTTTTTATGTTTTTTTCGATAAATTCTCAGTGCAATTATTGCAATTGCAAAAATCAAAATCATTGCAAACAGCACCCAGAAATAAGGCATTATTGTGCTTGACAGGAAAGATGGCACAGTCTGTTTAAAAGTGACAATCACCCTCATATCTTCCGTCACATTTTGAATTGTAAAGGAATTGTTTACAACGGCGATTTGCTTGCCATTTACAGTCACAGTGTCAACCGCAAAGCCATCTTCTGGCGTCACAACAAAAGTTCTGCTGTCGCCGTGTTTAATCTGTGACAGATTGTTTGTAGAAACCAAATAACCCTTTCCCCAAACAATTTCAATATCATAATATTTTTCCAAATATTTAATTTCAACAATTTGAGTGGCGGCAATGTTTTCAATTGTGTAAACATCATCCACACACTCAATATCTTCGCCGTTTAAACTTACACCCAAAAATTCATAGCCCTCTTTTTGAACAACTTTAAATGAAAGGCTTGAATCTCGTGGCACATCCACATAGTCAGTTGTCAAAATCACATCTTGGATGATAACATCAACGCTTCCGCCTGTGTAGAAATACACTTTCAAACTGTCAAAAGGAATTGCATCTGCGGAAAATTCAACTGAGGTTGTGTTGCAAGCCCATGTGAAAGGCTCGGATGACCTTGCAGTGTTGTTAAATCTTATGTTTTCAAGATAAAAGCCGTCTTTAGGGACAAATTGCATTGTGTAAGATTTCCCAACATAAAGTTGTGTGCTTTCAGAATAAACTTCGCCATTTACAAGCAAATCATAGTTGATGGAATTCTCGCCCTTTTTGACTAATGAAGCAGTTTGCGCACTTTCGCTGACAACTTCAATATCTATGGTTGTAGAAGCGGAAGTGTTTTCATCTTGAGCAATCACAACAAGTTCGTGTGAGCCAACTGAAAGGCTCCCAAGCGAGTTGATTGTGACTGTGTATTCAAAGCCATGTTGAGCAATTTGTGGATTTCCAAAAAGTGCTGTGTTTTTGTCCAATTTGAAAGAAATTCTCACAGCGCCATATCCAATAAATTTGGCTGAGATTTTATTGTTTGAATTCAAGTTGCTAAGTTTGTCAATGACAGGATATTTATATTCATCCACAAATCTCAAAGACAAATCAACAAAGTCAATTTTGTGCAGTGCGGCAAGTTCTTCCGCAGGCGTGTTTGCGTAGCCATAAATTTGTTGCATATTGAGTGAGCCGATTCTCTGTTCTTGCAAGTTCACAAGTTTTTTGCCAAACATAACACTTGTCAGCCCCGCCCCTGAAAAAGCATTTCTGCCAATATCTGTGGCATATGGCAAAGACAACTCTTTTAAGGATGTGCAATATGCAAATGCAAGTTCGCCGACCTTTTTTGCGTTGGTCAATTCCACAGAGGTCAAGTTGTCACACATGTAAAATGCACGATTGCCAATTTGCAGTTCTCCGTTTAGGCAAACAACTTTTTCAATGGTTTCGCTTTTGTTGAAAGCATAATCTGCAATGATTGACACGGTGTTTGGCAAATACAACTCTTTGACATTTGAATCTGCAAAGGCGTTTGAACTGATGCCCTTTATATTTATGCAATCCCTCATGTCAAGCACTTCCAACACGCCGTTGTATTTCGACAAAATGCCGGTTTCCTGACTTTCCATTTCAAAGTTGCTTAAAACGTCAATGTTTCTGAAATAATAGATTTTGCTTGTGGTTTTGCTTGTAAACAAGATTGACCCATTTTTGTCATAAACATATGCTGTGGCAGTCACCTTTGTGGTTTTGTAAATATCTATTTTTTTGTCCGCTTCAAATCTTGGACATTTGAAATCGACAAAATTCACATCGTCTTGTGATGAATAATAGATCACATAATATGCATCTTCAGGAATCGGCTCTTCATAAGAAAGTGACAACTGAAAACTGTGCTCTTTCATCACTTCTTCATCAGAGAATTTAACTTCTCCCCTCACTTCAAGCCCAATATTTTGAATATTGATGATTCCATAGCCATATTTATCATCTTTTCCAACAATATCTTTGTCGATGGCATTGTCAACTAAAAGTTTATAGACATCGTCAAACGCCCAAGCACTATATGATGGATTTGTGAAAATAAGACACAACACGGCGCTGACATAAGGTGTCGCCATGGAAGTTCCATCTTTGTAAACATATGAATTTGGACTGCTTAGCCCTGCACTGACAATGCTTGTCCCAGGTGCAGCAAAGTCGACATGTGAGCCAAAGTTGCTGTAAGATGAATCAAACACATAATTTTCATTCATTGTCCCCACATTTGCAACTCTCAAAGCGGAAACAACAAGTGCCTCTGTCACATTCC
>CANRDW010000037.1 GCA_947629505.1 uncultured Clostridia bacterium
CATTTCATTCATGTTGTTTTTATATTCCTTCCTATGCTCGTCAAAAAATTTGTTCAGTTCGTCAAGAAGTTTGACATTGTAAATTCGCAACTTCTTCTCGAATAACTTGTTTGATTTGATTTCTTTCACGCAAATCCTCCTTCCTCGATAATTTATCATACTCTATTCTTTCGTGCCTTTAAGGGACAATTTAAAGCGTATAACAACACCTCCTTTTAATTTTGTGATTAGAAAAAAGAGAGTGGCACAAAACTCTCTCTTCTTCAAAAATTTCCCCTCTCATTTTATTAAGGCCATATTCCCTCAAATCGTGGGGTTTATTTTGGCAAACTCCTTAAAAAAATATTTTTTACCCCTACACTTATATAGGAAAGTGTAATACACGAAGGGCCTTCTTCCCCTTTATTTTAGGGCAGTTTGGTCAAAAGATTTCATTTTAATTTTTTTGCCCTCATAATATATATGAAATCGTATGACAAAAGCATAAATTTTTTCCGAAATATCTGGCAAAGATCCTGTTGGATCTCAACTAAATTTTTTCTTCCTCCATATTATTAACTACAAAAAATTTGAAATCGTCAAGGTGTTTTTGCCACTTTTGACAAAAGAAGTCAAAATATTTTTCCTCCCTCTACTATATTAAGGACATTTCTTGCCCAAAAATTAAGGCTGTAAATGCAAAGTTTTACAGGATAGTTTAATCCGTTTCTTTACGACAAGGTTTTTTGAGTTTTATTAATTTCAAACTCCTGAACGCAGGTCTTTTCTTTTGCACTGAAAATCATGTATCCAAGATTGAAATTAAGATTTTTATCCATGAATCCATCAATTAAATTTGGTTTATTTTTAATAAACCATTCATAGTCTTCTAAATTCTCTAAATTTTGAGGATTTTCTTTTAATGATGATGTAACGCCTCTTTCAATAAAATCAAAGAGCATATATGCAAAAGCTTCTCTATCTTTCATCGGCATATCGTTTGTTTGTAAACCGTGAAATGCATTGTTTTCCTGATTTAGTATTTTGCAATTTTGTAGGTTGCAAGCGGACAAATATTTTAAGATCTCTCTTCCACTAAATCTATTTCCAGTTGTTTTTGATTTAAAGCAAATTTGCATTGCGCGTGAGTAAATTTGGTCATAATATCCCGCTTTATTTGAATTGCAAGACCATTTTGTAAATCCGTCATCAATATCAAGAATAAAAAGTTCTCCGTCTTTTGACAAAAATTTGCTTATAGATTTTAAAAACTTATCAGGTTGCTTTAAAAGCAGCAACAAAGATGTAATATTAATAAAATCAAACGAATGTATTTTGAATTTTTTCATTATGTCCTTCAATTGCTGCTCGAAATTTTGAGATTCAACATCAACAGCAAAGAATTTTATTTTTTTTGAGCCATATTTTTTGTTCGCCTCATTTACGCAATCTTGATTTTTTTCAATACCTACAAATTTATCAATGACGTCGAGCTTTGGCAACAAAACAGTCATAATTGCATTACCGTTATTTGAGCCAATATCAAGAACCTTAAGACCTTTTCTGGATAAAAATTTTTCATACCATTTTTTTAGCAAGTATTTTTGAATAAGCCGATTTTGCCTTGCCAGGCGTTCATTCTCTATTTCATCAACAGAATATTCTTTTTTCATTTCCACCCCTAAATTATTTAATATTTTATCATATCACACTTATTTTTGCAACAAATTCTTGCGTAGATAGAAATATTGTGCTATAATGCCCTTAAGGAGATTATTATGAATTTAACAGTTTTATGTGATAATAACACATTTATTGATAGTTATTTGGTTGGTGAACCTGCACTCTCTTTTTACATAGAAAATAGCAAGGACAAAATTTTGTTTGATTTAGGTTATTCAAATGTATTCAAAGTTAATGCTGAAAAAAGAAATATAAATCTTGAAAAAGTGAACAAAATCGTTTTGTCACATGGACATGATGACCACACACATGGGCTTAAGTGGCAAAAATTTAATTCTAATACAAAGTTATTTTATTGCAACGGTTGTTTTGAGCCAAAGAAAATTGATGAAATTGATTTGACTGCTCCTTATACAGAAAAAGAAATGTCAAAAAAATTTGTTTTAAATGAAATGAAGGATTGCACAGAGATTTCTAAAAACTTGTATTGTCTTGGCCCTATCGCACGTCAAACTAAATTTGAAAAAGATAATCCAAAACTGAAAACTCTCAAAAACGGGAAATGGGTTCAGGATAAAGTTTTGGACGATACTGCTTTGGTTTATAATGGCAAGAAAGGATTGTTTGTTATGACAGCCTGTTCTCACAGTGGCGTTTGCAATATTTGCGAACAAGCAAAAAGAATTTTTAAGAAAAAAATTTTGGCTGTGATTGGCGGATTTCATCTATTTGAACTTACAGACCAAGCAAAGGCGACTATTGAATATCTCAAAAATGAAAATATTCCAGACCTTTATCCATGTCATTGCACAAGTTTGTGTGTGAAAGCTGAGATGATAAAACAAGGGCTTAATGTTCATGAAGTAGGAAGCGGATTAGAGATTTCGTTTATGTAAGTGCTGCACATTATTTAATATAAAAGTTGCTTTAAAAGAGTTGTTGAAATGAATTTTCTAACGAAAAGTTGCAAAATGCAAAAATAAATTGCAAAAACTTAAAAAGTATGATATAATACAAAATGACAATACCTAACAGGTGCAAAAGGCGATTTGTCTTTATTTTAGGGAAGTTTAAGCATACGAAATAAGCGCAAACGACACTGAAAAACACTAAACAATCTTGTGCCGAGAAAACTTAAAATCCTGAGATGGCAACATCGTGTGGGTTCAAGTCCCACCACCTGGACCAGCATAAAAGTTTAATTGAGGAGGTCTCAATGTTTAAGGTTAAAAACGATTGGCTGATTTTTGATAAAAAATATGGAGAAATATCCGCATCGTTATCTTGGGAAGATATAGTCGATGAAATGTTCGATGCTTTTATAAATTATTTTAGCAAAAGCACTACTGTTTCTGGCGTCTCTTTTCATTCTGAGCCTGGTGATGCATTTTTTGTGTTATGCCATGGACATGACGACCATTGGGTTGGAATAATCATGAATAAAGACGAGAAAACCGAGCACATACGTTTATCAAACAATTATAGAGATACAGTGAATATCGCTAATGAATTTATTAAAGATGTTGAAAAGAACAAAATTTTAAAAACAAAAACTAAATCTTTAGATCCCAAAATTGCCAAATTAAAGCAAATTTTGGAAAAATATAGATAAGATTAAATTCGTGTGGGTTCAAGTCCCACCACCTGGACCAAAACAGTCTTCTTTTTTAAGAAAACTTTAAAAAATCGCTATACAAAATGTTATAGCGATTTTATTTTTACAAATTGCTGTTTTATTCAATCTCATCATCTTTTGACTTTGGTTCAATTTTTATAGAATGTTCGTCTGTTATTGATTGTTTCTGCTTTTGATTTTCAAAATATTCTTGAAACTTATCATCTAGACAATTCTTTTCTATACCAGGCTCATTAAGGATAGAAACAGGGCAATTTTTATCTAACAATAACTTATAGAAAGGAAAGATATTATCGGCTTCTTCTTCATCCTTGGCATATGGCATACCAACATAGTAGCTGCCTGTATCAAATGCTTGTAGATATGCAGTTGGTTTTCTATAGTTTTCCATCCAGCGTATATATGGATCCTTTTCGCGTAAAGCATCCTCTTGGTTGATTGGACACATTTGGACAAACTCGGCAAAATAATTGTATAATGATTTTAAATCATCTTTGTTTGGTTTTTTCGCAAGCCCCGCGCAAAAAAGTGAAAAAATTTCTGTAATTGTTTTAACCAAAAATTGATATTTTAATGCTTGTGAAGAAATTCCTCGATTTAATAACATCTCACCCAGTTCACATTTAGCCAAAACAGATGAACATCCTCGTGCAGTTTTCCTTGTGTGCAGAAGAAGGAGATCACTTGGATGAGTTGAGAGTGTTATTATGTTTTTGTTTATATTCAATAAGTCTTTGTTATTTTCAATTTGAAAAGATGTTCTATAATAGAATTCATCTCTAACTTTTTCATCAAGTTTTTCTGCATCTAAACCTATTTCGACGAGCGATTGAGGCTGTTCCCCCAAAAAGAGACTTCTAACTTTGTAATATTTCTCATCTTGATAAATTGTGTTGAGAACGTAATTAATATCAGCCCCTTCGTTTGCAAATTTTTTAAGTTTGTCAATGTGGGAGTTAAAATTACGAATGTAAGGTTTTCTTTTATCTTCGTCTTTATCATAATCTTTCAAAGTTTTGCTTATTTCTTTAATCATTTTTAAATTTAATTTTTGTTCAATATTGTTCATTACATCCTCCTAATAAAAGTATATCATTAAATGAAGTAGTTGTCAATAAGCTGATTTGTTTTTCAAGTGAATATTTTGTTTTTATGTTAAATAAGATGAAATCAACATAAACCGCACTCCAATGGAGTGCGGTTTTGTTTTTGAGTATTGACAACAGGCGGCTGATGTGTTACAATTAAGTTATGGAAACAAACAAAAGCCCTTTTATGACAAACACAAAAGAGGATTTCCCCGCTTTTGTTTTGGGCATGAGTTGTCTGCAATACTATTTGCAGCATCCCACCATGACTTTTTGCCGTTGTGCGCGACCTATCTGCGAAGATGCCGTCAAAGGCCGTAAGTTGGACGGTGAACACTCGCTGGCAAATCTTTGCCAATCGCTACTTCTGCGGATGTATATTCACATGATGTGTGAAATTAATGTTCTCTTTAACGAACTTGTACCCGTTGACAAAACAAAAAAGATTTCAGAAAGCGAACGCAATTTGCTTAGCGCTATAAGAAATGTCATCGCTCACGGAGGGCAAGAAAAATTTGAATTTGATTGGGGCGGGAATTTTAAATTCAATATCCACGAAAAGAAAAATCAACAACTGATTGAACTTGACATCAAGTCAATGCATGAAATGATTGACAGAATCGCCCACGAAAACAACTTTAAAACCTGCTATTTTGCTTTGCGAGAGGACGCCCTGCGAAACGCAATTTTAAGCAAGCAACTTTCAATCAATAACATTCAAAATTTTGTCGACTATTATAACAAAGATGGCAAAAGAGTCAAACTCGACGAGTTCCAAAAAGAAACACTTTACAACATTTTTTCAAACTATTATGATTACAGAAGTTGCGGATTTGACATTTGCAACAGTGAAAATCTTCAACTATATTTCCCATACATCTCTTCACCAATCAGCAACTTGAAAATGAAGATTACCACCGCCGCTTTCATAAGGCATTTGCTCGGCGATGAAAAACAAATTAATATCAAAAAAGATTATATCGAAAATATATCATCGTTTAGAAGACAAAACGGTTTTGTGCCAATCTACTCATCACCATTCATTTTCTCCATTTTCACTTCATGTATGTTTGAAATTATGATTTCTAACACCCGCGATGAGATTCAAAGTCAGTCACGTGACCCGATGGATCCAATGCTGCAAACAAAACTGCGCAACGCAATCATTCACGGCAAATATTTTTTTAACCACAGCAACACTCTCACTGATGCAAAAATTTATTTTTACGACCATGGCAAAAGAGGCATCGACACCTGCATCGCAGAAATTCCTATAGCTTCTTGCCCAGAACTATTTAGCAACTGGCTTAATATTGATATTTTTCATCTGTCAAAAGAAAGCACCCAAGGTTGAGGGTGCTTTATTGTTTTAAAATTTTTGAAAAATCACAAACTTTTGTGCCATTTTTTCAATTTTTTGGTTGTTTTTTCGCAATTTTTTAAAAAATTTATTATTCTTGCTCAAAATCATTTTTTGATTTTGGAAGAGGCTCGCGCTGATATTTTTTGAAACAGTTGTAGCACATTGCCTCATAGGCTTCGTCACCGCCAATCAAAATTTCATCGCCCTCAGTTGTCACTTTGCCATTTATGATGCGTGCGTTCATCGTGGCTTTGGCGCCGCAGCGGCAGACGCTTTTGATTTCTTGCAGGCTTTCAGCAATTTCAAGAAGGCGTTTGCTGCCCTCGAAAAGCTCGCCTTTAAAGTTTGTTTTAAGGCCATAGCAAAGCACAACAACGCCATTTTCGGTCAGGTCGTGAAGCTGATCAATTTGCTCTTTGGTGCAGAACTGCGCTTCGTCAACAATGACATCCTGAACACCCTTTTGCGCTTTGACAAGGTCAAAAAGATTTTCATTTTTGTCAAACAGTATGCATGGGCTTTTTATGCCAATGCGAGATGCAATCACGCCATATCCGTCGCGAGTGTCAACGCTGGGTTTGAGCATAAGCACGTTATAGCCGCGCTGGCGATAGTTAAATTCGGCGATGAGGGCTTGTGCGCTTTTGCTGCTGCCCATTGCGCCAAATTTGAAATATAACTTATTCATTATTTCCTCCTTTGTTCCAGTCCCAATTTGCAATCTCTGGCATATCCACGCCGTGCTCGCAGATATAAGCCTCGTGTTTTGCAAGTTTCGCATTCATTTCTTTTTCAATTTTGTGCTTGTCAGCAGCTGGCAAATCAAGATATTTCAGCGCTTTAAGCACCAAGTGATAGCGGTCAATGTGATTGCGCACACGCATATCAAAAGGCGTGGTGATGGTGCCCTCCTCGCGATAGCCCGACACGTGCAAATTGTCATCATTATGGCGGTTGTAAGCAAGCATGTGCACAAGTTGCGGATAGCCGTGGAAATTGAAAATGACGGGCTTGTCACGCGTGAAAAGTTTGTCATATTCTTGGTCGCCAAGGCCGTGCGGATGTGCCTTGCTTGAAACAAGTTTCATAAGGTCAACAACATTGACAAATTTGACGTTTAGATGCGGCAAATATTTTTTGAGAATGGTTATCGCCCCCAAACATTCAAGGGTCGGCGTGTCGCCGCAAGATGCAAGGACCAAATCGGGCTTTGCCGTGTTGTTCATGCCCGCCCAGGTCCACTCGCCTATTCCTTTGGCGCAATGCTCTTTGGCTTCGTCCATACTCAGCCACTGGAATGACGGATGCTTCGATGCGACGATTATGTTGACATAGTTTTTGCTGCGCGCGCAGTGGTCATAGCACGAGAGCAAGCAGTTGGCATCGGGCGGCAGATAGATGCGCACAACGTCTGCCTTTTTGTTGACGAGATGGTCAAGCATTCCGGGGTCTTGATGAGTGAAACCATTGTGGTCCTGCTGCCAAACATTGCTTGTAAGAATTAAATTGAGTGACGAGATTGGCTTGCGCCATGGAATTTCGTTGCAAGATTTAAGCCACTTTGCGTGTTGAGAAACCATGCTGTCAACCACGCGAATAAAGGCTTCATAACTGTCAAACATTCCGTGTCTGCCCGTCAGCAAATAACCCTCGAGCCAGCCTTCGCACATATGCTCAGAAAGATAGCTGTCCATCACACGACCAGTTTGGCTGAGTTTGTCGTCGCCTTCAATGACGTTTTGGAAAGCGCGATTTTCAACCTCAAAAACTTTGTTGAGACGATTGCTAAGCGCCTCGTCAGGGCTGAAAATGCGATAATTTTTGTTTTTCTCGTTGAGTTTGAAAATGTCACGAATAAAGCCGCCAAGCACCATCATGTCTTGGGCGCGCGTTGTGCCGTGGCCATCAAATTTGACGGCATATTTTTCAAATTTTGGCAGTTTGAGTTCTTTCAGCAGTTTTCCGCCGTTGGCATAAGGCGAGGCGGAAAGGCGCTTGTCCCCTTTTGGAATGACCGACTTGATGTCGTCAAAAAGTTTGTAGTTTTGGTCAAAAAGCTCGTCTGGCTTATAACTCTTAAGCCAAGTTTCAAGTTGTTTTAAGTCGTCATCATTTTCTATGTTGAGCGGGATTTGATGGGCGCGGAATGTGCCTTCCACCTTGTTGCCATCAACAACTTTTGGCCCCGTCCAACCTTTTGGAGTGCGCAAAACAATCATTGGTGGCCTCAGTTTTTTGCCGCAGTCCATGGCTTTAAAGTCGCGAACGCAGTTGTCCATGGCGCGTGCCATGAGTTTGTG
>CANRDW010000038.1 GCA_947629505.1 uncultured Clostridia bacterium
CGCAATTTGGTTTGACCGCGACAAGATTTCGGCATATGATTTCTATCAGGGCGTTTATCAAACTCCAGATGCGTGCGTGAAGATGATGTTTTCACTTTTCACAGATGTGCCTATGGATGAAATCAACTCTTTGATTGAAAAAGACATTGTTTTGGCAAAGAAAAAACTTTCATATGAGGTGACAAAGTTTGTTCGCGGACAAGAGGATGCGGATTTGGCACAGTCTATGAGCGAAAATCTTTTCACTGACGGTGGCGATGATGCTCCTGTTGTGGAAATTGAAAAAGAAAAATTCCCTATGGGGATTTGTGACTTGTTGTTTGAAACAAAACTTGCTCCATCAAAAAGCGAAGCAAGAAGATTGATTCAAGGCGGCGCAATCACCTTTAAAAATGAAAAAGTTGTGCGTTTTGACATGATGATTGATGCAAACGACATTGGTGACGGTGCACTTTTGAAAAAGGGCAAGAAGAATTTTAATAAAATAAAAATAAAATAAAAAAATGCATAGCGAAAAAATTTTTGAAAAATTTGTTTATTTATTTTGTAATTTTGCTTTTATGTGATAGAATAATGATATGAAAAAGTTCTTCGAAAAGCTGAAAAACGTTTTCAAAAACAAAAAGTTATGCACACTGATTTTATTATCAGTGTTTGTTTTATCTGCGTTTGGAACGGGCCTTGGAATAATTATCCACACTGCAATTTCTGCGGGGGGGGGGTGCTTCTGAGCCTACAGACAATAAAACTTGGCAAGATTATATGATGCAACCATCAGGCAGAGGGACTTCTACTTCAGATCCATATCGCATTACACGCCCTGAAGAATTGGCGTATATTCAAAGGGCGGTTTCTGATAATAATAGAAGACCAACATATTATATTTTAGAGGCAAATATTGATTTGTCTGACAATGAATGGATGCCAATTCAAATTGATGCAAGAGACACCAGCTTAGGGGCAATTTATTTTAATGGGAATGGTTATGTAATAAGTGGCATGATTTGCCCAGCAAATTCAACTATTGGAATGGGTTTATTTGCTGGGCTCCCAGAAGGTTCTCAGATTTCAAATTTGTTTATTTCATCTTCCTTAATCGATGTATCAGGATTTGGCTCTACGGGTGTTGGCTTTCTTGCTGGAGTGGCAGGCAATTTTTGTATATTTTCTAATTGTGGGGTTGTAGATTCCACTATATCTATGCACAGCGGCGGTGCTGAAGGAGTTGGGGGCTTAGTTGGAATCACAGGATCTGGCACAGATATGGATCAGTGCTTCACTCATGATGTAACTTTTGAAGTTGAATCTTCTGTTATTGTTGGAGGAATTGCGGGTGAGTTTATAGGGCAAATGGATGACTGTTATGCTAGATTGAAAGTTTGTGATTCATTTCAATGCAGGGCACTTGGTGGGCTTATTGGATTAACTGCAAGTGGTTATCTTAGTGCTATGGGATCTGTGATTATAAACAATAGCTATGTTTTTTTTGATGTAGGAAATTATTATGACCAAAGTAGTTATAATAGAATAGAAGTTAATGATCCAGGTGCATTGATTGGACAAGTAGTGGGGGATGTAACATGCACAGCTACGGATGCACTTTATTGGTCAACCTATAGATATTCACAGTATTTAGGAGGAGAACGGCTTGCCAGGGGTGGAGGAAACTTTAGTTCATGTAATATAATAAAGCTTGACGGTAGAACTGAAAATAGTATTACTAATAATTATAAGGGACAATCTACCTGGAGTGGATATGGGCAAACTTGGACACTTAATTCAAGTTATGTATGGATGATCCCTAATAACAATGGATTGCCAAGACTTGCGAAAAGTGTGCAAACTGTCGATTATAGAGTGAGTGTAGATGGTGGAACTAGTGGCGGAATAAGTGTTATGGTGGGGAAAATTAAAAATAGATCTACTGATCCGTTTGATGACATGCATGATGATATATATGATTTGAGAAATGGTCTTTATGCTCCGGCAATTAGAGGACAGGCCGTGGATGTGATGATTCAACTTCCATTTTCCCCTATAGAATTCAAATCTCTAACAGTTACAGGGATGGGATCCTATACTTATCAAAAAGTTTACACCACTTGTGAACAAAATAATCAACTGAATTATTATGTGGAATCAGTTATGATTCCAGGAGGACCTTATCCTGTTACTACTATTAATGTTATGATTAATATTGAATTGGAAATTCCAAACAAAACTTTGACATTCAATTGGAGATTGAAAAACGCATCATCTTATTCTTCCAGAACAATTAGCTTAAATGTTGGCGGAAAAACTGCAACGCTTTCAAATACGGGAAGCACATATTCTGTCACCTCAACAGATTTTACATCATCATCCGTTTCTTGCACGGTGTCTTTCGGAAGTAGCGGCAACATCGCAATGGCTCTTACCACATCAAACTCATCAACCACTGCAGCGTCAACTGCAGAAGCGGTATATTCAAAGACTTACACATGGAACAAGGCGAGCGACACAACGGTTTACATATGGGTTTATCAATATTACACCGTCACTTTCAATGCAAAAGGTGCAACAAGTGGATCGAATTTCACAAGAATGAAATTGCAAGATGTTGCCCTGTCGCTGCCGACCAACACTTTCTCGAAAACAGGCTATGATCCAAACGGATGGAATACAAGTTCATCGGGGACAGGCACACACCGTGACAATGGCTACAGTTACACAACAAATGCGGCAACAACTTTCTATGCTGAATGGAAAGAGAAAGTTTACACGCTGAAAATAACTTTTGACAGTGCAACAAGTTGGTCAACTGCTCCAACAAGTGTAACTGTTGGAGTTATTAATGGAGCGTCTTCCACAATTTCAAAAGGTGAAACTTGGACAACAACTCTCACTCACAGTGCCTTTACAGATATTAGGGGAGTGACTGCAAGGACAGTAAGCTCAGGTAATACATATTATTATGTAAGTTTTAATTCAAAACCTACTATATATATGGCGCAGGGCTATGTATCAACCACATGGGAAACTCGAACGGATTTGACATTGACTTTGTATGTTTATCAGGGTTATACTGTTCAATTTTACGCTGGGCGTGAAGATGGTGGAGTTTTGCCATCGTCAGCGAGTGTATTACACGGGGATTTATATACTATGCCAGAGAACACAATGATTCATCAGGGCTACAACCCAAACGGCTGGCGAGAAAATCCGATGGGATATCAAGGACAACATTTTAATTCAGGAGAAAAAGTCACTGTTGAAAAAAATCTCGCCCTTTACAGCGATTGGACACCGATTTATGCCACAGTTAACTTAACAGTTGTCACTTTGGATGGAAGCGGCAAAGAAACTACAACTGCGGGTGGCAGTGTGAGTGCCACAAGAAGATATGATTCAAACAATTATTCATATTATGGCACTGCGACATCTTCTTACACAACATTAAAGGAATTTGAAAGTGTTATCACGGCAACGGCAAACGATGGATATTTGTTTATAGGCTTTACAACAACCAAAAGCCCTCCAACCCCAACATCTTCGTCAATGCCAGCCAACACCTACAGCATCACTCCAACAGGCAATGAAACTTATGATATATATGTATATTTCAGACGGGCTTCACAAAATCGATTGATGTGGACAGATGAAGAGGGCGGTTATTGGTATTTCGAGGACGGTGTATTCCCGCAAAGTGAGGTGACAGGAAGCCTTGTAGATACACTCAACAGCCAAAGTTTTTCATCTTCAGATTATTCAATATACATCAACAATGGAAGCGTAATTGAAATTCCTGTATATACACTTTATGGGCAACCATTTGCACGTGTGACGATAAATGGGGTTTCTAAGTGGTTTGTTGTGGAGGCAATCCGCTGGCGCGTGAGTGACTATGGCACACCAGAAACAAGTTATCCAAAATATTTTGAAGAATATTTCTCAACATCAAACCTTTATGCATCATCTGATAAAATACTTTTTGCAAGCATTATGACGTCAGAGAAAATCGATGACAGCAAAGAAACTGACAGCAATGATTTTTGGCTGAATGATTATGTTTTAAACGCTGACTTCAAATTGCAGTATAATACTTCGGGTGGAAATTTCTATGAATATTTTAAAGAGGCAGGCTCACAAAAAGTGGTGGAATATGGCGCGAGAGGTACTGACAAGGCATTAGTTTATTCTAATAAATATATAAGTGATGGGCTTTCTGATCAAAGAGCAAAACTGACTGCTTTTGCATCGTTTTTGATGTATGGCACAACGGCATATGCGGACACCTATGGCACATATTGGACAAAAGACTTGTGTTTTGGATCAAACGATGGAAACTGTGCGTATGGTTGCGGAGTGGCCATAACATCTGATGGGCAGAAAACACTGCGTTGGTTGAATCAGATGTGCGGGGTGAGATTGAGTTATTGTTGCGGTGAATGTTCGAGATATTAAAAAACACGGGCGACACGGAAAAACCTGCATTTTGGCTTGTTTTTGCCACTGCATGGCAAAAAGCGGCGCTTTAACATTTGGTTTTGCCTCTTCTCGCGCCAAACGAAAACCGCAGCACTGCTTGGCGGTTTTGCGCGACTACTGTAGAAGATTTGAGATGTTTCGCTTCGCTCAACATGACGGAGGAGATCCTTCGTTTCACTCAGGATGACAAAGGAGGCTCAGGATGACGGAAAGCATGGCTTCGAAGCCGTCATTCTTAACACAACACCATCATTTCAAACAATTCCTATTTCGTCATTCTGAACGTAGTGAAGAATCTCGAATAAAAAAAGAGGGAAAATTCTCTCTTTTTTCTTTGTTTTTATGTTGTTTTTCTTATTTTTGCGTTGTTTTTTTGTGAAATTATTTTGATTTTCCTGTTTTTGTTGGAAATTCATCTTCTTCGTGGATTTTGTCGGCTTCTGAGGTGAGTTTATATGCCAAAATGGCGAGAATGTTGTTTGTGGCATCGTCAAGTTCTTTTTGATTTTTGTTTGCAAAAGTGGTTCTCAAGCCCTGTGAAACTGCATCCATGCAATATGCCATTGCGATGTCGCTTCTGAAAATTTGTGTTGGCAAATGCAAGAAATTTTCAGGGTTTTCATGCAATTTTTCAACATATTTTGTGACAGAATATGTTTTATGTTTTGCGTTTTTGACAAGTTCGATTGTATTTGCGTTGAATTCCGATTTTTCAGCCTTTAAAACATCATAATCCGAAGCAATTGCGCCACTTTTTACAAGAATATTCACAATTTCTTCATTTTTTCCGCAATAAGAAGCATGCATCAGGGCTGTTTCGCCAAGTTTGTTGCCAGCGTTCACATTCGCACCTTTTGATATAAGCAGTTTGACGATTTGCGCGTGATTTTCTTTCAAAACATCTCCGTTTTTTGCCGCATACATCAGGGCGGTGTTTCCAAAGTTATCCGCAGCATTCACATCCGCACCATTTTCAAGCAACAAATTCACTATTTCTTTGCGCCCTTTCTCAGCCGCATACATGAGTGGCGTTTTGCCTTTCTTATTTTTGTAATTGACATCTGCGCCATATTTGATAATTTGGCTGATCTTGTCCAAGTCGGGCTTTTCCTGTGACATAAAATTTAAAAGTTGAGTGTTAAATTCTTGTTGATTCATGTTTTCTCCTATTTTTTCGTCTTTATTGTATCACCGCTTGGGCTTTTTTGTCAAGAAGAATTAAAAAAGCATGCAAAGGGTTGCACATTTTTCAGTTATTGTGTTAAAATAAGGCATATGGAAGAAAAATTTGAATTGCATTCAAAATACAAGCCTGCAGGCGACCAACCGCAAGCCATTGAAAAACTTGTGGAAGGGATTAATGACGGCTTAAAAGATCAGGTGCTTTTGGGCGTGACCGGGTCGGGCAAGACTTACACCATGGCAAACATAATTGAAAAGGTCAACAAGCCAACTCTTGTCATTGCGCATAACAAGACTCTTGCGGCGCAGTTATGCAACGAATTTCGTGAGTTTTTTCCAAACAACCGTGTGGAATATTTTGTTTCTTATTATGATTATTATCAGCCAGAGGCATACATCGTCTCCACAGACACCTACATTGAAAAAGATATGTCCGTGAATGAAGATATCGACAAATTGCGCTCGTCCGCCACATCTTCACTTTTGGAAAGAAAGGACACCATTGTTGTGGCGTCTGTTTCTTGCATTTATGGCCTTGGCAGCCCCGAAGAATATCACAATCTTCACATCGCGCTTCGTGAAGGGGAAGAGTGTGACCGCGACGAACTTTTAAATCACCTTATCGCCATTCAATACACGCGCAACGACATTGATTTCAAGCGCACAACTTTTCGCGTAAACGGAGATGTTGTGGACATCTTTCCGGCAAACACAAGCGAATATGCCATTCGCGTGAGATTTTTTGGCGATGAAATTGAAAAAATCTACGAATTTGACCCCGTCAGCGGCAACACGATAAACGAACTTTCCTTTGTGGCAATCTATCCGGCAACACACTACGCCGTTGGCAGCAACACTCTGCAAAAGGCGATTGAAGAGATTGAAGTTGACAGGCAAAAAGCGATTGAAGATTTCACCCTTCACAACAAGCCGATTGAGGCGGAGCGCATAGGTCAGCGCGTGGCATATGACCTTGAAATGATGAAAGAAGTGGGCTATTGCAGTGGGATTGAGAATTATTCGCGCTATTTTGACGGCAGAAAACCGGGTGAGCCACCATACACGCTGATTGACTATTTCCCAAATGACTTTTTGACAATCATTGACGAAAGCCACATGACAATCCCGCAAATTCGCGCCATGTATAACGGCGACAAGGCGAGAAAAAACTCGCTTGTGGACTATGGCTTCCGTCTTGAAGCGGCACGCGACAATCGTCCGCTGAAATTTGACGAATTTGAGAAAAAGTTGAGGCAGACAATCTATGTTTCCGCCACACCGGCGAAATATGAACTTGACCGCGCCGGGCAGGTTGTGGAACAGGTCATTCGTCCAACGGGGCTTTTAGACCCGGACATTGAAATCAAGCCTGTGAAAAATCAGGTTGAAGTGTTGATGCAAGAGTGTAAAAAGACGATAGAGCGCGGGGCAAGAGTGCTTGTCACAACGCTTACAAAAAAGATGGCGGAAAGTTTGACGACCTATCTTGCGGACAGAGAGTTTAAAGTCAAATATCTGCACAGCGAGATTGACACCATGGAGCGCGTTGAGATAATAAACGGGCTGCGCATGGGAGAGTTTGATATATTGGTGGGCATCAACCTGTTGCGCGAGGGGCTTGATATGCCAGAAGTTGAACTTGTATGCATTTTGGATGCGGACAAAGAAGGTTTTTTGCGTTCGGAGGGGGCGCTTATTCAAACAATCGGGCGTGCTGCGAGAAATGCAAACGGCCATGTGATTATGTTTGCCGACACGATAACTGACAGCATGCGCCACGCAATAGACGAAACAAAACGCCGCAGAAAGTTGCAAGAAGAATACAACAAACAGCATAATATTGTGCCAAAAACGATTATTAAAGAGATTAAAAACACGCTTGACATCTCCAAAAAGGTCAATGAAAATTCTGTTGCACGCAAGGATATTCCAAAGGAAATTGACCGTCTTACAAGCATGATGAAAATTGCATCTTCTCAACTTGACTTTGAGCGCGCGATTGAACTTAGAAACAAAATCAACAACCTTAAAAAACGCCTTATGCGAAAAGAAAAGGTGGATTTGTAAAAAAACAGCAAAATATGCTGTTTTTCTTTTAATTTTTTGTTGTTTGTGCTAAAATTATAGCAAACAGGGGCGAGAATATGAAAAACACAATTAAAATTGTTGGGGCAAGAGAAAACAACCTTAAAAGCGTGAATTTGGAACTCCCACGCGATAAATTTATCGTTTTCACCGGCGTGAGTGGCTCGGGGAAAAGTTCGCTTGCGTTTGGAACTATATTCGCAGAGGGGCAAAGGCGCTATATAGAAAG
>CANRDW010000039.1 GCA_947629505.1 uncultured Clostridia bacterium
CCGAAAGGACATCAACAGTCTTTGTGTTTGGCACAAAAATGCCCACTTCGGTCACTTCAAAAATTTTGCCCGTCTGCATCATCAAAACCTTGTCGCCCTGTTTGACACTCCCGTCAAAAACACGAATAAGGCAAATTGCCCCTTTAAAATTGTCATAGTGGCTGTCAAAAATAAGTGCTTTAAGTGGCTTGTTTTCATCCCCAATCGGCGCTGGAATTTGTGTTATGATTGCCTTTAAAACTTGGTCGATGTTTAAGCCGTCTTTTGCGGAAATGCATGGGCAATTTTTTGCGTCAAGCCCGATTACTTCTTCAATTTCTTGTTTCACCTCTTCAGTGCGGGCAGATGGCAAGTCAATTTTGTTTATACACGGCACTGTCACAAGATTGTTGTCAAGTGCAAGATAGGTGTTTGCAAGCGTCTGCGCCTCCACACCCTGCGATGCGTCCACCAATAAAATTGCTCCCTCACACGCCGCAAGTGAGCGCGAAACCTCATAGGTAAAGTCCACATGCCCCGGTGTGTCAATCAAATTCAGTGTGTATTCTTTGCCCTCAAAGTCATAGATAAGTCGCGTTGGAGCAAGTTTGATTGTGATGCCCTTTTCGCGTTCAAGTTCCATACTGTCGAGAATTTGGTCTTGCATATCGCGTTTTGAAACAGTGCCCGTCATTTCGATAAGTCTGTCTGCAAGCGTGCTTTTGCCGTGATCTATGTGCGCAATAATGCAAAAATTTCTTATAAGCGATAAATCTTTCATAGTGATATTTTACAATAAAATATCTCAAAAATCCAAATAAAATATGCGTTTTTCATTTTGTTTTTTTGAAAATTTTTGCTATCATATAAAAGAGGTGTAAAAATGGCAAAGTTATATTATAAATTTGGAGCAATGGGCTCGTCTAAAACTGCATCAGCGCTTATGTGCAGATTCAACTACATACAAAAAGGACAAAGCGTGCTTTTGTTGAAGCCAGCACTTGACACGCGTTCAAAGAAAAATGAAGTGACTTCACGCATCGGGCTGTCTGCCCCTTGCACAACATTTGAGAAAGACGACAATCTTATTTCAATCTATGAAAGTCAAAATCCAAAGCAAAATGTCATCATTGTTGACGAATGTCAGTTCTGCACAAAAAAGCAAGTTGATCAACTTAGAGAACTTGCCGAAGTTGTGCCTGTTTTGTGCTATGGACTTAAAACAAATTTCAAAACCGAACTTTTTGAAGGCAGCAAGCGTCTTTTGGAACTTGCCGACAGCATTTGTGAGATTAAAAGCGTGTGTGAATGTGGCAAAAAGGCAATCTTAAATGGCAGATTTTCAAAGAATCACCTTGTTTTAAGTGGAGATGAAGTGAAAATTGGCGGAGATGAAAGTTACAAGTCACTTTGCTATTCATGTTATAAAAAAGAAAAGGAAAAATCCATTTTGCTTGAAAAAGTTGAAAAATATCTTAATTTATTTAAAAACATCGAAAATGCCGGCGTTTGGAATTCAGACACCGCCGCCGACAACATTGTTCTGCAAAAGCCAGAGGTGTTGTATGTCGATGATGTAAAGGCTTTTATCAGCGATTTCAAAGATTATACGCCAAAAGACGCCGATGCAACACTTCAAGCAATGAAAAAATACAAACCTGAAAACAAAGATGATTGTCTTGGGCTGATTTCACTTGCAATAAGGGCTGAAAAAGATAAGCCGGGGCTTGTGAAATCACTTGTTGAAAACAAGATAATCTCAAAGTGGCTTAAACAAATAAAGGCAGAATTATAATCTGCCTTTTTTCATTAAAAAAAAAGACCATTTTGGCCTTTTTTATTTAACTTTTTCCATGTAAGAGCCATCTCTTGTGTCAACGCGAATGATGTCGCCTGTGTTGACGAAAAGTGGAACTTGAATTGTGTAGCCTGTGATGAGTGTTGCAGGCTTTTTAGATGCCTTTGAAGTGTCACCTTGAATGCCCGGTTCTGTGTCAGTCACTTCAAGTTCAACAAAAGTTGGTGGGTAAACTGCAAAAGGGTTGCCCTTGTAGATATACATTGTTGTTGGCATATTTTCTGTGACGAAATTCAATGCGTCTTCAACAACATCTTTGTTGAGTGGCATTTGTTCATATGTTTCGTTGTCCATGAAATAATAAAGTTGACCATCGTTGTAAAGATAAAGCATTTCTTTCTTTTCGATGACTGCTTCTTGAAATTTATCAGATGGGTTGAAAGTGTCCTCACGCACTTGCCCTGTCATAACGTTTTTGATTTTTGCCCTTACAAATGGAGAGCCTTTGCCCGGTTTAACGTGCAAGAAATCGATGACATTGTAAACGTTGCCGTCCATTTCAAAAGTTGTTCCTTTTCTAAAATCACCCGCTGTAATCATAAAAATCTCCTCAAATATTTATTCCATGTTATTCTAACATAAAAATATGCTGAATGCAAGTGTTTTTGCTAAATTTATAAGTGCTGTTTGTAAATTTGTTGCATCTTAAGGGCATCTTCTGCCTGTGTGCCGGCACTTTCACAAAGAATGTGACAATTCATGTTGTTTTCAACGAGATAATCACATAGTGGCTCAAAATTTGGCCCAAAAATTTGGTCGTCAAAGGTGAGATGTTTGATTTCGCCTTTTGCCCCGTATTGAATTTTTGAAAAATGAATGTGGGCATTTTTTGTGCGCTCTTCCCCCAATTTTTCAAAGGAATAATCGAAGATTCTTTTGTAGTCATCTTTGGTTTTCAAAGTGCCTTGTGTAAGTGCGTTTATATGCCCAAAGTCAAATGTCGGCATAAGGGATTTTGAAAGCGTGCAAAGGTCGATAATCTCCCTGTAAGTGCCAATCTGCATAACCTTGCCCATAGTTTCAGGGCAAAGATACATCTTTTCATCGAGTTCACTTTCAAAGTCACTAATGCACTCTTTCATGCGTTCGGTCAAAAGTTTCACGGCGTTTTCGCGCGTTTCTTTGCCGCAAGATGCTGCGTGAAAAACAAGCCTTTTTGCGCCAAAATAATGCATAAATTTGATGCCCGTTTTGATGTAGCCAATCGATTTTTCAAACATATCAGGGTCGGGATTTGAAAAGTTAATAAAATATGGAGCGTGAATTGAAAGTTCAACGCCCTGTTTTTGAAATTCTTGCCCAAGTTTTTCCGCCATTGCACCCGTCATGCGATAGCCCTGCCCAAAACTGTATTCAAAAAGTTCAAGTCCCTTGTCCTTGACCCATTTTGCTGCATCAAGCGTGGATGAAAAACCATCGTCATAAAAAGATTGGCTGTTTCCACTTGGCCCAAATAAAACTTGTGACATAACCCCCTCCTAAATCAATCTCAATTTCAGTTTTAAACACCCTTTTTGACATTCGCCAATTCCAAGAAATTCACTCCCATAAACTTTAAAAAGTCCGTCGACTTTGGCGTGAATAATTTGCCCGTTCAAAAGTTTTTGAGTTTCTGTTTCGTTTAGATAAATTTTGTCATAATCAAAGAGCGTGTCGCATGGAATGATCGAATAATTCCCATTTTTGACATCTTCAAGTGTGAATGCGTCTTTTAAATCAAACATCCCACATCTTGTGCGTAGTATGCATTGCATACTACCATAGGTTGACATAATTTGCGCCATATCTCTGCACACACTTCGAATATAAGTGCCGCTTGAACATGAGATTTCAAACTCAAAAGTGTTCTTTTCAATCTCTCTTAAAACTTTGATTGAATATATTTCAATCTCTTTTGGATTTAAGTCAATCTGCTGCCCGTTTCGAGCGCTTTTATATGCCACCTGCCCGTTCACTTTTTTGGCGCTGTAAAGTGGTGGCATCTGATTTTGTTTCCCCACAAGTTTGTGTGCCGCACTTTTTACATCGTCAAGCGTGACATTTGTTTCTTTTTCCTTAATCACCTTGCCCGAAAGGTCAAGCGTGTCAGTTTCAAAGCCAAACACAAAAATTGTTATGTAGGTTTTGTCTTTTTGAAGAAAATAGTCAAAAAGTTTTGTGGCACTGTTGACTGTCACAGGCAAAAGCCCTTCCCCTTCCAAATCAAGCGTGCCTAAATGCCCGCACTTCTTTGCGCCAACAGCGTGTTTGACGATGTTTACAGCCGTGTTTGATGAAATCCCTTTCGGCTTGTTTATCAAAATTATTCCGCTGGTCATTTAATGTCCTTAACCCACTCTTTGATAAGTCTTTTCAGTTTTCTTTTTGTTGTTGTAAGTTCAAAGCCCGCCGCACAGACATGTCCGCCGCCATTATGTTGTTCAGCAAACTTTTGTGCATTGAAATTTTTAGAGCGCAAACTCACTTTATAATAGTTTTCTGCAAACTCATAGCACACAAGTGACAGTTCCACGCCATCAATTTGTATGATTTCATTGATGTAAGGCTTCAAATCTTCGTCATCGACACCAAGTTTTGCCTTGTCTTTCTTTGAAAAGATGATAAAGCCAACTTTTCCGCCATTTAAAAGGGTCATTTTGTCTGTGAAAGTGTTTCTTAAATTTATTTGTTTGGCAGTTGCATGTCTATACATCAAATCATAGATTTTTTGTGCATCTGCCCCTTTTTCAAACAAAAGTGAAGCCATATCAAAAGTGTCTTTTCTGATGTTTGAGTGCAAAAATCTGCCCGTGTCACCTGTTATGCCTGCCCAAAGATAAGTTGCCATATCTTTTGTGATTTCAACCTTGTTGTCCACAAAAAAGTGTGTCAAAAGTTGGCAGCAAGCCGCCATATTCACATCCACAAGCGAATTTTCTGTGATATTCCCCCTCGCATCCGGAAGATGATGATCAATGACAATGATCTTTTTCATCTCATTGATTTTTTCAAACTTTGCTTCAACTCTGTGTGGAGTTGACGCATCAACGACAATCGCAAGGTCAAATTTCTCTGGAGAAAAATCTTCTTTCACGTCAACAAGTGGGAATATTTCGTCCAAATAACATTCCGGGCTTTTCACAGCGAAAATTTCTGCGTTTATGCCCATATTTTTGCACATATCTTTCACTGCAAACATAGAGCCATATGCGTCAGGATCTGGATGTTGATGAGAAAAAATTGCAACATTTTTTGATGATTTTATAATGTTAAAAATATCTTTACTCGTCATCTTCTGCCTCCGGAATATTCAAACTTCTAAGAATTTCGTCCACTCTGATTGCACTTAATGTGCTTTTGTCAACCACAAAACTTATCTTTGGAATCTGTGGCATGTCAAGCATTTTTGAAAGTTCTCTTTTGATAAATCCTTCGCTTTTTTGCAAAACTTTGGTCACATTCGTCACATCTTCAATGTCCAAAACGCTGACTTTCGCTTTGCAATACTTAAAATCTGGCGTCACAGAAACTTCGGTTATGCTGACAATCTTGTTGAGCCTTGGGTCATTCATTTTTGTTTGAATAATCTCTATAAGCGCCTTTTGGATTTCGCTGTTTGCTCTATCAATTCTGTTTGACATAGTTTTCTCCTTTTATTTTGAAAAAGAGGTCAATCTCTTTTAACCTCTTCTTTTTTATAGCATTCAATTATATCGCCCTCTTGAAAATCAACATTATCTCTAAGTTTAATGCCGCATTCAAAGCCCTTTGCAACTTCAGATTTTTCGTCTTTAACAATTCTCATGCTGTCAATAACGCTTTCAGCGATAATTTCGCCGTTGCGCTTAACTTTTGCGATGCCGTTTCTGATCATCTTGCCGTCAATCACATAACTGCCCGCAACTTTTCCAGCAGAAGAAAGTTTGAAGAGAACGCGCACTTCGGCACTTCCAACATATTTCTCTTCATATTTGATTGTCATCATGCCCTTTGAAAGTCGTGTGATTTGGTCAACAAGTTCATAAATAATCTTTGACTCAATCACTTCAACATGAAGTGACTCTGCCATAGAAAGCGTTTTGCTTGGAGATTTGATGTTGAAAGCCACGATAACAGCGCCCGTTGTCTGAGCGAGCAGCACATCGCTTTCTGTGATTGCCCCAGCGCCACTGTGAAGGCATACAACCTTGACTTCGTCATTTCGAATTGCTTCGAGTGACGCTTTGATTGCCTCAACAGAGCCTTGTGTGTCGGCTTTTAAGATGACATTGAGGTTTTTGAGATTTCCTTCGTGAATTCTTGACATAAAGTCATCTGCGCTCACGCCAGAAGTGTGTTTAGAGCGCTCTTGTTTGATTTTGTTGATTCTTTCATTGATAACCTGTTTTGAAAGGTTTTCATCCACAACATACACGGCATCGCCCGAATTTGGCACATCGTTGAAGCCCATAACTGCAACAGGCGTTGATGGTGGCGCTTTTTTGACCGCCTTTCCATTTTCGTCAAACATCGCCTTAACTTTGCCGTAAGTTATGCCCGACATGATGGAGTCGCCAATTTTAAGAGTACCGTTTTGAACAAGCACAGTCGCAACAGCA
>CANRDW010000040.1 GCA_947629505.1 uncultured Clostridia bacterium
GATATTAAAAGGCTTGAAGGACACCTATGAGGCCTTTCATAAGGTTATCATAACGCAAGAGGCTATTGAGGCGGCGGCAAATCTTTCTGACCGTTACATCACAGACAGAAGTTTGCCGGACAAGGCGATTGACCTTATCGATGAGGCTTGTTCGCGCGCAAAAGTGAATTACACCATAAAGCCACAAAAAGTGCGTGATTTGGAAGAAAAAATCAAGACTCTTTCCGCAAGCAGAGATGAGGCGTCACTGCAAAGAAACTATGAAAAGGCGGCGAAATTGCAGTCGGAGATTATCAATCTTGAAAACGAACTCAAATCTCAAAATGACAGCATCATCAAAAAGAGTGGGAGCGGTCAAATTGGCGAAAACGAGATTGCCGAAGTCGTTTCAAAGTGGACGGGAATCCCTGTGACAAAACTCACTGAGGGCGAAAAAGAAAAATTGTTGCATTTGGAAGAGATTTTGCACAAACGCGTGGTTGGGCAGGACGAGGCAATCGTGGCTGTTTCGCGCGCAATAAGGCGTTCTCGTGTGGGCTTACAAGACAGCAAACGCCCAATCGGCTCATTCTTGTTTATGGGGCCAACAGGGGTTGGGAAAACCGAACTTTCAAAGGCGATTGCAGAGGCTCTTTTTGACAACGAAAACAACATTATTCGCATTGATATGAGCGAATATATGGAAAGCCACACCGTTTCAAAACTTATTGGCTCGCCACCGGGATATGTCGGCTTCGACGAGGGCGGACAACTCACCGAACAAGTGAGAAGAAAGCCTTACAGCGTTGTGCTTTTTGACGAAATTGAAAAGGCGCATCCAGAGGTTTTAAACAGCCTTCTTCAAATTTTGGACGATGGCAGACTGACGGACAGCAAAGGGCGAACGGTGTCCTTTAAAAACACAGTTATCATCATGACAAGCAACATTGGCGCAAATGAAATCCGCACCAACAAACAACTTGGCTTTGGGGATGACTCAAGCGAAAAACAAAACGAGCGCGACATTTACATGGACGCGTTAAAGAAGAAATTTAAGCCAGAACTTATCAACAGAATCGATGTCATTTGCATATTTGAAAGCCTGTCGAAACAAGATTTGATTAAAATCTCAGATATTCTCATTGCTGGCATCAACAAACGCCTTTCTGCTAAGGGGCTTAAAATCAAAGTGGACAAAACTGCGATTGACTTTATCGTTGCAAAGGGGTCAAACCTTATCTATGGCGCAAGACCACTTAAACGCTTTATCGAACAAGAAATTGAAGATAAAATTGCTGAGAAAATTTTGCTTGGACAACTTGCCGACCACGGAACAATTGAAGTTTCGCTTGACGGCGACAAACTTTCTTTTAAAACTTTGTAAAATTGCTTTGTTTTTTGAGAAAATTTTGCTAAAATACATTCGTAAAAGGAGTAAATTATGAAAATCACATTTGTAGAAAATAAATATAAGATTGCAAAACGTTTTAAAGATGTTTTGACTGAAAAAATCAACAAACTCGACAAATATTTTGGCGAAGATGCCACTGTCAGAGTTGTCTGCAGCAAACAAAACAAAAATGAAAAACTTGAACTCACCGTGAAAAACAAAGGGCTTTTGTATAGAAGCGAAGTTTCAAGTTTGAATATGTATGACAACATCGACCTTGCACTTCCAAAACTTGAAAAACAAATCGTCAGAAACAGAGAAAAACTCACTGACAAAAAGCGTGGAGCAAGCAAATCGCTTGGCTTTGAGTTTATTGATGAACTTCCAGAGGTTAAACTTCCAGACATCTACAAAACAAAGTCATTTGACCTTGAGCCAATTATGGTTGAAGAGGCAAAAGATGCCATTGAAAGACTTGGTCACACTTTCTTTGTTTTCTTAAACGCAGAAACAGGCAAAGTGAACATCCTTTATCGCAGAAATGACGAAAAATTTGGGCTTATTGAAGTAAATTATTAAAATAAATCAAAAAAATCTGCAAAATGTGGGTTTTTTTGTTAATTTATTTTGTAATTTTGTTTTCATGTGATAAAATAAGCATATGAAAATATTTTGTGAAAAACTAAAAAACATTTTCAAAAACAAAAAGTTATGCACACTGATTTTATTATCAGTGTTTGTTTTATCTGCCTTTGGAACAGGGCTTGGCATACTTATCCACAGTGCAATTTCTGCGGGGGGGGGTGCTTCCCAAAGCCTGAAAATTTAATTGAACGTAAAGCAAATTCCGTTGATGTAACATTTGATTATAATTTGGATGACACTGAAATTTTACGCAGTGTTAATTATTTTAACGCAAATGATATTATTTCTGGAGGCATGACAAATTGGACAAAAGGGAATGGGCAAACCAACAGAACGACATTAAATTTTAACGCTCAAGGTGGGAATGGCAATGAATTTGTAGGGATTGCTTGTCAAAGATATGCATATAATGGGACTGAATTAGGTGAATTTCGTGATTATATCAGTGGAGCAGATCCGGGAGTTGGGTGGTGTTCTTGTTCTTTCATTGTTAATAATGATTCGTTTGTAATAAGTTTTGGATTTGTATCATCTGCAATTAATTGTGGAAGAGTATATTATTCAACAAGGAATTTGGAACAAGGAGAACAATATACATTAAGATTTTATGTGTCAAAATTTAATAGTAAGGGGGATTGCACAATTACAAATATAAGTGTAATAAAAGGTGATTACACTGAAATGGATTCTAAGATTTCTGGGAATTCTGAAACGACTGTTCATGGAGATACACTTTCATATATTCCTAATCCACCAACTCGCACAGGGTTTACTTTTGATGGCTGGTATAAAAAGAAAAATTATTTGACTGAAAGTGTGATGGATGCTTTTAGAACATGGATTAATGCAGAAGAAGAAAAAGATAAAAACACTTCAAGTTATTCTCTTATGCAAAAAAATGGAAATGTTTATTCATGGGATTGGGCAACAAGACTTTCAAATTCTGGGCAACAACATTATTATTATTCTGGCGTAAAATTGACCGGAAAATTTAGGTTAAGCCTAGATGGATATTGCCCAAATTCACAAATTAATGATTCATCAAAAGCATGTGCTTTTTTAATAAAAAGTCCAACATCTGAATGGGATATATCTATTTCTACGCAAACATGGGCGCATTACAGTATTGAGGTTGAATTTAATAATCAAGAAATGATTTTGGCTCCGTCAATGAACATGCTGGGATATACAACATATTTTAGAAATTTTTGTTTAGAAAGAATTGATACTGACGATTCAGAAGGCAGTAAATTTTCTGCAGGTTCATCATTTTCGTTTGGGAATAATACACGCGGGACAATTTACGCCAAATGGACAGAGATAACCTACACACTGACACTAAATTTCAACAGCACAACAAGTTGGACAAATGCACCAACAAGTGTGAAAGTTGAAGTTGTAAATGGTGCCTCATCC
>CANRDW010000041.1 GCA_947629505.1 uncultured Clostridia bacterium
CGCCATTTTCTGCGCTGGACTGCTCCCCGCTTGTCATGACGATTTTTTCTATGTAAGATGCCGGTAGATATTGCAAAATTTTTCTCTGTGCAACATCTCGTTGAACTTGCCGTGAAAGGCTGACAACCCATCCCTCTGTCACCTTGTTTTCTTTAAACGGATGAAGCCCACACGCAAGATACACCACCTCCACCGCTCCGCACTCAGTTTTGCCCGTTCGGTTGCCGCCAAAAACCCACCTGTTTCGTTTTTTGCATTTATGAAAAAGCATCTGTTTTTCGTGGACTTTATTTTTGTTGTAAAAATTCAGTTTGTTGGCATTGTATCTTATGTCAATCAGTTTTTCCATCTTCAAAATTTTTCTTATCAAATCTAATTCCATAACAACTCCGTCAAAATAATATAAAAACAGCGGGCATCCGACAAAAATCTCGTTGTCTTGCCCGCAAAAAGTGATTTAAAATGAAAGCATGAAAAGAATAGGTTTATTTTTAATTTTGGCTTTTGCCATAACAAATCAACAAATTTATAGTGCGTCCGCAAGCATTGAAAAACAATTTTATGCGAAAATCCAAACAAGCGACTGCGTGCTTTATGAAACGCCACAAAACGCAAACCCAATTTGCACGCTGAGAAAGACATTTTTTGTGCAAGTTGAAGAGAAAATTGGCGAATTTTATAAGGTAAATTACAACGGCATAAGCGGTTATGTTTCAAAAAACAAAGTTTCGCTTATGGACGGCACGCCAAACAACAAATATTTCTCCGCCACGGTGAAACTTTTTTCGCCGACCTATCCGCTCTATGAAAAGCCAAACGAAAATTCAAGCGAAGTGACAACCCTAAGCCGCGAAAATGTGATGACATATTATGGCTACACACAAGGTCAAACGGCATCAAATTCCGACAACAACATTTGGTATTATCTAAGTGTAAATCAAGGCGGAAAAACGCTTTATGGCTATGTCTTTTCACAGGCAGTTGCAGGTGAAAATCCCGAAGCAAATGTTTCGGACAATATTGAGAGTTTTCCGATCATCGATGAAAGCATTTTCTCGGACATTTCAACCTCTTCTTTTTCAAGTTTGTCCGTTGGCACAAAAGTGATGTTGATAATCGCAATAAGTGTGCCGTCACTTTTGATCTTATACTTTTTGATTAAACCAAACAAGATTGCTGGGGCTTCAAAAAAGAAAACTAAAAAGCACAAAATTCAGCATGGAGATTATTTTGAATTTGACGAAAGTGAGTTGTAATTCACATTGAAACCGCCTTTGACAGATAGGATGAAGAAAGCGTGAAATCATCCTCGTTTTTGTCGGCAATGCGCCTGTAAACGTTGTTGATCCAGCCCTCATTTTCAAGCATTTTTTCAAGTTTAACGGCAGAAAAGCCTTTTTTCTGCAAGGCGGACACAAAGCCCTTAACGGCGCTGTCAAGTTTGCGAAAAACCGTTCTCATGCTTATGTCATGTTTCTGCATAATGTCTTTCGATTTAATGCCGTCAATATATTTTTCAATTAAAATCACAGCGTCTTTTTTATCCATTACAGCAAGAGCATCCTCAACCAGCAATTTCAAATTTATAATGGTCACCTTGCGCTCTGAAAGGTCGATGATTTTTTTAGTTATGCTGTAAACATTGTTGTAATAATAATTTTGCCCAACGATATTTGCAGAGCCAAGTGCACTTTGCATAATAATTTTGTCAATAGCCCCTGCAATTCTTTCTAAATACCTGTAAACAGAAAGTAAAGTTTTTCCCCACACTGTGTTATCTTTCATTTGTTTTCTCCTCATTTTTCCTTTGTAAGCATGAGAGTTGCAAAAGACACAAGCAAGGTGAAATTACACTTGCTTTTTAAATTTTTTGCCCATCCCCCGATGCTTTATGAAAATTATAAAAACAAAAGAAAAGATAGTCAAACATTTATGTCAATTTTTTAAAAATTTTCAAAATTTTACAATATTTTTCAATAAAAGTGACGGCAAAATGCCGTCACTTTTAAATTCATCATAAAATCAACAAATTATTTGTTTTTCTTTGCAAGTTTTGCCGCTTTTTTAGCCTCTTTTTTGTCTTGTTTTTGCTTCTTTTTAAGTGCTTTGCCTGAAAGTTCTGGCTCTGGCAATCTTTCCAGCAAAAGTTCTGGATTTTCAGCGTATTTCATAAGAAGTCGCACACTGTTTGAATAATAAAGTCCGTCTGCAACACGTTCGTCAAGTGAAAGTCCCATGTCCATTCTCTTTTCAACATTCACCTGCCCGTCACGAGAGCCAACAGGCACATATTTCACCTTTCCAAGAGTGGCAAATATGGTGGTGTTGCCAAAGCAGTAAAGATGGTGATAAACTTTGTCAAGTTTGATGCTTCTAAGGTCTGCAACATAGATGCTTGTGTGGAATGGGCTTGCCTGGATCAAAAATTTTGGCAACATGTTATGTTTGTCCAAAAAGCGGAAGATTGCCATTGCAAACTTAAACGCCCAGCCCGGCATTTTGCCCAAAAGTGACGCAACTTTTGTGGTTTTGTGTTCTTCGTCCTCCACAACATTTTTTGCCACTTCATCGTCAAACTTTTGTTTTATTTCTGGCAAACTCTCTCTGCCGGTGAATGGAATTTTAAGTGTCACTTCTTCGCCATCATCGGTGAGTTTTTTCTTGATTGAAATAGACACATTGATGCCCTTTCTTTGATAGAACATGCAGTTATTTATAAAGCGATTGCACTTTGGACGCTCATAAATCATTCTCACGCACGCTGCAATCAAAATTTCGGTGTAGGTGTAATGCACCCCGTTTTGTTTTTGCTGCAAAATGAAATCGTCAAGCCCCTTGCACGCAATTGACTGTTTGTAATAATTGACCGCATCAATCCTTATTGGCATGAAATATGGCATTGCCTTTTCAATGACATCCATGTCCTTTACTTTAATTCCGTCTGCTCTTCTTCCAAACATAATTTTTCTCCTTTTTATTTCTTCGGCGTCCAGCCGTTTTTTGATATTTTTTTGCGAACAAGGTTTTTCTCTTTGCCGTTTTCGCTAGGTTTGTAATAAAGCCTGTCTTTCAAATTGTCTGGCATGTATTGTTGCTTGCAATAGCCCCCAAAATCATGCGGATATTTATATTGCCCATGTCCATCTGAATTGGTGCTTGGATGATTTTTCAAATGATTTGGCACAACATCTTCGCGTGAAATTTCTGCGTCGTCCATGGCGGCATGCATGGCGTTTAAAACACTGTTGGATTTCTCTGCCTCACAAAGATAGATTATGGCGTGCGAAAGGTTTAAAAGACACTCCGGCACTCCAAGTTTTTCACAGGCATACATCGCACAACAAG
>CANRDW010000042.1 GCA_947629505.1 uncultured Clostridia bacterium
CCCTGCAAGTTATGGCATGACTGACACGATGGGCAGAATGCACTGTGACGCACAGTTTGCCGGCTCTTCTTCCGTTCCAGCCCATGTTGCGATGATGGGATTTATAGGCATGGGAAATAATCCAATGGTTGGAGCAACGGTTTCTCTTGCAGTGGCAGTAAGTTTGGCAAAAAAGTAAATTATATAAATCTAGATTCTTCGTTACACTCAGAATGACAATGTTTGCGTTGTCATTCTTTTTTTGTCATTCTGAGTCAAAGGCGAAGAATCTAATCTTGCACTCATGACAATAAAAAAACAAGCATTTTTGCTTGTTTTTTATATTATCACATACACCAAAATTGACACAAACTGCAAAATACTTCCCAAAAGCACAAACAAGTGCCAGATGCTGTGGATATATTTCACTTTTCGCCCAAAGCCATAGAAAATTGCCCCGACTGTGTAGGCAACTCCGCCTGCCAAAAGCCACCAAAAGCCCGCTGGAGCGAGATATTGAAAAAGTGGAACTATGGCAAGGATGATACACCATCCAAGTGCCAAATACAAAATCATGGAAAGCACTTTCCACTTATACATGTTCACTGCGTTTAGCACAATCCCCAAAATTGAAAGCCCCCACACAATTGCGAAAAGTGTGTAGCCCCATGCCGGAGCCGGCGCAAGTGTGACGAGGCAATATGGAGTGTAAGAGCCAGCAATCAACAGAAAAATGCTGCAATGGTCGAAGATGCGAAACACCTTTTTTGCGCGATTTCTACGCAAAAAGTGATAGATTGCGGACATTGTGTATGCAATAATCATGCAGATGCCATACACATACATGGAAAAAATGCCTATTGGCGTGGAATAGATATGTGCAAAAATTACGCCAAGAAAAAGAAAAATAATTCCAAAGCCGCCGCCAACAATATGAGTGACGGCGTTGAAAATCTCTTCGCCCTTTGTGTAAACCGGCAGACTTTTGTCATATTGTTTTTTCATGCAACAATTATCTCCTAAAATTTGCTTTTTAAAAGTTTGATAATTCTTTTGTGCTTTTCTTCTTCCAAATTAACTGCACTGTTGATGGAGTTTCTGAACACAACAAATTTCTGGAACAAAAATTCTGTGATGAAATTCACAATCATTGAAAATGCTGTGACGAGATATTCGTTTATCCCTGCGTTTGTCATTGAAACGCCCCACCAAATAGACAGCGGAGTGAACACAAGATAATAGCAGAACACCAAAAACATTGCAAGTGGAACATTGTTTGCGGATTTGAAAGTAAATTTGCGGTTGAAAGTGAAATTCCAAATCACAGAAAGCGCCAAAGAAATGAAATAAGACCAACCATACTCCACGCCCCTTTCAAACACAAAAACAAATTCATTTAAAATTGTGAACGAAACGATTTGAATGACCCCTGCCGATATTGAAAACAACAAAAATTTCAGCGCTTGCCAGAAATTTGAATTTTTCATTTTTTCTCCTTTACAATCCATTGGTCATCTTCAAAAAACAGTGTTTTGCCCGGCTTTAACACCCTTTTAAATTTTTCGTCACCAAAGCCGCAGTCTTGGATTTCATACCACTCTTTTGCAACTCTCACTGAGGTGTTGTAAACTTCTTCCATAAGTTTTGCACTTTGCGCATGATTGTCAAGAGATTTGTCCCTTTCAACAGGCTTGCACACAGCGAAATAATATCTATATTTAAATTTGCCGTTTTTCTTTGGCTTTCTTTTAAACAACAACACAATTGGCACAACAGGGACATCGTTTTTCACCGCAGTGGAAAATGCACCGCGCTTAAACGGCCTTATTTCGCGATAATATGGCCACAACGACCCCTCTGGATTATACAAAATTGGCTTGTTTTCTTTTAAAAGTTCGCTGATGTCCTCGTTGAATTTCTTTGTGCCAGAAATGCTCTGCCCTGGAATTGGAATTCCCCCAAGCGACCTTAAAAAGAAGCCAATTGACGGCCTAAGCACATTGCGATAGAGCGTTGTAAAATAAATCTTGCGCCATGCAAAAAGATTTGTGCCAATCGTCAAATCATCAAAATAACTGACGTGGTTGCAAGTCATAATAAAAGGCTTGTGCCTCAATTGCTTTATGTTTTTTCTTCCAAAAAAATACATTGTGTGTTTTATCATCAAAGATGGGCTTAAAATGCATATTGCAAGTGCCCTGAAAATAGAACACCAAATGCGGAAAAAGATATTGCGCGGCTTGTATGGATAATCGCCGTCAATCTTCACCTTTCTTTTCTCATTTTTTATTTCCATGACATTGCTGTCAAATTCGTCAGGACGCTCAATGCCGTCTTTATCTATCATAAAAACTCCAAATTAAGTTTTAAAATTCTATGTTCATTTTAATATAAATAAAATATTTTTTCAAGCAATTTGCATAATATTTAAAAAATTTTAACAAAAAAACGGCAAATTTTGCCGTCAATTCTCTTCAATTTGCATCTCATCCAAGATTTTTAAAATTTTATCAAACTTTTTGCTTTCATTTTTGTCTAAATTCTTTTTAACTTTGTTGATGTTTGTTTCTTCAACATTTTTGCTGTTTTGATATAAATCAAAATATTTCTGAGTTGGCACAAGCAAATATTCCCTGCCGTCTTTCTTGGACTTTTGTTTTTCAATAAGCCCCTTTTTGATAAGTGACTTAACCTTGTAAGTTGCGTTTGGCGAAGAAATATCCAAAAAATCTGCAAACTGTGAAATGGTCGGCTTGTCCATAAGATAAATTATTTCAAGACAAAAATACTCAGAAGAACTCAATGGCTCTTCTTGGTCTTTGATTTTCTTGAACATATTTCTGTAAATATTGAGTTTGATTGTCTTGTAAATGCCGCCGAATTTCAAAACGCCCTCCAAAATCGTGTTTATTATATCATATAAAAATTTAAAAAGACAAACTTTTCTTAAAAGATTTTCGGCTTTTTCATAATTTTTATTGCTTTTTTTAAACAAAAATGCTATTATTAAGGTGTTTCATCAGTCGGCCCCTTGGTCAAGCGGTTAAGACACCGCCCTCTCACGGCGGTATCATGGGTTCGAATCCCGTAGGGGTC
>CANRDW010000043.1 GCA_947629505.1 uncultured Clostridia bacterium
ATCATCTTCACGCACGCATCTGGAGTTTGATAAACGCCCTGATAGAAATCATATGCCGAAATCTTGTCGCGGTCAATCCAAATTGCGCCCTTTTCAGTTTTGCCTATCTTTTTGCCCTCTGGAGTCATTAAAAGTGGGTTTGTTGCGCCGATGAGTTCTATATTAGTCCCGTTTTGGAAGTTGAGTTTTCTTTGAAGTTCGCAGCCCGCCGTGATGTTGCCCCACTGATCCTGCCCGCCATATTGAAGCACGCAGTTATATTCTCGATTTAAATGCACAAAGTCATATGCCTGCATAAGCATATAGCCCATTTCAAAGAAAGTCAGGCCGCCCTGTTCCATGCGGTTTTGATAGATTTCATTTGTCAGCATTTTGTTGACATTGAAGTGAACGCCAATGTCACGCATGAAATCAACATATTCATAGCCCTTAAACCAATCTTCATTGTTGACGATGATTGCAGGGTTGTCGCCGTCAAATTTCAAGAAAACGCCAAGCGTCTTTTTGATGCTTTCAATATTGTCATTGATTTGTTGTTTTGTGAGCATTTTGCGCATCTCGGTCTTCCCCGAAGGGTCGCCAATTCCGGCAGTTGCCCCGCCCATCAAAAGCAAAACTTTATGCCCCGCCTGCTGAAAACGCCTTAAAATGCAATAAGGCACGCAGTGGCCGATGTGCAAACTTGTTGCAGTTGGGTCTGTGCCCTCATAAAGTGTGATAGGCTTTCCGCTTTCAAGAAGAGCTTTCAGTTTCTCTTCGTTTGTGCATTGATACAAAAGTCCGCGTTCTTTAAGCGTTTTATACAAGTTTTTATCTGTCATTTTTCCCTCCAAATCAAAGCACGCCCTCGCCTTAGAACGCCGCGTGATTATTTTCCATATGATAGCAAAACACACGAGAAAAGTCAAATAAAAATCGTTATTATAAATATGTATATATTTTAAAATATATTTTTTAACATTTTGTTTTGAAATTTCACTTCCTTTTGATATAATAAAATCGTTAAAAGGAGTTTTTATGGAAAATTGTGTTAAAAATATGCACGGCTATGGCCCATCTCCTATTCCTCAAGAGGGAAAATGGGACCAAACTAAAGAAATTTCTCAAATTTCTGCATTTTCCCATGGCTGCGGCATGTGTGCCCCACAGCAAGGCACTTGCAAACTGACGCTCAACGTCAAAAACGGAATCATCAAAGAGGCACTGATTGAAACAATCGGCTGCAGCGGAATGACCCACTCCGCCGCTATGGCTGGCGAAATCTTGATTGGCAAGACAATCTTGGAAGCACTCAACACCGACCTTGTTTGTGACGCAATCAATGACGCTATGAAAAACATCTTCCTGCAACTTGTGTATGGCAGAAGTCAGTCCGCTTTCTCACTTGGAGGGCTTCCTATTGGCACATCTTTGGAAGATTTGGGGAAATACAAAAACAGCCAAGTTGGAACAATCGTTTCAACAGAACAAGGTGGCGTGAAATATCTCAATCTTGCCGAGGGCTACATCACCAAAATGGCGCTTGATGAAAAGGGCGAAACAATCGGCTATGAATATGTGAATTTGGGGCTTTTGCTGAAAAACTTGCAAGACGATTCTATGTCAAAGAAAGAAGCAATCGAAAAAGCCACAAAAGTGTATGGACGCTTTGATGAAGCCAAAAAAATCATCAATCCAAGGGGGAACTAAGCATGGAAAAGTTTGAATATTTGCCAAAAAAATTGAAAGAATATGGCTTTAAAAACATTGATGAAGTAAAAAATTTCTGTCTTAAAAACGGAATTGACGTTGAAAAAACCGTTCGCGACATCCAACCAATTTGCTTTGACAGTGCTGTTGACGCCTACGCCCTTGGAACAGCAATCGCACTCAAATCAAACTGCAAAAACGCAAGTGAATATGCGGAAAAAATTGGCGAGGGCTTGCAGGCTTTCTGCGTGAAAGGCTCTGTGGCAGATGAACGCCAAATCGGGCTTGGTCACGGCAAACTTGCAGGCAGACTTTTGGACGAAAACACAAAATGTTTCTGTTTCTTGGCTGGGCACGAAAGTTTCGCTGCTGCCGAAGGCGCAATGGGAATTGCTCGCACCGCCAACAAGATAAGAAAAACTCCGCTTAAAGTTGTGTTAAACGGTCTTGGCAAAGATGCGGCTTACATCATTGCAAGAGTAAACGGTTTCACATATGTCAACACACAATTTGACCACAAAGAACAAAAATTGAAGGTTTTGGAAGAAATTCCATTCTCTAAAGGCGAAAAAGCAAAGGTTAAAATCTATGGCGCATATGACGTGAGCGAAGGCGTGGCAATTATGCAACATGAGGGCGTGGATGTGTCAATCACAGGAAACTCCACAAACCCAACCCGCTTCCAACACCCTGTTGCCGGGACATACAAAAAATGGTGCAATGACAACGGCAAAAAATACTTCTCAGTTGCATCTGGCGGTGGCACAGGCAGAACACTTCACCCAGATAATATGCATGCGGGCCCTGCAAGTTATGGCA